>CAZAWP010000068.1:0-3280 GCA_964488855.1 uncultured Sangeribacter sp.
CCGTGGGTAGCATTATCTACCGACAAAAAATTTTTTCAACTTTATTGAACCATTCAAACAAACCGGCTGTTATAATATCAGAAAATCGTTTCATGATGTTAGGTTAGTTTGTTAAAGTATTGTATTATTGAAATACACAAACAAGAGGTCTGATGTGAATCAGGCCTCTTGTTTGTTATACACGCCTCTTGTACACCACTCTCCTCTTTGTTCAGACTCTTATTTATGTGATGGATTACACGAATTATATCGGTTATTCAATTCTCAGAGCCTTAACTTATGCTTATATTTGGAATAAATGACATATAATCAAATAGATACATAAGTTATCTACAATCGTGGATTATCAAGTGAAATAGCATCAAATCATCCTCCTTTTGATATAGCTTATAAGATTTTTATAGATAAACCTATTGATTATACTAATCTATGTTAAAATAGCATTTATTATAAAAGAATATATTCGAGCAGATTAATTTTATTGTAAGGTTGAAAATTATTATATTTGCGATATAAAACGGAGATGCCTCGTGTCGCGACATTCATATCAGTTGCGATGCGGGGGTAATGTTTTTTGTCGCGATATTTCTTTAGCATCGGATAGATAAAATCCACTCCTCGGAAATATGCCGCACAATCAAAATTTTCAACAGTTCGTTATCATTTGCTTATGATAGACTACATAGCTGAAAATGTCGAGTTACCCGCATTAGAGTATGACAAGATCGGCAGATGGATAAATGAAGTCGCCTACAGCCATGGCTGCAAGGTCGGTTCACTAACCTACTGCTTCTGCGATGACAACTATATCCTCGAGGCTAATAATAAATTTCTTGGCCACGATTACTATACCGATATCATCACTTTCGATTATTCGCGTAACGGTCGTATAGGTGGTGATATTCTTATTTCACTCGATACCGTCGCCTCCAATGCCGCCGAACTCGGGGTTACATACGACAAAGAGCTTCTCCGCGTCATTATCCACGGAGTGCTGCATCTCTGCGGCATCGACGACAAAGGTCCCGGAGAACGGGAAATAATGGAACGTCACGAAAACGAAGCTCTCCGTATTTGGGAAACTATCTGAGTGCAATTGTAGGCAGACAATCTGAGTCCGGAAACATGGTGGAGTTTCCCGCACACATATAATATGACTCAGATACGATAAGACATAGATAAAAAAGAAAGGAATAAAAGATGCGCTATGATTACGATGTCATAGTAGTTGGAGCCGGTCATGCCGGCTGTGAGGCAGCCGTTGCTTCGGCGCGCCTCGGTGCCCGTACCCTGCTGATAACAAAAGACCTCAACGGTGTCGCGCAGATGTCGTGTAACCCTGCCGTCGGCGGTATAGCCAAGGGTCAGATCGTGCGCGAGATCGACGCACTCGGCGGCTGTATGGGTATCATAGCCGACCGCTCCGCAATACAGTTCCGCATGCTCAACCGCTCCAAAGGTCCGGCGGTGTGGTCGCCGCGCGTGCAGTCTGACCGAACACGCTTCGTCGAACTCTGGCGACGTACGCTCGAAGACACTCCCGGGCTCGACCTCTTTCAGGATACTGTCGCTTCCCTGAACTTCGAACCTCTCAACGACGTAGAAGCCGAAGAAAAAGGGGAGGGTAGTGGTGAATCAGATGCTGCTTTCAACGATGCTAAATTTAAGGTTACGGGTGTAAAGACCGACCTCGGTTTTACATTTAATGCGCCCAATGTCATCCTTACCACTGGTACCTTCATGAATGGTCTGATGCACTTCGGTCGCACCAAGATAGAGGGAGGTCGTATCGCCGAGTCAGCCTCAAAAGGTGTCTCCGACCAACTCCGTGAGCTTGGCTTCAGCGTCGGCAGGATGAAGACCGGCACCCCTCCGCGCATCGACGGCAAGAGCATAAAGTTTGAATTGTGCGAAGAGCAGAAAGGTGACGATCCCTCGGATTTTCACCGCTTCTCCTTCCTTCCGGACGTTCACCGCGAACTCCGCCAGCGCTCCTGCTGGATTACTTACACCAATCCGGAGGTTCATCGGATACTCCACGACAATTTAGCCGATTCTCCCCTATACAACGGCGATATACAGAGTATCGGGCCCCGCTACTGTCCTTCGATAGAGACTAAGATAGTGACCTTTGCTGATAAAGAGAGCCATCATCTCTTCCTCGAACCGGAGGGGGAGACCACCGCTGAATATTACATCAATGGCTTCTCTTCGTCGCTGCCGTGGCAGGTTCAGGTCGAGGCATTGCAGCAGATTCCGGCGCTCAAGGATGTCCAGATCTACCGCCCCGGCTACGCCATAGAGTACGATTATTTCGAGCCTACGCAGTTGCGTCACGACCTGAGTACACGCCTCGTGAAGGGTCTTTACTTCGCCGGACAGATCAACGGCACCACCGGTTATGAGGAGGCTGCCGCCCAGGGACTGATGGCAGGTATCAATGCCGCCAGGCGCGTCAAGGGAGAGGATCCGGTTATCCTCGGTCGCGATGAAGCATATATAGGAGTGCTGATCGACGATCTCGTCACCAAAGGAGTCGATGAACCGTATCGTATGTTTACCTCGCGTGCCGAGTACCGCATACTGTTGCGTCAGGATGATGCCGACATGCGCCTGACACCGATAGGAGTGGAAATAGGGCTTGCCGATGAACAGCGGGAGAAAGCCTATCTGTCGAAACGCGATCAGCGCGATGCGCTGATGGAATGGTCCCGCGAGTTCACCGTTCATCCCACCGCCGAACTGAATCGTGTTCTTGCGGAGAACGGTGCCCAGCCTCTCAATGCAGGCGTTAAGCTCTATGACCTTGTCAAGCGCCCCGGAGTCGGTTACGCACTTATAGCTTCGGTCGTCACACAGGTAGAGAAGCACCTGGGCGAGATCGAGGAGGGTAGGCGAGTCGAGATTGTCGAGGCAGCCGAGATACTGATAAAGTACGAAGGATATATCAAACGCGAAAAGGAGCTTGCCGAGAAGACGATGCGCCTGGAGCATGTGAAGATTCCCGCCAACTTCGACTATAATAAAGTGCCGGCACTCTCGACCGAGGCTCGCCAGAAACTGAGCCGACAGCGTCCGGCAACGATAGGCATGGCATCCCGCATTCCCGGCGTCTCTCCCGCCGACATCAACATCCTCCTTCTCCTCATCCGCAGATAGCATATTGAGATTAGTCTTGATTAATTTGCGAATTAATCGTAATAATCGACGCTATATTAGAGAGATAAGGCCAAATTGTTCCACGTGGAACAATCAAATATCTCTACTAAAAACTAAAAAC
>CAZAWP010000068.1:3380-4666 GCA_964488855.1 uncultured Sangeribacter sp.
TCCGATTATTCAAATAATTCCAATGATAAAATTAACCAACTATGGAAATTGAACAGTTAAAGGAAACGATCCGTTGTGTGCCCGACTTCCCCTCGAAGGGTATCATGTTCCGCGACTTGACAACTTTGATCAAGAACGGCGAGGCTCTCCATGTGATGGGTAAGGGTTGTGCCGATTTCTACCGCGACAAGGGTGTGACCAAGGTTGTAGGTATCGAATCTCGCGGTTTCATCGGTGGTTCGATCATGGCCTACGAACTTGGTTGCGGTTTCGTCCCCGCGCGTAAGCCCGGCAAACTCCCCTCGGTGACTATCAAGAAAGCCTACGCAAAGGAATACGGTGTCGATACAATCGAGCTTCACAGCGATGCTATCAACGAGAATGACGTGGTTGTTCTCCATGATGACCTCCTCGCTACCGGTGGTACCATGCGTGCCTGCTACGACCTCGTGAAGTCGATGAATCCGCGAAAAATTTATATAAATTTTGTTGTTGAACTGACAGACCTCCACGGTCGTGAGGCTCTACCCGCAGACTGCGAGGTGACCGCCCTTCTCAAATATTGATTCATGACCTAATTGCAACCGTCGGGAGCAGATGCCTACAGTCATCCGCTCCCGACGCTTTTATTACCCTCCGTATAACACTACAGCACGCTCTCTTTACGTTATCTCTATAAAGAAAAATATGATGGCTGAAGAGCAAAATATAATCAATCAAAATTCAAATAACGAGGAGGAGTCGGATCTTAACCGACTCCTTGCCGGCTATGGACGCAATATTGACGAGTTCGGCGGTTTCGGTATCGAGATAAAGCCTGACCGCACGCAGGAGGATATCTTCAACAACCGCCCCGGCAAACAGTTGCGCGAGAAGATTCTCAACCTTCCCGACTCTCCGGGTGTCTATATGTATGTGGATCGCTACGGCAAGGTAATCTACGTCGGTAAGGCAAAGCGCCTCAAACGGCGTGTATCGTCATATTTCAACCGCCGTCACGACTCCGTCCGCACGAATCTGCTTGTGCGCAACATCGTGGATCTGCGCTTTATCGTCGTAGCCACCGAGGAGGATGCCCTCCACCTTGAGAATGCCATGATCAAGGAGTATCAGCCCCGCTATAATGTGCTCCTCAAGGATGATAAATCCTATCCCTGGATCGTGGTGACCAAGGAACTCTATCCCCGCGTTTTCATGACGCGTGACAAGTCATTGCCGGGTCGTTACTACGGTCCGTACGCCAATTCATCGGCAGCACGCGAGGTGCTTAACCTTATCCGCGAGAC
>CAZAWP010000068.1:4766-10434 GCA_964488855.1 uncultured Sangeribacter sp.
GTCCGTACGCCAATTCATCGGCAGCACGCGAGGTGCTTAACCTTATCCGCGAGACCTATCCGCTTCGTTCGTGCCGCCATGCCCTCGACGACCGCAGTATAGCGCGCAATCGTTACTCCCTCTGTCTCGACTACCATATCGGTAAATGCGCCGGACCATGCAAAGGGCTGATAAATCCCGATGATTACGGCGCGTATATATCCAAAATCAGGCAAATCCTGAATGGCGAGACCGTAGAACTCGAAAGAATGCTGCTCGATGAGATGGGGCGTCTTAGCGAGGCATGGCGTTTCGAGGAGGCACAACGCGTCAAAGAGCGCTATGAGATTATCAAGAAATACAATGCCCGTTCGGCAGTCGGTAGCCGCGATACTGTCAGCGCCGACATGTTTGCATATGTAGAGAACGATGAACGAGCCTTTGTCAATTTCATGCACTTGCACCGCGGGGCGGTAGTACAGAGTCTGACCCTCGAATACCGGCGCCATAAGAACGAGACCTCGGCACCCGAGATACTCTCCATGGCAATCGCCGAGATCGGTCGACGTTTCGACCGAAAATTTACCGAAGTCATCGTACCCTTCCTCCCCGATGTGGAGTTCAAGGGGGTAAATTTCATCGTTCCGCAGCGCGGCGACAAGAAGAAAATCCTCGATGTGGGAACCAAGAACGCCACGCAGTATATGCACGAAACCGAGCGTCAGCAGGAGAAAATCAATCCTGAGCGCAGCGTCGAGAAACTTATGGAGCGGATGCAGTCAGATTTCCGTATGAACGTCCAGCCGCGCCATATCGAATGTTTCGATAACTCCAACATCCAGGGTACAAATCCCGTGGCAAGTTGTGTAGTTTTCCGCAACGGCAAACCCTCCAAACGCGATTACCGTCATTTCAATATCAAGACGGTGGTAGGAGCGGACGATTTCGCGTCGATGAAGGAGGTTCTGCACCGGCGTTATACCCGTATGATGGCGGAGGGAGAACCCCTGCCGCAGTTGGTCGTAGTCGATGGTGGTAAAGGGCAGCTTCACGCCGCTGTCGAAGCCTTCGAGGAAATGGGTATCCGTGGCGAGGTAGCACTTGTCGGCATAGCAAAACGACTCGAAGAAATCTATTTCCCCGGAGACACCTTGCCGCTATATATAGACAAAAAATCACCGTCGCTGAGGGTCGTGCAGGCACTACGCGACGAGGCTCACCGTTTCGGTATCACTCATCACCGTAACCGTCGCTCGAAAGGGCAGGTCGTCAGCGAACTTGATACCGTCAAAGGTATCGGCGAGGTCACGGCTGCCACGCTGATGAAAAAATTCAAGAGCATAAAACGACTCAAAGAGGAGAGTGAGGAGTCGATAGCCGCCGTCGTCGGCAAATCTAAGGCCCATATCATCTACACCCATTTTCATCCGGCAGAAGAGTCCGAAAAGCCGTGAGTCTGCCGGATCCTGAGACTGCAACAACCCCGTTCCAATCCGGTTTAATCTATGTGTTCCTCCGTTAGTGTCTAATCCTAAGAACCGCTTCGCGTCATGATATTTCGTAAACTAATATTGCTGTCATTTATCCTAATGCTGCCCCTGCTTCGTGCCACTGCGGAGCCAGCCGTGCCGGAGGCTGCGAGCGTCGCGGATACCACAGTCACGCGCCTCGATGACGTGGTGGTGACGGCGACTTCGGCGCACCAGCGTCTTGCCGCTCGTGCGCTCGGGACAGAGCGACTGGAGTTGTCGCAGTTGGCGAAGACCCCGGCACTATTCGGCGAAAACGACGTGCTCAAATCGATCACATTGTTGCCGGGAGTGCAGAGTGAGGGGGAAGGGTCGAGCGGCTTTGGTGTACGCGGCGGCAGGGCTACACAAAACCTTATCCAGATGGATGGCATCACCCTCTATAACCCCTCGCATGTGATGGGCATTTTCTCAACCTTTAACGATGATGCCCTCACGGCGGTAACCCTCTACAAAGGACCCGTGCCTCCGGCATTCGGCGGTGCCACTTCCTCAACACTGCAGACCTCGCACCGCGGAGGATCCGATGTATGGCACGCCTCCGCAACCCTCGGACTCCTTGCCGCCAAGGCCTCCGTCTCCGGCCCGATCGTCAAGGATAAACTTACATTTGCCCTCGCCGCACGCAGGTCGTATGTCGATGCTTTCCTGCAGATGGTGCCTCAGTACAGGAGCACTATCATGAATTTCTACGATCTCTCCGCCAAAGTCTCGTTTTCACCCTCCGCGACGCAGCGCCTCGATGCCACAGTCTTCTATAGCCGCGACAATATGGCAATCAAGAACACCATGGGACTCTATTGGGGCAACCTCGGTGTGGCGCTAAACTATCTTGCGCGAGCAGGAAACGCCACCTTCCTGACCACCGGAGCCTATACCGATTACGACCCTGATATGCAGCAGAGTATCGGAGGCTACGACCAGCAGCTCAAGCAGTACATTCGCGACTGGGCTGTAAATGAGAAAATCAATCTCTCTTTGTCTGATTTTCATCGCCTCGAATTTGGTGTGCGCTCGCAGCTCCTCAAGGTCAAATCCGGCGATATGACAGTCAATGACCTTCACATGATAGACCTCCGTTCCGGTTGGCAGAATGCCTTATGGGTGGACTATGAGGGAGATTTCGCCGAACGGTTCGCCCTCACCGCCGGCGTCAGGTTATCGCTCTTCACTACACTCAGCGGACGAAGATTTTCAGCCTTCAGCAGTCCCGACGAAATGACTCCCGATTACGGGAAAAAGAATTATTTCAACGCCGAACCGCGGGTGAGCCTCAAATGGAATATCACCGAACTGCATAACGTTAAGGCAGGCTTCGGCATGACCACTCAGAACCTCCACAGCCTCCGTTCGTCATCGACCAACTTCCCCTTCGACCGCACTATGATTTCCTCGTCTGTGATACTTCCCGAGGAGTCCAAGCAGATCGGAATAGGATATACGGGCATGACCCAAGACGGTGCCTTTGACTGGCAGGTTGAGGGGTATTACCGCGACATGCGCAATGTCTACGACTATCTCGACGGAGTTAATATGTTCACCCGCCTGGATCCGCAGTCCTTGGTGGCGCGCGGCGAGGGTCGCAGCTACGGGGCGGAGTTCATGTTTCGCAAGAACACCGGCAAGGTGACCGGCTGGGTGTCGTACACCATCTCGCGCACACAGACCCGCATACCGCAGATCAACGACGGGAGATGGTATGATGCCACCAACGACCGCCGCCATGACTTCTCCGTGACGGCTATCTGGACCATCAATCCCCGCTGGACCCTTTCGGGAACTTGGATAGCCTACAGCGGTACACCCCTGACTGCTCCCGATCTCAAATACTCGATTGACGGTATCACGTATTACTACTACGAAGGTCGCAACAAGTACCGGACACCTCCGACACACCGCCTTGACCTGTCGGCGACATGGACTAAGCAATACCGGCATTTCAAGGGAGAACTGTCATTCGGTTTCTATAACGCCTACAGTCGCTATAACCCCTATATCATCTACTTCGAGAGCGATGACACCAAACCGTCCGGCACCCGTGCCGTGCAGATGTCGCTCTTCGGCATCGTCCCCTCGATTTCCTACACCCTGACGCTGTAAGTAGATAATCAATTGATTATAATAATATTACGGAGTTATTTAAAAACTTACTTAAAGGGGTAACTACCTTACCACTAAATTATTAATCTTTATGAATACCCGACTATATAAACTATTAACCGCTTTGGGGCTCAAGGGGCTTCCGGGTTTGGTTTTGCTGATGGGCATGTTATTGACCGGCTGCGAAAAGGAACTGGATTTCAAGTATCATGAGATACCGGCGATACCCGTCGCCGAAATATTCCTGACGCAGGATGGCGCCTACGCCAAGCTGACCCATACCACTCCCATGGGCGAGGCATTGGACACCATCCCGCAGACCGACGCGACGATAACGATAACCGATCTGACCGACGGTACCACTCTAACCGCAGGTACAGCAGTGGCAGACGGTACTACTCTGACCGATGGTATGTCTAATGGCAGTCACGAGCTGATTCCCGGCGCTGACGGAGTATTTAGAGCGCCTTTAAGGGGAGTGCCGGGGCATGAATATTTGGTAGTCGTGGAGCGGCAGGGGAAGGTAGCTACTGCAACGGGTGTCATGACTCCCGAGGTGCCAATTGTGGGGATGGAATTTAGCTCGTATAAGATGCCGTACGGTGATTCTGGACTCTTGGTCACTAAGTTTGAGGACGTGGATCCGGCAGCCGGCACCTGTTACTGGCTGCGTTATCTCCGCAACGGCGAGATGTGGCGATGGAAGACGGTTACCGACCACGGCGCGCAGGAGGGGATTGTGAGCAATATCGTGATGTTAGGCAAGATTGAGGAGGAACCCGAGGATGAGGACGATTTGCGCGACGGCGACCTCGTCACCGTACTTGTGACGCAGATCTCGCGCGATTTCTACGACTATCTTGAGGCGGTCTCCAACGACTCTAACGGTCCGTGGATGTTCGCGGGCACCGAGACCCTCGGCTTCTTCCTCCCCGGCGCCCGCACCACCGCGACCGCCACCTTCCGCCTCGCCGCCATCCTCCCTTAACCCGGACGCCAATTCTTATTTTGCTATTGCTTCGGCGAGGGCGTTCATCTGCAGGCAAATTTGGCGGGAAATGGGTGTTTTGGAGGGTAACCCGAGAGAGATGATGAGCAGCCGACCCTCGCAGCATAAGGAGAAATCGTGAGCCGAAGGCTTGTAGCGCTCGGTGAAGGCTTTGTGAGTGATTAAAATGATTTTTGCACCGAGTTCTTCGGCTTCGGCGCGAATAGCTTTCTCCTTTGGTGAAATGAAAGGTGAAACAAGGATTGTCCCTTTAGCTGCATCCGAGAGCCATTTTGATATTTTTTGATCGCACTCCTTTTGCGTGAATTTTCGGCTGATCTTTACAGCCTCTTTATCGGGATTGCGAAAAAGGAAGAGGTTGCCATAGGCTTCGTATTCATTGCCTCCGATCAACAGTCTTCGTGTTCGTCTAAAAAATTGAGGGAACTGCTTGCGCATGGCAAGTCGGTGAGGATTCTCGCGGATATAACGGAAAATACCGTCGAGACTACGCTGTAAGAGTAAGGGTTTATCGCAGTAACCGGGTTGAAAGATGTCGTCAGGATTAACAATTTTGCCAATTGTTTTTGAGTAAGAGTCAGCTACATTTTCAAATAATTTTTCTATATAAAAATCGAGGTGCTTTTCCGACCAATCCTTGACACGTAATAAGATATGGGCATGGTCAGGCATCACGACAAACTGATAGATCTGCAAAATCGGGAAGGCGTACTGCAATTTGAGTATCTCCTTGGCTATAATAGTGCCTAACACTGACTCCTCGATAAAGGCGCATCCATTGTTCCCCGGTGCAATGCCGGCACTCCCTTTTACGGTTCCAAAGCTGTGGGCTCCTTCTCTCTTTGAGATAATGATATGGTAAATGAACGGGGCATGATAGTTATGGGCGAAAGCTCGCTGATGATAGCGAGGCCTTTGGGAGCAGCTGTCAGAAACCATAATAATTACAATTAAATAATTACAATTAATCCGGACTTTATTTACACCCGGACTTCCTTTACACTCGGACTTCCTTTACACCCGAAGACAAACTTTTTCCTCACGAGCCTGA
>CAZAWP010000069.1:0-2510 GCA_964488855.1 uncultured Sangeribacter sp.
CCTAAAACAAAAAAATCCCAAAATTATTTGGAATTTAACATAGAATACGTGAGAGCCGTACTGTTTGCTCGTTCACATCCTGAGGCCTTCGCATTGCCCATCATAGTTGAACGAGCAAACGTGCAGAGCCTCACGCAGAATATGCTATATGCCCATACCCAACGCTCACGCGCCGGATACGGACAGAATACACATATCCACATAGGCATCTACCGTTTGCTGCATTCTTGGCTACGATTGAATTTACCAGATTCCGATGAGTCAAGAAAGAGCGTCAAGTAAACGCTTGTATATGTCTTGCAGCCCTCCCTCAAAACCCAGGACCGGGCTCTGCAGAGCGGTCTGCAATGACAAAATTATAAAATATTTTAATCTATGTCAATAGTTTGCTCCCTATTATGTAGATTTTTAACAAATAAGGACAACCAAATTTACTATTCCCCAATCTATGATACCCGCCTATGATACCGTTGTTCGTTGTTACCATCATTCCAATTATTCCAATTATTCCAATTATTCCAATTTCTCCGATTACTCCAATTACTCCGATCTAATCATAATTAAATCCAAGGCTACTTTTGCCCTTTAAGCAACATTTTTGTAAATTTGTACCAAAAGGAGTGGATATTATGGAGAAGTATGGTCATGAGCGGCAGAGCATTAATGAATGGTTAAACCGTCCGAAATATCGGGTATGGAAGTATTCCGCGATCGGGATTGCATGCGTTATCTTCCTGCTGCTGATGTCTACCGTCATTTGGATGGACAGCTTGCAGTGGCGATCTGTGATGATATTACGCGGCTGTGCCGGCGCACTGGCAATCCTCCTGTTTGTAATCTGCGCCATATACTATTACATCGCCTACAACGACTATATCCGCCACCGGTTTAACCCACGCAACAACAAGTAAATTCCAAATAGTTGCTACAGACCATATTGAGAAAGATGTTCAAGGCTTTCTCGCGGACTCTCCTTAATTGTACCGATAATTAATTCTACGTCGTATTCATCGAGTGCTCCCATGAAATTCCACTCAGTGAATTTCTGAGGATAGGCTCTCTTTAATTGGACACAATCTACAAATGAATCATAGCGTAAGAAGGGATACTTTGATTGTTTGATAGGCATGTGGTACATCTTAATATGCGGCGGAAGGTTCTTATTGATTTGAGAGTTTATTATAACGCCACCATACGCCACCCCCTCGGAGTCAAAACCCAGGACAATAAAATATTTGTCTCTTGAGGAGTCTCCATCCTTTGGCTTTATACCATTAGCCTCGGTCATTGTAATTTCATACACATCACCGACCTTGACCGTTCGGGTCGCTAACCGCAATATTTCGTCGGCATTGAGAGCATCTGATATTTTCATCATCTGAGGGCTGCTTCAATTTCCATCTGCTCTTTTATATACTCCAACATCGCATCATCGGCTTTCATTACTTTTGCCATTGAGATTGGAGAAATGACATTGGTGCCATGCACACGTCTGTGAGCCTCATCCCATGCAGCGTCATGAGATTTTCTCATTAGCTGATCGAACGTCATGGATTCATGTTCGCCTATGGACTCATCCAATGCTTCAATTTCTGACTTTGAAAGAAATTGCATATTAACTTCTCTACGAGGAAGCAGGACATTAGGAGCATCTTCCCCGGCAAACTTGACGACTTCTGACAAATCCTCTGAAAGTTTCATGCCGTTTCGTCCCAACTCTTTGACAGCGTCATACAGACGTGTAGGAACAGGACCATACTTCAAAGCACAAAACTCATCGGGTACAATCCCGCTTCCCCATTTTGCCAGATGTTTCATCTCTGCAAAATAGAGAATCTTGAAAATATGGTAAAAATCAACTCCCCCCGTCTTGCAAAGGATATAAAGAACTAATTCCGTGAGTTTCTTGTTATCGTAATTTGTCATTATTGATTCCTTTTCTTAGTCCAACGCCCCTATACACATTGCGGTTTAATTCGCCGTGTAAATATACTAATTATTTTATAAACCCCCAAATATAGAATATCTCAGGGAGTAATCAAGACAGTTTCAACTGAATTATTCTGCGTAAAACCGATGAGGCTGATTGTCTGAGCATAATTTTTTAGGGGATTATAAAATTTATTTGATTGCATATATTTTGAAAATTCATCTCCTTTCCCGGTTGCGGAGGTACGTGAACCAGGCGGGGGCGGTGGTGGGGCCGGTGGCTTCGCGGGAGCCGCCGGAGAGGACGCGGTAACGGATGTGACCGCCGTTGTCCGGGCGGACGATAAACAGATAGTTCAAGTCATCCTCACGCGTATCTACTATATAGGCGGGATCTATCACGACGGCTAACCCTACTTCCTCCACTATCTCCGGCCGTGCCTTATCAGGCACATTCGCTCCCCACGATGCCGCCAATCCATCCGCTCCGATGAACCCGACATTGTCTGTCTCAAGTTTCTGCACTCCGACACAGAACAAATCAGTGTCCTTATATCCCTCAAGGGCAATATCCACCCACA
>CAZAWP010000069.1:2610-6483 GCA_964488855.1 uncultured Sangeribacter sp.
GTGGTATAGAATCCCGTTTCTTCGAGTTCAAGGCGCGGATGTCTCTTGACATACAAATCGAGACTCTGCCGATTATCCATATAGACCCGATAGGCGACCCACGGATTCTCTATAACCGCCCCATGTCCGTACAGACTGTTATACATATCGAGATTATCGACATTCCCCGGAAACGTTATCGACTCTATCCGCGGATGTTTACCGTGGGCATCATTGAGTTTTATATATACATCTGTCTGACCATATATCGGCAATATACCCATTGCACAACAGAAAAGTGCAATCAATCTACATACAATTTGCCGCATACTCATTCTCTTCAATACTTTAATATTTTCGCTAAAATCCTCAGACATGGAGATAATCGTGCAAATAATCTAATTATCCGACTTTTAGTGCAAGATTTCCGTCGCCTTCCCGTTTTCATCGAGGCTGAAGATTGGCACGGTTGCCTCCGGATCCACCGAATAATAATGAACAGCGCTGTCATTGATACGGGGATAGGTTGTCGAGAGGAGTCGCACCATCTCCGCTCCCGCCATTATCACCGGACCGTAGCCATGCGCCGCCTTGACACTCTTGGGGCGGTAATAATAGTATGCGGGATCAAATCCCATACCCGTGCCCACACAAACACCCTCTACTTCACCGCGGTCATTGATCTTTGATGCCACCGCCGCCCAACCCAAGTTGGCAACCGGTGCGTAGACCGTGGCATCAAGCCATCCCTCATTGATACCGTGCGCTATACAGTAGGTAAAAATCGCCGTGGCTGAAGTTTCGGGGTACGAATCGTTTCTATCCAACAACTGGTGCCAGAAGCCATTCTTCCCCTGCAACCCCACGAGTCCCTTGACATGACGGCGGTAGGTATCGAGAAGCTGTGCACGCAGAGGGTGATCCTCCGGCGTATTGTCGAGAAGACGGCTAAGCGTCAGTAATGCCCATCCGTTCGCCCTTCCCCACGCCATCGAAGGTTGCGACTCGTGTCCCTCGACATAACCGTGACGGAAAATATTCTTCTCGGGTATAAACATGCGGTCCACAAAGAGGGTCGCTATACGCAGGCTTTCATCCAAATGCTTGGGTTCACCGGTGTACTTACTCCGCACCGCCATGGCAGGAAGTGCCATGAACATATCATCAAGCCACACCGAATTATGATGCGGTCGGTTGCGCGCAATAGTGCCGTCGGGCAAATGATGGGTACCGTTCTCGACAATATCGTAATAGCTCTCGATGAACTCTGAGATCCTTAGCGTCGAATCATTCATGGCGGCCAACATGAATGCTCCCGACATCGCTCCGGCATCGTCTAACGAAGCGGGAGCCAACAGCTGCCGCATCTGTCCGTCGTATTTGCCGGTACGGGAGGCAAGTTCTCTGAACGCCGGCGCACTCTTTGCCATAAACCCGATACGATCCGACACGTATGCCGAATACTCCTTTTCGTCAAGTATTTTTGAGGCTTCAAGGAGCGCCATATACATTACCGCCCACTCGTAGCTGGTAAGCCGGTATGTTCCCTGATTGAGTTTCGCCCCCTCAGGGAGAGGTATGTTGAGCTCTATCTTCTTACCGGTACTATCGGTGACAGCAGCGGGAGTCACTGAGGATATATAGTCAAAAACACGACGAACATCCTCGCGCACTTTCGATTCCTCGGGTACGCCGTAGGGCACCGCATAGTCGGGCTTGAGAAGATGCAGCGGCGTGGTCGAATCATTTATTTCCGGCTCCTTATCCCCTTTTGTGCCGCAGGCAGCGGCAATTAAAGTTAAGGAAAATATGAGTATTTTATTGCATTTCATGATCTTGGATTTTTATTTAACATACGTGCCTCTGAATTTCTTACCTTTCAGATCAGGGCCGAAATAGAACCCGGGTTGTGTCGGCTGATTATAACCGACATTCTGGTTGGCGATGCTGTGACGGTATGCCGGATCTTCGAGAAAGGTATGAAAACGATACACGGTCGGTATCGTCGATACATAGAGGCGCAGAGCCGTACTGTCGGCGGTGCGCATCAATATCTCTTCACGCCAATCCCCGATTATATCACCTTGCAGACATGGGTTTGCCTTTGTGCCGTTGTTAGATACACATCCATCCATTATGGCTATCGGCACACACTCCCCCGTTTCCCAATTATATTTGGAGACCACATTACCGTCGAGCAGTTCGCGCAGCAGGTCACCGTCCCACCATACTCCCATATTGACCGGCACACCCGCCGAAACCTCGCTGCGGAACGCCATCGGCGGCGAAATCAAAGTGCCGTCAAACGCCCTTACACCCTCGGTGTTGGGTGACCATAATTCCACCCCGGGATAACGGGGATCTATGTCCGCCGCCATACATCTGCCTATATCCTTATTGCTCGGGTAGCGCAGTATCACTTCGCCGGTGGCTGCATCCCTAAGGGTGGTGCCATCCTTCTTGTTCTCATGACAACCCCATACATAATAGCGGCTGTTATCCGTATCAGACACTAAATGGATTGCATCGCCATGATACATCCCCGTGGAGTAAAGTCCCTTGCCATCATTGTCCACAGCCATCTGACCATAGATTATCTCGTCACAACCGTCGCCATCCACATCCGCCACTCGCAGATTGTGATTGCCCTGACCGGCATATTCCCCGCAGCCGGGATTATTTGAATCGAAAACCCATTTGACACTCAGGTCTTTGCCATCCCAGTCGTAGGCGGCAAGTACACTGCGGGTATAGTAACCGCGACACATCACAGCCGATGTCCTTACGCCGTCAAGACAGGCTGTAGCAGCCAGATAACGCTCCGACCGGTTGGCGTAGCTGTCGCCCCAGTCCTTCAGTTCTCCGCGCGGTGGTATGTAGTCGGCGGTCGCCATGGCTTCTCCGGTCTTGCCGTTGAACACTGTCAGATACTCCGGACCGGCGATAATACGGCCTTTCATATTTCGGAAATCGGCACGCCGGTCACCGATGACTTTCCCAACGCCATCCATTGTGCCGTCGGCAGTCTTGCAAATCATCTCCGCACAACCGTCACCATCGAAGTCCGCTACCAAGAACTGAGTGTAGTGCGCCCCCGAACGGATGTTTTCACCCAAATCTATTCGCCATAATTTAGTGCCGTCAAGTTTATAGCAATCAATCAACGTCGGACCGGTAAATCCGTCATGAGCATTGTCGTGGGAATTAGTCGGATCCCATTTCAGTATAATCTCAAATTCGCCGTCACCGTCCACATCACCTATCGACGCATCGTTGGCGGTATAGAAGAACTCCTTGCCATACGGATCCACGCCCAACTCCGGCTTGTCAAGCGGTATCTCGATATATCCGAGTGGAGAACCGGCTGCCAAACGAGTCTCGGCGACCTCCCCTTTAGATGATCTGAGGGTATATACTGCGTCTTTATTACCACTTTTGATGTCGGTAAAGAATGTAGCATCACGCAGCGGCTCCTTATTTATCTTTTTGCCGTCGCGGTAAAGGTCAAATGCTATATTTTCGGGGTCTGCCGAGAGGTAGCGCCACGAGAGCACTGCGTTCCCGGCACTGTCGCGAACAGCCACCAAGCCCCGGTTGAGTTTTTCACCTTTGAGCACATCAAAATTGTACCGCGACTGTGCCTGTGCGCCTATATTCATGCCGACAGCTGCCATCACTGCGACGGCGGCTGCCGTTATCTTAAAATCATGACTTATCATCTTACTCCTTTTATGGGTCATAGATGTTAGGGTTATATGATGTTAGGGTTATATTTGGAAGAGGTTATATATCCCTGTGCGTTATACAAAGTTAATATATCAATTGGAATTATTTTGCATTCTCATGAGAATTTCGTACCTTGCACCATGATAGGATAATAATCCACTGACAGGA
>CAZAWP010000069.1:6583-10142 GCA_964488855.1 uncultured Sangeribacter sp.
AGGATAATAATCCACTGACAGGACTGTTCTCTTCTCGTTGCAACTGTTCTGTCCTCGGTGTAACGGTAAACCCAAGATGATTCCACTATGAAGTTAGACCATACCCTCCACGATATACATCACGAGAACGATATACCGCAAGATTTGAAACCATTGTTAGCGGCAGCCATGGCTATGGCTGAAGGTGCCGGCGACATTCATCTTCGGTATTTCCGCAAGCGCAACCTTGAGCAGCATACCAAGCTCAACGACAGTGACGTGGTCACTATCGCCGACAAAGAATCCGAAGCGTTTATCCTCGGTTATATCCGCGAGCATTTTCCCGACCACGGCATCATCTCCGAGGAATCGGGCAAGGACCACGAGGACCGTCCCCGGCGCTGGGTCATCGACCCTCTCGACGGTACCACAAACTTCTCCGCCGGCTTACCGCAGTTTTGCGTATCCATAGCTCTTGAGTACAACAAGGAAGCTGTCTTGGGCGTGGTGTATGCTCCTTATTTAGAGGAATGTTTCTATGCCGTCAAAGGAGCCGGCGCATGGTTTAACGGCAAACGTATTCATTGCGGCGACAAAGCAGAGTTATCCAAAGCTGTGGTCTCAACGGGGATGCCCTACGACCGCAACGACAATCCCGACAACAATCTTGCCGAGATAAGCCGCATGGTCTTCAACGTCCGCGGTGTTAGACGTTTGGGTTCGGCGGCATTGGATTTAAGCTACACCGCCGCCGGCTTTTTGGATGGCTACTGGGAACTAAACCTCAACCGCTGGGACGTTGCCGCCGGTCAGCTCATCGCCATCGAGGCCGGTGCCTGTGTCGAATCTCTGCGCGCCGACCGCAACCACTCCATCCTCGCCGCAAACCCGCGCCTCCTCCCCGCCATGCGACGGATTCTCCTACCTTCGCATTAATTATCCACACACCGGCTCTCCCCGGGAACAAAAGCCTCCCGGCTTTTGCATAGTAACATCTATCCATAATCATTTACCATATTGATATGAAACGAAATTACCCATTTGGCTTTCAGCGGAGTCTGATACTCCTCGCTGCCCTCTTGCTTTCCATCCCCACACTCCGTGCACGCACCATCCAAGGGGAAGTGCGCTCCGACAACGACTCGACTGTCATCGTCGGTGCCTTGTGTCGTCTGATGTCCGGTTCACAGTTCATCAACGGTGTCACCACCGGTCCCGACGGCAAGTTTGAGATAGACACCAACGTAAAGACCGCCCTCAATCTTCAGGTTTCGATGACCGGATACAACACTACCGACATCGTCATCGAATCCGGCAAAAGTATCAACGTAGGCACCGTCTACCTCTCGGAGGGACGCACTCTCGACGCTGTCGAGGTGACCGCGGGCTCTTTCACCGATGCCAAAGGGCGTATGATCATCTTCCCCTCGGGTGCCGACGTTAGGGCATCCTCATCATCGCTCAGCCTCTTCCAGAAACTACCCCTCCCCGGACTCGATGCCAACCCCATCAACCGCTCCCTGACCGTAGACGGCGGAAATCCATATATCCTCATCAACGGCGTACCCTCCACCATGGAGGATGTCAATGCCCTCCAGCCCAAAGATATAGCCAAAATCGAATTTACGCGCGACACCCCGATACGTTATGCCAACTCGGGTGCCAAGGGTTTCCTGAGCATCACCCTCAAGCAGCGCACCGACGGCGGTCAGGTATTCCTCTGGGGACGCAGCGCCCTCAACACCGCGTTCATGGACGGCAGTTTCCGCGCATCCTATCATCAGGGACCCTCGCAGTTTACCCTGACCTATAGCCCGTCATGGCGTAATTATCAGAAAGTCTACGACAACACCACCGAGAGCTATATCGGCAGCGACTTCCGCGTAGACCTCGAGAGTCACGACCGCAATCCCTTCTATTACCATAACCATAAACTTGGATTGCGCTACAACTTCACCCCCAATAAGAAGACCCTTTTCTCTGCAACCTTCTCGATGCTCCCCTCATACTACAAATCACGGTTATTCGGTACCACCTCCGACTCCTACCTCGGCGAATACGAAAACAGAAATCTCAGCAAGGATCACGGTCTCACCCCCTCGCTCGACCTCTTCCTCCGACACGATTTCAACGAAAAGAACTCACTCGAGGTCGAGGTAGTGGGCACATTGTCATCCTCGACTTACTTCCGCGACAACGATTATATCTTCGGTGACGACAACTCCACTGACTACATAACCGATGTCAAGAGCCACCGCCGCTCCTTGATATCCGAGGTGAGTTATATCCATCAGTTCAGCGACAAGACCTCATTCTCTGCAGGATACCAGAATACTGCATCCTATTCGACCAACACCTATCTGCTGACAGACTATAAACCCGTACTGACCGAAAACAACAACTACATCTACGCCCAGATCGGTCAGCAGATCAAGCGCGTGTACGTATCGCTCTCAACCGGAGCCAAACTCTACTGGATCAAGAACGACCAAAACAAATCGCACTTCATCAGCAACATCACCACCGCCCAACTGTCGTGGACTATCAGCCAACCATGGTCAGTGGGCGCGAGGTTCCGTTACAGCCCGAACATCCCCTCGTTGTCAGCCCTCACCGACTATCAGCAGCAGCTGTCACCATACCTGTTCTCCAACGGTAATCCCGACCTCAAAGTCGCCCACAGTTTCAGCTACTCACTGTTCCCGACCTTCCGCTATAAAAACTTCTCCGCCACCATGTATCTCAGCTATAACCAAACGGATAAGTTTACGATGAACGACATGTTCTATTTAGGCGACGAGAAGTTTCTCTCACAGACCATCAACGCGCGCCGTACATGGAATACCTACGGTTATGTATACCTGCGTCTCACCGGCATATACGGTTTTGGAGCCAACGTAAATTTAGGCGTGGAGCACTACGAGACAATGGGCGATAACTGGTGCCGCCAGCTCACCTCATTTGGAGGCAGCATCAATATATGGTGGAACAAAGGACCCTTCACTATCTCGTACTGGCGCAAGATACCCTCCAAGTCCCTCAGCGGCAACTACGTCGACAAGGAGGAGAACGGCGATGCCCTCAGCTTCACATATAAGCCCGACAAGCATTGGACCATCGATGCCGGCTGGATGTATATGTTTGACAAGAAAGGCACCCGCTACCCCCGCTGGTCATATTCACCGGTCAATCCCTCGTACCGTGAGCGTTATATCAAGAACAACGCCAACATGGTCGTCCTCTCCGTGAGCTACACCGCCGACTTCGGCTCCCTCTTCCGCACCGCCCGCCGCAACCTCAACAACACCGACTCCTCCTCCTCCCTCCTCAAACTCTAACCCCCACTTAACCCTTAATTCTTAACTCTTAATATTTAATTCTTAATTCTTAATACAAGAAATAGCCTCGGGCGATGGTGCCCGAGGCTATTTTTCGTTAGATTAGTACGTTGCAATCCTAAAAGGGAGATTGCACGTTTAGTTGGGTTTTACAGACGCTGATTACTTCGTGAGGCGGACTTTGATGCCGTTTACGATGTAGACGCCTGCGGGTATGGTGGTGGAGATTTCTGACCACTCTT
>CAZAWP010000070.1:0-10021 GCA_964488855.1 uncultured Sangeribacter sp.
ATTAAGACTCAATTCCTCCTTACCCTTGATGTCGATATTGGTGTCATCGCCCGATTTGAGAACCTGATCTAAAATCTCACTGAGCTGGCTGCCGAGGAACATTGAGATAATAGCCGGCGGAGCCTCGTTTGCCCCAAGACGGTGTGCGTTGGTGGCAGAGATGATCGATGCCTTGAGAAGGGCGTTGTGCTTGTGGACAGCCGCCATGACATTGGCAACAAAAGTAATAAAACGAAGATTCTCTTCCGGAGTCTTTCCCGGCGAGAAAAGGAGTTCACCCTTGTCGGTGCCGAGACTCCAGTTGTTGTGCTTACCCGAACCATTGATGCCGGCAAAAGGTTTCTCATGCAACAAAACGCGGAAATTATGACGCTTGGCAACCTCATCCATTACCGACATCAGCAGAAGGTTATGGTCATTGGCAAGGTTGGTCTCCTCGAATATGGGAGCCAACTCAAACTGGTTGGGGGCAACCTCGTTATGACGAGTCTTGGTGGGTATGCCGAGACGATGAGCCTCGATCTCAAGGTCGAGCATGAAAGCCTCCACACGACTCGGTATGGCACCGAAGTAATGGTCGTCGAGCTGCTGGTTCTTGGCAGACTCGTGACCCATAAGGGTTCTACCGGTGAGTGCCAGGTCCGGACGTGCGGCATAGAGAGCCTCGTCGACAAGGAAATACTCCTGCTCCCAGCCGAGGAAAGAATTGACATGGTTTACAGTCGGGTCGAAGAGACGCGCCACGCGTGTACCTGCCTTGTCCACACTGTTGAGAGCACGCAGCAGCGGTGTCTTGTAGTCAAGACTCTCTCCTGTGTAAGAGATGAATACTGTCGGGATACAGAGGGTATTACCCATGATGAATGCCGGAGAGGAAATATCCCATGCCGAGTAACCGCGCGCCTCGAAGGTATTGCGGATACCGCCGTTAGGGAAGCTCGATGCATCCGGCTCCTGCTGTACGAGAAGCTTGCCGGAGAATTTCTCCACAACACCACCCTTGCCGTCATGTTCGATAAAGGCATCATGCTTCTCGGCAGTAGCACCTGTGAGGGGCTGGAACCAGTGGGTGTAATGACGGGCACCATTGTCGAGTGCCCAACGTTTCATACCCTCTGCTACAGAATCGGCGAGCTCACGCGAGAGGGGAGCCCGTTTGTCGATCGCCTCGACGAGTTTATCGTAAGTGGCTTTGGGCAGGTACTCACTCATGTTCTTGCGGTTGAATACCTTGCTGCCATAATATTTCTCAACACGTTCGGAGGGTATCTCTACCTTCGCTGCCTTGCGCGAAGATGCCTCCTTGACACTGTTAAATCTCAGATCAGACATATATTGGTGTATTAAATTTTACTTGTGATAATTTCTGAAATAACTGTTGATTCTGTCCATCGCCTCAAGAGTCTTTTCATGACTGTTAAAGCCTGTGAAGCGAATGAACCCGTCCGAGGTTACCCCGAACCCGATTCCCGGCGTGGTCGATACCTGCGTTTTATCAAGAATGGTATTAAACAACTCCCATGACGACTCAATGCCCGGGTATCGTGCCCATATATAAGGGGAGTTGTCGCCGCCGACACCTTCAAAGCCGGATTGCTGAAGGGCATTACGGATGATGCCTGCATTGCGTCGGTAGTAATCTACATCACGACGGATAGCTTCCCTCCCTTCAGGGGTATATAAAGCGGCGGCTCCACGCTGGACTATATAGGATGCACCGTTGAACTTAGTAGTCTGGCGGCGTAACCATAATTTATGGAGAGGGATGGCATTGCCATGACTGTCATATCCTATGAGATTGTGAGGTACAACGGTGTATCCGCAACGGAGCCCCGTAAATCCTGCCGTCTTGGAGAAAGATCTGACCTCGATGGCAACCTTGTCGGCTCCCGGTATCTCGTAAATGGAGCGAGGGAGTGCCGGATCGGTGATGAATGCCTCGTAAGCCGAGTCAAAGATGATGAGCGATTTATGGGCGAGGGCATAATCTACCCACTGCCTGAGCAATTCGCGGGTCATGACGGCACCGGTAGGATTGGATGGCGAACATAGGATGATCACATCTGCATGAGCCTCGGGCACCTGCGGCTGAAAGCCGTTTGCCTCCGAACACTCGGCATATACTATCGCCTTGCGAAATCCCTGAGAGTTAAGTGCACCTCCTCGCCCTGACAACACCGTGGTATCCACATATACCGGATACCCCGGGTCAGCGACAGCCACTACGCTGTCTGCAGAATAAATGTCACCTAAATTGCCTAAATCGCTTTTTGCGCCGTCCGATACAAATATCTCATCGGCTTCGATGTCAATACCTCTGCTTCGGTAATCTCCCTCGGCGATTGCCTCACGCAGGAAAGAATAACCCTGCTCGGGACCGTAGCCGTGAAACGTCTCGGCCTTTGCCATATCATCGACTGCCCTGTGGAGAGCTTCGATTACCACTCCCGGCAAGGGGAGGGTCACGTCACCAATATCCATACGGATAATCTCCGCATCGGGATGGGTTTCCTTATATTTTCTTACCTTTGCGGCTACTTCCGAAAAAAGGTAATTATCAGCTAACAGAGTAAAGTTTTCGTTTACTAACATAATGTTAATATAGTTCGTCAGATGGAAAAGTGGAAGATGCCGTCAGCGATAAACTCAGCACCACCCGAAAGATAGACATGGTTATCATCTTCATTCCACTCGATGGTGAGCGTACCGCCCGGGAGGTCGATGTCAAGGGTTCTTGCTGACAATCCGTTAAGCACTGCTGCCACAGACGCAGCGCAGGCACCCGTTCCGCATGCCAGCGTTTCGCCGGATCCTCGTTCCCAGACGCGCATAGTGGCATGTCGGGGTGAATCGATTTTTACAAACTCTATGTTTGCCTTGCGCGGGAAGAGGGGATGAACCTCTAAAAGTTTACCGTAATGGTGCACGGTATAGTCATCAAGCGAATCGTTCTCCTTGTCCAAAAAGATAACAGCATGGGGGTTGCCCATACTGACAGCTGTAAACCGGAATTGACGTCCATCAACTTCGATCGGTTCGTTGATACATTTATCGTTGTCGGAGACTACCGGTATTTTGGTTGCCTCCAATACGGGTTCACCCATGTCTACTCGTACCTTGGTCACGATGCCGTCGGTGACGCTGAGGTGCAACACCTTTATGCCCGCTTTAGTCTCCAATGAAACCTTAGTTTTGGTAGTTATGCCTTTCTCAAAGACATACTTGCCGATACAGCGCGATGCGTTGCCGCACATTTCGGCTTCCGAACCGTCGGCATTGAACATCCTCATGCGGAAATCAGCTACGTCTGATGGTAATATCAATACCAGTCCGTCGGCACCTATTCCAAAATGTCGGTCAGAGACAGCAATAGCTAATTTCTCCGGATCTGCCGGTACGCCCTCCATGCAGTTCATGTAGATATAGTCATTACCTGCACCGTGCATCTTGGTAAATGGAATGTCGATTCTGCTCATGTTATTATGATTGCAGGGATAATTGAATCAATCCGTATCAATCGTCTCTTGATTAATGTTGCAAAATTACTAATTTTTTTCTATATTGACACTATAATTTTAAACAAAAGTGAAATTAAAGGCACAGAAAATTATATGAGTAATATTGGTGCCTTAATAATAATCCTTTAATCAGATCCATAATCATCCTTAATATGGCAGGTATCTATATCCATGTTCCCGTCTGTACCAAAAGATGTCTTTATTGCAGCTTCTATACCGTAGGAGCACGCATCTTTGATGAAGATAGATTTATTGAGGCATTAGGGAGAGAATACGCAGTGCGCCGTAGCGAAATCGATCCTGCCGAAGTTCGCACCATATATATAGGAGGGGGGACACCCTCGTTGCTCAGTCTCGATGGATTTACGAGACTTGCATCTATCCGTGAGGATTTTCCGAATATCGAGGAATTTACCATAGAGGTCAATCCCGAGGACGTCACTGAGGAGAAGGCGCTCACATGGTATGAGTCTGGTGTAAACCGTATCAGTATGGGAGTACAATCCATGGATGATAGGGAATTGACATTCATCGGCAGAAGACATACAGCCGCCCGGGTCACGGAGGCAATGGATATACTTAAACGATATTTTAACAATATCAGCCTTGACCTCATATATGGATTACCTTTACAAAATCTTGATTCGCTCAAAAGGAGCATTAGAAGGATAATCGACTTGAAGCCACAGCATGTTTCCGCATATTCGCTGAGTTATGAAGAGCGGACTGCCATTTACCAACTGCGTAAGGATAACAGATTGACCCCGGCATCCGAAGAGGAATATGAGGCGATGGATAAGGTGGTAAGAGAAATGCTTGCAGAGGGAGGATACGGGCAGTATGAGATTTCCAATTATGCCCAACCCGGTTATGAGTCCAAGCACAATTCATCATATTGGCAGGGTATGCCCTATCTCGGTCTGGGTCCCGGAGCACATAGTTACGACGGCATGGCAACTCGTAAATGGGGGATTACTGATCTTCGTGAATACCTTAAGCTGACAGAGGCTGAGAATGTTGTGGCAGCCGTACAAGACGTATTGGAAATAGAGACTCTAACTTCCGATGAAATTCATGAGGAGTATCTGATGACCCGGCTTCGCACCGTAGCCGGTATTGACCTTAAGGATTACGCTTCACGTTTTGGACACAGCAAGGTCGATGAACTGCTGAATAAATCATCCAAATTTGTGGAAAACGGCAATATGATTATCAGTGATAATCATTTACGTATTCCCCCCGAGCATTTCATCCTGTCGGATAATATTTTGGTAGATCTTTTCTGAAATGTTGATCGCAATTATCGCGGTGCCATTTGCTGTAATAAAGGTGTCGTTTGCTATAATAACGATGACTCGGTAGGGACGCGATTAATCGCGTCCCCGCGTAACAATTTTATTGACAGGAATTTACGGCGATGGGACGCGATTAATCACGTCCCCGCGTAACAATTTTATTAATAGGAATTTACGACGATGGGACGCGATTAATCGCGTCCCTACAATTTATATATCATATTAAAAATGCTTTGTGAAAAGGAGGAGGGTAAAAAAGCCACGCATTTAAAGAGTAGACGCAAATGTAGCGGTATTCTCTTATACCTTAAGATATGGCGGTTTGAAGCCGGAAAGGTCTCCTTCCATTTTTTCACATCCTTGGGCCAGCTGCGCAGCATCTTGACTTTGGCGCAGAACTGCATATAATTAAGGAAAGGGGAGAACTTTTCCGACAGTCCGCGGCTACTGAAATATTCCGTCAGCTCAACGGCAATTTTGAGATGATCACTCAGAAGCCTTTCCGATTTGGAATGTGACAGACTCGTTGCCGGATACTGATAATATATGTAAACCGGTTTGTTAATTACAATGCACTTAGGTTCAAACGACAGGCACCGGCTCACCACCGAAAGGTCTTCCCAGCAATCTATCCCGGGGGTGGGGAAGAGGTGATTGCTGACAATTAGTTCACGGCTGATCAAACGTGAGTGGAGCGAGAAGTTGGCAGTATCTACGGTAAGGTTATTAAGTTCGTAGGGCGTATCGCAGCATCTTACAACATCCTTGCCGTTGGTATAGCGCTCAATCATTTCGCCGCAAACAATATCGGCATTATTCTGCATGCCTGCCTTAAACATAAGGGAAAGAGCGTTGTCGCAAAACTCATCATCTGCATCAAGTTTCGTAAGATATTTACCCGACGCATTATTGACGCCTGTAAGATAGGCGGCTGCCGCTCCGCGGTTTATCTCATGATGAAGGATGACGAGATTTCGGATATTAGAATCCCGAGCACCGATGTGGCGTGAAAAATCATTAATGATTTCAGCCGAGTTGTCGGTTGAGCAGTCATCTACGACAATAAGTTCGACGGAAACCCCGTGCTGTCTTAAGACAGAATCGAGTGCGCGTCGTAAAGTCGCCGCCCCATTATAGCACGGGCAGATCACACTTATGTCATAGGCGTATTCTTTCATAGTTACAAATATAATAAATGGATCAAAGATTACGCACTTCTTCCGTAAATTTTTCAGCAGTCGTTACAATCAAGAAATTTTTCAAATGTCGTTACAATATGATTTGAAATTTGCAAAAATTAATATTTAATTTAAAAAATGTTTGCGGTTTATATTCCAAAATTATATATTTGCAATCTATGGTTAGAACCGGGAGGAAAATTTTCTATTTCTAACTTATTCGCTTTCTTAATAAAAGAAGATTTCGATAGGAAATTTCGATAGTTATTAGTTACTTGACATTAGAAAAATAATTTCCATAATAAAAACTAAAATTAATATGCAGAAACTTTACGCATTGACATTGGCAGCCGCGACTGTATTCAGCGCCTCTGCCGGAGTACACGAGTTGAAGCAGAATCCGCATCGCACAGTTGCTCACACTGTTGCTTCAAGAACTCTGACTGCCCCCGTAAAAAGTGTTTCTAAACAGGCATCAAAAGCTACCTATACTAATGCTGCAAACGCTGCAGTTCAGTCTCGCGTAGGCTTGATGAAAGCTGACGGTAAGGCTAATGAGATTGCAGGCGAGTATATCTTCACCATCGACGATGTATATTTCGATGGTGGAGCAGGTACAATATCTACTACTGCAACTATCGTTGATAACGGTGATGCAACAGTGACATTTAGCTCAGAGTGGATTATCTCTCCGATTACTGCCGCCTACGATAAGGCTACACAGACTATCACATTTGCGCCTGAGGAACTCGGTCAGATGACCTTCACACAGGTAGGTACTTTCTATGTAAAATTTGAGCCGGGTGTATGGTCTTCAACCACAGGTGCTATCGACGGCAGCGGTTACTCTGTGACTTTCGATGCCAACAAAGGTAGCATAACATTCCCCGCTGACCACAATTTTGGCTGGAAAGCTTATACCAATGCTACTTACAATGATAACGATAAGGATGTATTCAAAGGTTATCTTGACCTCTATGATGTATTGTCACTCAAGGCAGATAGCGGGGAGGTTCCGGGCGACTTCCTTCAGATTGCCGGCGATTACACTGCTACCGGTGCCGATTACTACTGGCAGGACAGCACAGGTCAAGAAATGAGCGCGGATGCTGAGATCGTGGATAACGAGAACGGTACTATCATGATTGACTGTGAGTTGTTCCCACTCCCCATTTTGGCAGCATACAACTCTGACACAAACGTTGTTACATTCACTGAGTTTGAGTATGGTCCCATCGAGATGATGAGCGGCGCTACCTATTACGGTAAGTTCGTTCCCGGTTATTGGGATTCTACCATCGGTGACATCGTGGAGGCTACTTACACCGTTAAGTATGATACCAAGACAGGTACCATGACATTCCCCGCAGACCACAATTTCGGTTGGCCCGTATATGAGGATGAGAATTATACTACCTTGGCAGGTTACATGGATCTTTTCGACATGGTTTCTCTCGTTAAGAAAGGTTCAGGTTCTACAGTTTTGGACGAGGAGCAGATCGGTATGTGGAAAGACTGTGGCAAGGCTAACTTCGTAGATGCATGGGCAACTGCAAGCTTGTTGATCGAAGGTGTAGGTGTAAATCCTGCTGACTATGCGTTTGAGGTACCCTTACAGCAGAGTGTTTCTAATCCCAATGTATATCGTCTCTGGGCTCCCTATCATCAGGCAGGCTTCATCCAGGCTGATGCTAACATGTCAGAGTATCAGGGTCAGATCGTATTTGATGTTACCGATCCCGAGCACGTTGTATTCCAGTGCGGTCTTCCCGCCGGTTACCTGACAGGTAACGGTGAGCTTTATGCCTTCGATATTCTTGGCTGGCAGATCTGGGGCTTCGGCGATGAGTGGGATGCTTCATATCTCCCCATGGTCATTGAGTATATGCAGGCAAATGACCAGACATTCGCTACTTTCGCTGATGGTGTTGTAACCGTCAATACTTCTGTATTTGATTTTGAGGCTGCTTGTACTCACGCTTACAGCTGGAATAACCCTGTAACCACCGTTTCTACCATCACCTTCCCCGATATGGACGGTGTTGAGATGATTGAGGAGAATAACGCTCCCGTTGAGTACTTCAACATGCAGGGTATCCGTGTTGAGAACCCCGCCGCCGGCATGATCCTTATCAAGCGTCAGGGCAAGGAGACTTCAAAGGTAGTTGTTCGCTAATCAAGACATCTGATATTTGTAATAAAGATATTATAGCTGTTATGTTATACAACTCATCTAACTTAAAATGATGTAAATAACAGGGGTTATAAATATTATATTACAAAGGATAAAAATAAAGAGAGGATTCTTAACGGAGTCCTCTCTTTATGTTTTGAAACATCTTTTAAAGTTGGCATTTTATCGAATTTTTTTATAAATTGCCTTTGAAAAGTAAGTTTAACCTGATTTGGCTCTTATTGTAAGCCAAATCTTCTAATACCCCAACACCATGAGAGTATACAAAACTAACGAGATCAAGAACATTGCCCTGCTTGGATCCAAAGGATCCGGGAAAACGACACTCGCCGAGTCCATGATTTACGAGTGTGGCGTTATCAAACGTCGCGGAACAGTTGAGGCCAACAACACCGTATCCGACTATTTCCCGGTTGAAAAGGAATATGGCTACTCAGTTTTCTCCACTGTATTCAACTGCGAGTTCAACAACAAGAAACTCAACATCATTGACTGTCCGGGTGCCGATGACTTCATAGGTAACGCCTACACTGCACTCGGTGTCTGCGATATGGGACTTATCCTCGTGGACGCTCAGTATGGCGTCGAGGTCGGTACCCAGAATATCTTCCGCACAACCGCCAAATTGCAGAAGCCTGTTATCTTCGCCCTCAACCAGATGGATGGCGAGAAGGCTGACTTCGATAACGTGATGGAGCAGATGCGAGATAACTTCGGTCCCCGCGTTGTCCAGATACAGTATCCCCTTGAGTCAGGTCCCGGTTTCCACTCGATGATCGACGTTCTTCTTATGAAGAAATATGAGTGGGGTCCCGATGGCGGTGTACCCACTATCTCAGAGATTCCTGCCGACCAGATGGATAAGGCTAACGAACTTCACGCCAAGCTCGTGGAGGCAGCTGCTGAAAATGATGAGACTCTCATGGAGAAATTCTTCGACCAGGGTCATCTGACAGAGGACGAGATGCGTGAGGGTATCCGCAAGGGTCTCGTGACTCGTTCGATTTACCCTGTTGTCGTTGTGTCAGCTGCCAAGGATATGGGCGTGCGTCGCCTTATGGAGTTCCTCGGTAACGTCTGCCCGTTTGTCGATGACGTTCCGGCTCCCCATACCATCAACGGCGAGGAAGTTAAGCCCGACCCCAACGGTCCGCTGTCTGTATTCTTCTTCAAGACATCGGTAGAACCCCATATCGGTGAGGTTTCATACTTCAAGGTGATGAGCGGTACACTCCATGCCGGGGACGACCTGGAGAATATGTCACGCGGTGGCAAGGAGCGTCTTGCCCAGATTTTCACCGTTTGCGGTCAGCTCCGTACTCCCATCGACACTCTTGAGGCCGGTGACATAGGGGCAGCTGTAAAGCTTAAGGATGTACGTACCGGCAATACTCTCGATGCCAAGGGTTGCTATTATAAATTTGATTTCATAAAATATCCCGCTCCCAAATATACACGTGCCATCCGTCCGGTTACCGAGAGCGACGCGGAGAAACTCGCAGGTATCCTTACCCGTATGCATGAGGAGGATCCTACATGGATCATCGAGCAGTCCAAGGAGCTCAAGCAGACTCTCGTAAAAGGTCAAGGAGAGTTCCACCTCCGTACCCTCAAATGGCGTGTGGAGAACAATGACAAGCTCCCCATGGAGTTCTTCGAGCAGAAGATTCCCTATCGCGAGACTATCACCAAGGCTTCTCGTGCCGATTACCGTCATAAGAAGCAGTCAGGTGGTTCAGGCCAGTTCGGCGAGGTACACCTGATTGTGGAGCCTTATCTCGAGGGTATGCCCGAACCGGATACCTACAAGTTCGGCAATCAGGAGTTCAAGCTCAA
>CAZAWP010000071.1:0-7933 GCA_964488855.1 uncultured Sangeribacter sp.
TCGAAGATGGAGGGTTGGTTGGAGACGGAGGGTGTGATCTCGCTCAGCACAATACCGGCACGCTTGTATCCTACTGAGGGGTCAAATATCTTGTCGAGAGCATCGATACACGCCTTGGAGATCACGACAGCATCCGAGACCGGTTCGCCGAACTCTACCGTCATCTGCAACGTGCGGGTGGGGAGGGTGGCGCTGAACCGGTTGGTCTGCAGGAAGACCGTCGCGCGGCGGCATTCACCATCCATGGCACGCAGCCGCTTGCTGCAATGGGCGGCGTAGATGGCGATACGCGCCCGCAGATAGTCATAATCCTCGATGTCCATGGGGAAGGTACGGGTCTCGCTGATGGAGTCCTGGAGATCACGCTCCACGTGACTCAGCTCGATACATGGCTCCCCGTGCAGCTCAAGCCATGAGCGCTCTCCGTTCACGCCCAATTCCTTGCGTACCTTGGCTCGCGGGAGGTCGTAGAAATTGGCAATGGTGAACACACCCTGAAGGTACAACCGCTTGGTCAGGCGGCGACCGATGCCCCACAGCTCATTGATGGCGAGGGACTGCAGGATAGAGTAAATCTGAGCGCAGTCGGAGAGGATGATGACATGTTTAGCTGCCATCTTTCCGGTCTCGGTGGCTATCTTGGCAAGTGTCTTGGTAGGCGCGAAACCTAAAGTGACCGGAATGTGTTCCTCCTCCCAGCATGTCTTCCATATCGCCTCACCGATTTCGGCGAGACTCCCGTCGGGGATGCCGGTCATGTTGAGGAATGCCTCATCGACCGAATAATCGAGGGTGGAGGGTGCGAAGCGGCGGAAGATGTCGTGGATGCGGATGCTGATGTCGCGATAGAGGAGGTGGTTTCCCGACATGGCTATCACTTTATTGTCCCGGATGAGATCCTTGATCTGGAACGCGGGCTGTCCCATCTTGATGCCGAGGCGCTTTGCCTCGTTGCTGCGCGCCACGACACAGCCGTCGTTGTTGCTCAGCACTACAACGGGCTGACCGTCGAGGGAATGGTTCTGCGCCCGTTCACACGATACGAAGAAATTGTTGCAATCGGCAAGACCAATCATAATCGTTGATAAGTTTAGTGTAATAGTAAAGTGAAAGTGTAAGAAAATGAAAGTAATCTATAAATTGTGGTTAATTTACAAATTGAGTATTTATGAATTATGTATCTTATATTTCCTTTCATGAACCGGAGTCACTGAGGATGACGAGACCGTTTTGTATACGCAGGAAATTCTCAGCCATCATGAAATGCAATATATTACGGATGGTGGCATCGGGCAACTTTATTGCATGTTGGATAAAGTCTACAGTGCAGCCGCGGGGATATTGGCGCAGGAGAGTCTCAATGGCGCCGATGGCGGCAGTGTGGTCACTTCTGACCTGCGAACCGCTTTTCTTTTGCGAGCGGCATACGTCGCAATGTCCGCATGTCTTCGCCGGCTTTTCGCCGAAGTACTCCACGAGCATGTTCTCGCGGCACTTACCGTCGGTATAGGCGTATGAGAGCATGGCCTCAGTGCGGTCTGTCATGACCTTCTTGCGCTCCTCATAGACACTGCGGGGGATGACGATATAACGCGGTTCCTCACGCGAGGTAGGCAGATAGATGAGTGGGGTGCGCGACCGGGGTACATACGACAGTACATGACCGCGCCGCAGTTCGCAGAGGGCATCATAGACCTGAGCACCGTCGAGGCGCGTCTCCTGGCTGATAAGGGACTCGCTGATGAAGACATACTCAACGAACAGACCCGTATAATTGCGCAGGAGACACTTCAACACCCGCTCGGCGTTTTCCGAGAGATTCGTCAGGGTGTAGAGTTCGTCGCGCTCGACTTCTATCTGCACCCGTGAATGCCTCTCAGCCTCCTCGATATACTCAAGGTATCCGGACTGCGCGAGGAGATGGAGGGCTGCCATGCACTGACGCACATTGTAGCCGAAGGTCTCGCAGAAACGGTTAAGGTCAAATTCGTAGACATGGTTATATCCCTCTCCGATCTCAATGTTGAGATAATTGCATACCCTCTCGTAGACCTTGGCGATGAACTGACGGTCGGGAAATGCCTCTGTGACGTGACGGTGCAGCACACCTCTGTCATGACGGGAGCACAGGAGTACCGCAAAGGAGGGGAGTCCGTCTCGTCCGGCGCGTCCCGCCTCCTGATAATACTCTTCGAGAGAGGGCGCAAGGTCATGGTGAATGACGATGCGCACATCGGGTTTGTCTATGCCCATGCCAAAGGCATTGGTGGCGACCATGACACGCACTCCGCCGGTCTTCCAGAGGTTCTGGCGCTCCTCTTTTGTCTCGTAATCGAGTCCGGCATGATAATAGGTGGCGGTGATGCCGCAGAGGTTGATATGCTCGGCGATCTCGCGCGTCTTCTTGCGCGAGCGTACATATACTATGGCGCTCCCCGAGGTGCGGTTGAGGATATGTATGAGCTCGTGTGCCTTGGCCTCGGTGTGGCGCACTACGTACGAGATGTTGTCTCGCGCGAAACTCATCGTGAAGCACTGCGGGTCGCGCATCTCGAGACGCTGGCAGATGTCGCGAGCCACGACAGGGGTGGCGGTGGCAGTTAGCGCCATCACCGGCACGGTAGGGAAGACCTTGCGGAGGTTGGAAATATTGAAATAGGAGGGACGGAAGTCATAACCCCACTGCGAGATGCAGTGCGCCTCATCGACGACGATGAGCCGGACGGGAAGCTGGCGGAGTTCGGCGATGAAATTAAGGTTGGCAAGGCGCTCGGGTGATGTATAGAGTATCCGCGCGCGTCCGTTCTGGAGCAGTTCGCGAGCCTTGGTGATGTCGCGTCGCGACATCCCGGAGTGGAAGAACACCGCCCGGATCTGACGACGCCGAAGGTTGTCGACCTGATCTTTCATCAGTGAAATGAGGGGGGAGACGACGATGGTTATCCCCTCAAGTGCCAATGCCGGCACCTGAAAGGTGATGGACTTGCCGCCACCGGTGGGCATGAGTCCCAAAGTGTCGTGACCGCTCAGGACAGAAGTGATGATATCCTCCTGCAGCGGTCGGAAAGAATCGTATCCCCAGACCTTGCGGAGGATTTCGCGGGGAGAGTCATTCATAGAGGGGAGAGTCATTCGGAGGCGGAGGGGCGGATGTCGCGTATTACGAGCTGGATGGATTCGTAGCCGTTGGACCGTTTTCCTTCTTCGATAGTGTAGCAGATGTCTACGGGTTTGTGCTGGTGAAGATGATCGAAGTACTTCGCCATGTTAAACGCTATGGCGTTCATCACATGCGACGTGGAGTTATCCTCGAGCTCGAGCTTGATATGCTCCAGATTCTTACCCACGAGCTTGCTGGTGCCGAAGTCAAAGACATTCTTTGTGCAGAATAATGGCTTCTGGTTGCCCGGCCCGAAGGGGTTGAATTTCTTGAGGTAGGAGAGAAGCTCGGGGGTGATGTCGGCAAACTCTATCTCAGCATCGATGGCGAGCTGGGGCGAGAGCTGGTGGGGCTGGATATGCTTGACCACATACTCCTCGAAGCGCCGGCGGAACTCGGGTATGTTCTCCTCGCGCAGTGTCAGACCGACAGCGTAGGTGTGTCCACCGAAATTCTCCAACAGGTCGCGTGTGGAATTGATGGCGGCATATACGTCGAACCCGTGGACCGAACGCGATGAACCCGTTGCCATGCCGTTGGCGTAGGTTAGCACCACGGCAGGCTTGTAGTAGAGCTCGGTGAGGCGTGAGGCTACGATGCCGATGATACCCTTGTGCCAGTCCTTATTGTAGATGACTATGGAACGGTTGTCGCGGACGAGTCCGAGATTGTTCTCGATGAGTTCGTTGGCCTCATCGGTGATGCGTTTGTCGAGCTCCTTGCGGTCCTTGTTATACTGGTCGATGTTCTTGCCCTTCTCGTAGGCATCATGGAGATCGCGAGACACGAGCAGGTCCACCGCCTCGATGCCGCACTGCATGCGCCCCGAGGCGTTGAGGCGCGGTCCGATCTTGAAGATAACGTCCGAGATGGTGATGTCCTTGTTGGTGAGCTTGCACAGGCGTATTATGCTGCGCAACCCGAGGTTGGGGTTTGAGTTGAGTCGCTTGAGACCCTGCTGCGCCATGACACGGTTCTCACCGACCATGGGCACGAGGTCGGCGGCGATGCTGACGGCGACAAGGTCGAGGAGGGACTCAAGCTCATTATGATTGGAGAGCCCGTTGCTGTGGGCAAACGCCTGCATGAACTTGAAGCCTACGCCGCAGCCGCTGAGGTGAGGACACGGATAGGTCGAGCCGGGCATCTTGGGATTGAGGATGGCGACCGCCGGGGGAAGGACATCGTCGGGGACATGGTGGTCGCAGATGATGAAGTCTACGCCTTTCTCCTTGGCGTAGGCGATCTCATCGATAGCCTTGATGCCGCAGTCGAGGACGATGACAAGGGAGATGCCGTTTTCGGCGGCGTAGTCGATACTCTTGAGTGAGATACCGTATCCCTCCTCATAGCGGGTGGGGATATAGTACTCTACATTGGAATAATAGTTCTGGAGATATTTGTAGACGAGGGCAACGGCAGTGACACCGTCCACGTCGTAGTCACCGTAGATCATTATGCGTTCCTTGGCGCCCATAGCCTTGTTTAGACGGTTTACCGCCTTGTCCATGTCGGGCATGAGAAACGGGTCGTGAAGGTCGGAGACCGTGGGGCTGAAGAAAGCATCCGCCTCCTTTGTGGTGGTTACACCCCGGCGGATGAGCAGTTCGGCGACCGCGGGGATGTTTCCGCAGTGTGCGGTGAGTTCCTCAGCTATCTGTTTTTGTTGGTTGGTCAGCGGTTGATAATTCCAGTTATTGCTCATGATGTCCTCCTGATGGAACTTTGATGACTTTACAGCCTGAAAGTTCCGCTAAGCTGCACATTTAAGGTAGATTGTCTGTCCGGGCCTTTCTCGCAGCTGCTTATTTGTCCTAATTTATGCAAATATAATGAAAACCGACCGAATTTCCTATCTTTGTATTTAAAAAACGCTATCACAAAATCCTCTTGATTTTTACATAATAGTATGGTTACACTGCGAATACCCCTTCAAGTGTACAGAGTATTTCCTAAAATCCCCTGAGATAAGTTGCTGATTATCAATTACATGCAAAGAAGACAGTTTTAGATGGGTGTACATCAAAAACTGCCTTCATTCAATTTGTGGAGCATACCGGACTCGAACCGGTCACCTCTTGACTGCCAGTCAAACGCTCTAGCCAGATGAGCTAATGCCCCGTTTGACTGCAAAGATAATACTTATTTATTTAACTGCAAATTATTTTTTCAAATTATTCCGGAAATTTAGGCCGGGGGTAAATTGCGGGTTATTTGAAGGTGTCGGGGAGGTCGTTTTCGTAAAGGACGGCATCTCCGGGTCGCAAGATGGTGGAGAGTTTCTTCTGGGCTTCGTTGAACGAACCGACGATGTGGAGACGGTCTGAGGGGAAGCCGTTCGTCTTGAGTCCCTCCACGATGGCGTCACGGTTATATGAGCCCACGATTATGGCGATATCGACGTTGTGGGCAATGTTTTCGCCGAATTCCTTGTTGAGTTCATACTGGCGGTCGCCTAACTCTATCATGCCCGGCGTGACGATGATGCGTTTGCCGTCAGTGAAATGTGACAGGACTTCGACTGCCATCCTCGAACCGCTTGGGTTGGAGTTGAAGGCATCGTCGATGATGGTCACTCCGGCGGGTGTCCGGTTCATGCTCAGGCGGTGCTCAACCTGATCGATCGAACGTATGGCGTATGCTATTTTTGAGCTATCCATACCCAACTGCAAGGCTATAACGATTGCGGCGAGAAGGTCTGACACGTTACACTCTCCTAACAGTCTGGTGGTGATTTCGAAGCGCGCTCCATCCTTGCCTACAACCTCAAAAGAGGTGCCGGCGGGGGAATATTTCACATTCTCGGCCCAATAGTCACAGTTGGTGGTATTGACAACGCCGTAGCGAAGCGCCCGGGTATTGGTGACGGGACGGCTGGCACACATCTCGAAGTCGTTGTTTATGGCTATGCAGCCGTCAGCGGGGAGTGCATCGGCAAGCTCGAACTTGGTTTTCTGCACATTCTCTATGGACTTGAATGATTCAAGATGCATCGGTCCCACTGCCGTGATGATGCCCATCGAGGGATTGACGATATCGCATATCTCCTTGATATCCTTAGGCTGCTTGGCACCCATCTCGCAGATGAATATCTCGTTGTAAGGCTTCATCTGTTCGCGGATCGTCCTTACCACTCCCATGGGGGTGTTGAACGAACCGGGGGTCATGAGTACGTCGAACTGTTCCGAAAGGATACGGTGCAGATAATGTTTGGTACTCGTCTTGCCATAACTGCCTGTGATGCCTATTACCTTTAGGTCAGGCATAGTGGAGAGAATCCTCTTAGCGTCCTTGACGTAGCCGTTGGCGATGTGACGTTCTACGGGCTGCATTATGAACGCTGCGACCATTACAACAGCCCATGAGAATGTGATGATAAACATCCCTACAGCCAATGCGAAAGCCGCCGGATGATATGAGTTGAAGACCAGTCCCTGTCCGTTGCATGCAAAGATGGTACCCACAAAAGCGCCGATACCGAGGATGGCGGTCACCGAATATAGACGCCATACACGGGGTGTGAAGACAAGGGGCTTCTTGGACTTGATGCGAATACGCATCACTCCCATTACAAGACATGCGAGGGCAACCAAAATCATGGTACCCACCTCGTTGATTAACGTCGAAAGCAGCAGAAATATAGAGGCAGCTGCCACAAGGCGCCATGGAGAGGAGACATCATCGCGTCGAAGCCAACGCCAGTAACGGTCAATACGGTAACTGTTCTGCTGGAACATCTGCAGATCTGACTTGAATGTAATCAGCATGTAGAATCCGCAGATGACATATATTATAATTAGAAGTGCAATCATCTTATTTGATATTAAAGAAACTTTTGATAACCGATCTGAACCCGCCGGGATTATCGAGAAACGAGTAGTGACCGCAACCGGGGAATGCTACCAATCCCGCATCGGGGATAAGGCGTTCCATGATGTGTGCGTCACTCAGGGGTGTCGCAGTATCCTCCTCACCCCATACAAGGAGAGTCGGTGCCTTGATGGCAGGCATGAAAGACTTGAGATCCTCATTGACGCACTTGCTCATGACGGCACGCATCACCGGCGAAGAATTACGGTAGTCCGCCGATCCCCATTTTGCCCTCCATTTGTTGAGCAGACGGTTGCCTGCTTTCTTGCCAAACACCAACGGCAGTAACTTTTTACCAGATTTGAAGCTATATACCTTAACATAATATTTGAGCTTGCGCCGAGGTTTTATGCCCGCAGCGTCGACCAATACCATCTTGCTTACTGGATTTCGCGAGGCGAACAGAATGGAGACACGGCCACCGAACGAATGACCGATCAACGCCGGTTTGCGTATGTCGAGACGGCGCGTGAATTTCTCAAGCATGTTGGTAAAATCCTCCACACCCCATACCGACGATGGTTCATCACTCTTCCCGTGACCGGGTAAATCGAGGTTGTAAACCTTATAATAGGGATTAAGGATATTGACGATACTCTGCACTGTGGTATGGTCACATCCCCAGCCGTGCATCACGATTACCGGCGTGCCGTCGGCAGGACCCGACTCGTCATATACCAGACGCATCCCGTTTATTGATAGCTCTTTTTCCATTTGGATTCCTTAGAATGAAAGCTAATGAATTTCTATAATTTAGAGATAAGTAGCTGACAAATTTACAAAATTCTTGCTTAATGACAAAGATTAGTTGCCACTAACATTTGTTATAAAATAAGGGAGCTCTATATTAAAAAATAGGAAGTCCCCGCCTCAAAGAGCAATAGGTATTAATTATTGATATAA
>CAZAWP010000071.1:8033-10010 GCA_964488855.1 uncultured Sangeribacter sp.
ATAAAAATGGTACTATAAGCCGTGCAGTTAAAATAGATGCCCATGGAAATAAAATATAAAGATGATATGGATAATGTACTCCCCGAGGGAGAGGTCCGTCGTCAGATGAAGCGCCTGTGGAAGGATACATTCCACGACAGCGATGAATATATAAATCTTATTTTTGACGAATATTTCGACATAGACAAGGTTGAATATGCCTGTGTGGATGATAAGATTGTTTCGGCAATGCTTGCCGTGGAATATTCTTTCCGACATGCAGATATCATCGTAAAAGGGTGGTATCTCTGTGGACTTGCCTCGGATCCTAAGGTAAGACGACAGGGTATAATGCGTCGTCTCATAGACAATATAAACCGAAAGGCCACTGATCAAAATATAGCCTATACATTTCTCATACCGGCAGATAAAGGATTGCAGAGATATTATGCAGATAAACGATATATACCTGCATTCTATCGTCTACAGAATAATTATGTTGCCGGTCATGATTTCCTTAATGAACTGCCTGATAACAGCAGTGAGGAAATATACCAGATCCGCGAAGAATTACAGGCCGGAATATATAGTTTGGATACAACTTTCGATCATAACGAGGAGATAATTGAGTTCATCAATGAGGTAGAGCGAACATCGTCATCTCTGTCGATTATCCATTCCGTCCGAGATATAGAGAATATAATAAATGAGAATAGAATATCAGCAGGATCAATATTCCTATTGCGTAAAAATGAAACTATCGGAGCAATAGCGTTTGGAAATATAGATGATACGAAGATTAATATTACAAAAATATTGTCAATAAATTCTACAAATCAAATTGTATTGTTGCAGTTATTGGCAAAAAAATATGCTAATAAGAACATCTCATATTATACTTCTCCATTTTCAAATCATCGCGAGGGAATTATTGAAAAATTCTATAGCGGTACCGGTATAAAATCTACAGCAGTATCCACAACCGATGTAACCGAAGAAGTATATAAAATCTATGCTCATCCCGAAGTTTATGGTATGCTTCGTATCGCTTCGGTAGACAAATTCATAGGGCTCTTAAATCAATCCTATCCAGACTATAGTTTTGCACAGGATAACTCCAATAAAAACTATATAACCATATATCACAATTCGGCAAAGGGTAATGCCCGTCCTAATAGACTGAAGATAGATGATCTTGCTGAATTAGTATTCCGTTGTCCTGATGCCGACAATTATATTATGGATGCCTTCGGACTCCAGCAGATCAGAGGAGAGATATTTCTGATGCTCGACTGAGGGCAGTAGTCCTCTATTACTCGGAATCAGGATAAAATAGTAAAGTTTCACACAAAAATTCTATTTGATAAAACAATCTGTCTGAATGTAAATTCGTATATGTAATTGTAAATCATATTCTTAGCGAGAAAAATTGTAAAATTAAGCTCCTGAGAATATGATTTAATTTTTAAGCTGATGCGTCATGCGAAAATTTACAATTGTCCGAGCCTGATAAAGATAACTTCGAGGAGGAATAGAGGTAATAATGCTTTAATTTAGCAATTCCAAATGCAGCAAAGTCCTTTTGGAAAGATCCGGCTATTGGTATGCTCTCTTACTACTCAGATAGCATCATGGATCGCCAATTATATAGGCAGATTGAGATTGGGAAAAATTTCATTGCCTTTATTAGAATTACATTTTTGAAGGATCTCGTAATTTATTTCCCGGAAATACTCTAAAATGCCCTGCAATTACAGTTGAAAGCAAGTTTCGCGAGAATGCCATATTTGTAAACTTCAGACTTAGTATCCGCAAATATTGGAAAATTGAAATCTCATGAAATTAGGGGTGAAAACAGTAAATTTGCCAAAAATTCAACATTGGTCTAATTTGCGCATCAATAAACATGTTAAATCCTAAGAGGGGAGAAGTGTTTATAAATATATATCATGATTGTAAAATAATAACAGGATTATAATTGTAAATACGTTATAGTAG
>CAZAWP010000072.1:0-4121 GCA_964488855.1 uncultured Sangeribacter sp.
AGTTTATAGCTAATATGGGAAGAGTAAAAATTGCAAGAAAAAGCACATTCATCGACATGACCGCGATGAGTGATGTGACCGTGCTTTTGCTTACCTTCTTCATGTTGACTTCAACCTTCCTGCAGAAAGAGCCTGCAACCGTAATCACCCCTGCGTCGGTATCAACCGAGAAAGTTCAGGAGACCAACTACGTACAGGTTCTTGTAAACCCCGAAGGTAAGATCTGGCTGACCATGAACAACGATACTTCAGCAAACTGGAGTAACGAGAAAATGCGTGGCGCACTACTTGACAAAGTGACCGAGATCTACAACGAGTCGCATAAGAACAAATTGAGCTTTACGCCCGAGCAGAAGTACGCATTCAGCAAATTGAATACTTTTGGTGTTCCTTTGAATCAGCTGGGAGAGTTCCTTAACCTCAGCAATGAGAACGAGGGCCAGACCAAGATGGACAAATGGCTCGAAGGTGCTGACGGCAATCCCAACCACCTTACCGGTATCCCCGTATCGTGGAATAATGATGAAAAGAACCCGACAGAGTTCCAGATGTGGATGAAGGCCATGCGCCAGACCGACAACGAGAACCTCAAGAACGCAATGAAAGATGGTTCGGGTATCGCCATCAAGGCAGACCAGAACACCTCGTTTGACATCGTGCACATGGTTATGGATAACCTCCAGACTATCCACATGAATAAGTTTACGTTATTGACAGCTTTAAAAGGAGCAGAATAAGATATGGCAGAAGTTCAACAAAACTCTGGTGGCAACGGTAAGAAAGGCCAGCAGAAAAAAATGCAGATCCGCGTGGATTTCACGCCGATGGTCGACATGAACATGTTGCTTATCACATTCTTCATGCTCTGTACCACCATGATCAAGTCTCAGACCTTGACGATTGCACTCCCGTCGAACGAAAAGGTCGAGAACGAAGAGAACGCCTCTCAGGCTTCGGCAGACGACGCTGTAACAATCATCCTTGACGCCAAGCGCAAGACCGGTTCGTTCGATGTCGATACTGTCAATGGCAAGGTTGTTCCGGTTGTGTACTACTACTTCGGTAAACCCGGTGGCGACAACGGCATCATCGGTGCCGGCGGTACCATCCTCTCCGAAAACAACAACCTTAAGGAATCAGAATTCCTTAGCGACGATGAGGCCTCCGGAAAATCACGCGGTATCCGTTCGATTATCCAGGATCGTAACAAAGATGTACTTAAAGAGATCAATAAGCTGAAAGAGGAATACCAGAGCGGCAAGCTCGGAAGCCTCGAGACCAAGGATGGTCGTGAGAAAGCTCAGGCTATCTATGACGAGCGCGCTTCCAAGATCCGTAAGGACGAAAACCTCAAGAAGCCCGTTATCATCATCAAGTCCACACCTCAGGCAAGCTACGGCTCGCTCGTGTCGGTGCTCGACGAGATGCAGATTAACAATATCTCGAAGTATCAGATCGATAACATGACTAAGGCAGATTCACTTTTGGTAATCGATTATCAGAATCATAACCACAAGTAATGTCAGATTTATTAACCTTTTAAGAAATTGAATCATGGCCAATAGAAATGTAGATCTGACCTCAAAAGAATGGCGCGATATAATCTTTGCTGACAAAAACAAAGAATTCGGTGCTTACGAACTTCGTAAAAAGTCAGATCGCCGTCATAACTTAGCAGCCCTTTACACCTTGATAGGTTTGGCTATCATCGTCATACTTATCATCTTGTTGGGTAAACTCAATGATTACCGTGCCGAGCAGAAGGCTCTCGCTCTCCAGGAGCAGCGTGAGAAAATGATGCAGGCAATGGTTGAAACCCCCGACGAGGACGTCCCCGACGAACCAGAAGTCGAAGAGCAGAAATTCGAGCAGCCTGAAATCGAGGTACCTCAGGAGGTGCTCGCTACCGTACAGGTAACCCAGATCGCTATCGTGGATGCCGACAAGGTGAAAAACGAGGTGATGGACATGGATGACCAGAAAGAGGATAACACCGCCCGCGGTGTCGTAACTCAGGAAGGTAGCGATGACGCCGACAAGTTCCAGGCCGTTCAGGAGCAGGTTGTAGTAAAAGAGCCCGAACCCGTTAAACCCAAGGAGGACGAGATCTTCGTTGCCGTTGAGCAGCAGGCAGAGTTCCCCGGCGGTCTCGGCGAGCTCAAGAAATGGCTCGGTCGTAACCTTGACTATCCCGAGACTGCACGTATGAACGAAGTTCAGGGTCGTGTAATCGTACGATTCGTCGTTGAGAAGGATGGTTCAATCGGACAGGCCACTATCCTGAAGGGTGTCGATAAAGACCTTGACCGCGAGGCTCTCCGCGTGGTTAAGAAGATGCCCAAATGGCAGCCCGGTAAGAACAATGGTGTTCCCGTTCGTTCGTACTTCAACCTCCCCGTTCAGTTCACGCTCGCTAATCAGTAATCTCACTGACAGACTTAAATATCCAAAAGAGTATATCGGTTATCCCGGTATACTCTTTTTCTTTATCACGACTCCGATATTGTTAAACCAATTTTCACATTATTTGTTAAAATTATATAGAGAATTTAATAAGGTCTTAATGACCATACTTATAAACATCAAAATTCAGTGTTATGGCAAATGTTAATGGTTCAGATGCTCCCAAAGGTGCTCGTCTGGCATTCGGAATTATAATGGTATTGGTTTACTTGGGCGTAGGATTACTTTTTATCCTTGATATCTTCAATATCGACAATGATGCAATCAGCATTATCTGCGGTAGCGTCCTCATGGCTTACGGCGTATGGCGTGGCTACCGTCTTTACAGAGGGATGAACTGATACCCAATATTCATTATCATATTCATCCAATATTCATTATCATATTCATTATGATATCATATTCCTTATGATGAAAAATATAGCAAAACTTATGATAATCCCAATCCTTTGCGGATTGGGTTTTTCATCCTGTACTGAGGTAAAGCGCGGCGAGTATGCCAAGGGAAGCGCCACAATCTTCTGCGATGACGGCTTCCGCAATATCCTCGACGAGGAAATTTCTGTCTTCGAGTATTCGTATCCCGAATCCTCGATCATACCTTTTTATGTAGCTGAACAGGATGCCATCGACACCCTTATGGCGGACGGGACTCAGGCGATTATCGTAACCCGCGAACTCAGCAAGGAGCAGAAAGATTACCTCAAGGATAAGTACAAACGTATCGTGCGCAGTCATTGCATTGCCGTCGATGCCGTGGCTGTCATTACCAACAAGGATAACCGCGTCACCGAACTTAGTGTCGATGAACTGGGCAAGATAATCAAAGGGGAGATCACTAACTGGAATCAGGTGATGGGTAACGACACCACCAAGATCAAGATTGTTTTCGACAATGCAGCCTCTTCGACCGTAAGCTACATGCGTGACAGATTCCTCGGAGGCGATGGTAAGATTTCGTCTAACCCTAATGCTTTTGCGCAGAAGGATAATGCCGATGTCTTTGAGGTGGTTAAAAAAGATCCCAATGCCTTGGGAATCATAAGCGTCAGCTGGCTTGGCGATGATCTGGAAAAAGCCAAGAAAGTGCCGGTCAATCAACGTCTGGAGCAGTATAACTCTACAACTGACACGATTGCCACCAACCTCACTACTGAGGTCAATATAATGAAGATCAGTAATCCGACTGCCGAGAACGACTTCGACCCGGTGGCATATAAACCTTATCAGGTATATATCAATTCCGGTCAGTATCCTCTGTATAGAAAGGTTTATATGATTACTACCGCCGGCGGTTCAACGGTACTCAAGAGTTTCTACTCGTTCGTCACCGGTTTCGCCGGTCAGAAGATCATCAGCACGACAGGCATACTCCCCTATCACATGAATGCCCGGGTAGTAGAACTGAAATAAAACTGTTGAAATGAATTAATTTGTACAGCTAAACAATACTGTCATTTGGTTTGATTACATAGGTGTCAAACAGATCAAATGAGGGACATTTATATAAAAATACCGAAGATTTCAATTTTTATCATGAAATCTTCGGTATTTTTTTAATATTTTTATCAATTATTAAAATAAATATTTTATATTTGCTTCTAAGTGATACAAGAAATTTAGCAAAAATATCAAAATGATACTTTTGTTTACAAAAA
>CAZAWP010000072.1:4221-9893 GCA_964488855.1 uncultured Sangeribacter sp.
TTGCAGCCGGTGCTTTTGCTCAGCAGAAATTAATTCGTATACATCATATCGACGGCAGTTCGCAGACCATCAAAGTCAATGATGTGGCTAAAATCACATTCGAAGACGGGGATGACACTCCTGTAATACCTGATGAGAAGATGGTAGACATGGGTCTGTCGGTAAAATGGGCATCATACAACATGGGTGCCACCAAACCCGAAGAGTACGGTAACTTCTACGCATACGGTGAGATTGAACCCAAATCTGAATACACTCTGAATAATTATCAGTGGTATTATCCCGATTATAATGACTGGGAATGCGACGAATGGGAGAAATATTACAAGCTCGGTGCTACTTTTACCGGTACCAATTATGACGTGGCTCATGTAAAATGGGGTGAGCAGTGGCGCGTGCCTACTCGTGCGGAGTGGAACGAGCTCATCGAGAACTGTGAATGGAAATGGACCGGCATCAATGGTGTGACCGGCGCAATGGTTACTTCAAAGGTTACAGGCAACTCTATCTTCCTCCCCGCTGCCGGCAACATGGTAGATGCCAACCATACCCATGACCAGTTAGGATGCTTCTACTGGTCTTCTACCGAATATCAGCAGTCTGACATCTCGCAGGAATGCCGTAACTACCGCATGAATGCCGATGCCACCAACCGCTCGTGCGACGGCTACGATTATCCCGAGGTAGGTTTCAGCATCCGCGCCGTTTACGGCCCCGCTCCCGAAGTAACCGGTTCATCGGTTCTCAAACCCACAGCCGACCAGATGGTAGACCTCGGTCTCTCGGTTAAATGGGCACCGTTCAACTTAGGAGCGAAGTCTCAGACCACCGACGGTTACTTCTACTGCTGGGGTGAGACTGTAGACAAACAGTATAGCCATGTCTATAACTACAAACATTATGACCCTCTCACCGATGACTATGTAGAGATCGGTGATAATATCTCAAACACCGAGTATGATGCCGCTGCTCAGCTTTGGGGTGACGGCTGGCGTATGCCCACAGCTGCCGAGTTCCAGGAGTTGCTCGACGAGTGTACCTGGGTCAAGAGCTCCAACGGTTATACGGTTACCGGTCCTAACGGCAACTCAATCTTCCTTAAAGCTTCGGGTATGATGACCTACAAGGGAGCGCCCCGCTCAAACACCGAGTCCGGTATCTACTGGGCAGGCGAAGCTGATACCCGCGTGAATTATCAGGGCAAGAAGATGGTCAGCAACGCCGTTGCGCTTCGTTTCAATCGCATCGGTTATAACCTGGATAATCCCAAGGTGGATTATTGCTCAAAGGCTGCAGGTATTCAGATCCGTCCCGTTCACGAATAATACCAACACAAACGATATAATAATAATCTATAAATGATAAGTAACTATTGAGAATTAATGAATAGATAAAACTTAGTTATTTTTGAGATAATTTCCGTGCAGACCGAAGGAGCATAGCGGGCTATGTAACTGAGGGATAAGCGGAAAGTAGCCAAAAAGAATAAGTTTTAGCATTCATGGGTCTTGGTTGCTTAGTATAAATTAATTTTCAATAGTTACTTATGAATATAAACGGCAGGTATGGTTTCTCCATATCTGCCGTTTATTTATGTTCAAAACCCAAGATACTACGGGGTAATTCGGGTCAGAGTCAAGGATTATCCGGAATAATAAACCTTTTGGGGCATAAGTAGTCTAAAAAATAGTTAAACATAATATTAAAACGCTTTTATTTTAGTATCTTTGTTAAACGTTTTGCGGTGGTGCAAATCCACCCTCTATCATTCAGAAAAATTAATACAACCGCGATATGAAATTTAAGGGAATTCTTACTCTCTGTCTTGCCGGTGCCGCTTTTGGTGCCAACGCACAGACACATGTTGAGGGCCGTGAGTATTTCAAGGCCGATCAGATCGATAACGCCAAGGAGTTATTGGAGCGTTCGCTCAATAACAGCGGCACCGATCTCGCTGTCAGCAACTACTATTTAGGTATGATCGCGCTTGCCGACAACAATACTTCGGCAGCCAAATCATATTTCGACAAGGGTGTCGCTGCCAATCCCGACTATGCTTACAACTATGTAGGTTTAGGCCAGCTCGATCTCACCGCCGGCAATGTAAAGGGTGCCGAGGCTAACTTCAAGACCGCTGAGAGCAAAAGCAAAAAGGATGCATCTCTTCAGATTGCTATCGCCACTGCCTATTACGATGTTGATCCTGTAACTTATCAGAACCAGGTTAATAAATATTACGAGAAAGCCCGTAAGACTGATATGAAGAACAGCGATATCTACCTCTTTGAGGGTGATATGGCTAAACAGCGCAAGGATTGGGGTGATGCCGCTGCCAAATATGAGATGGCTGCCAACTATAATCCCGATGCTACCGAGGCTTACGTAAAATACGCTAACCTCTTCTCAATGGTTAATCCGAAGTACGCTATCGACATGCTTGAGCGTCTGCGCGGTCTCCAGCCCGGTTCTGCCCTCGCACAGCGCGAGCTTGCCAACGCATATTACAACAACAAGGATTACAAGAATGCTGCCGTGAAGTATGGTGAGTATGTAAATAACCCCAGCCACTTCAAACAGGATGAGGACCGCTACGCATTCCTTCTCTTCTATTCCGGTGACTATCAGAAAGGTTATGACTACGCAACCAAACTCCTTGCCAATGATGCCTCTAACTTCACTGCCCAGCGTTATCAGTTCATGAACGCTGCCCAGATTCCCGGCATGGATGCACAGCTGCTCCCCATGGCTGAGGCGCTCTACAAAGCACACAACGCCAATCCTGCCAAGAATAAGTTTGCTGCCATCGACTATACTCTTATCGCAGACGAGCTCAATAAGGCTAAACGTCCCGAAGAGGCTGTGCAGGTTCTGCAGCAGGCTATCCAGGATATGCCGGACAATGCGAAGTTCAACAAGGATCTCGCCATGGCATACGTAAACCTCAACCAGATCGCAAACGCAGCCGACAGCTATCAGGGCTATCTCCAGAAAGCTGAGGAACCCGGTTACAACGATTTCATCCAGCAGGCTACATACTCTTTCTATGCAGGTGTCGAGACCAAGGATGATGCAGACCGTTCCAACGGTTACTTCGAGCAGACTCTCGAATATGCCGGTAAGGCTGCCGAGATTCTTCCCGACAACTACAAGCCCAAGAAGATCGCCGGTGACGTTGCAAAACAGCGTGCTACCGAGGGTGAGGTTGCAAGTGCAGCTGTCCCCTATTACACTGAGGCTATCGCTCTTCTTGAGGCAAGCGCTGATCCTTCTCGTTACGCTACTGATGCCAAGGATCTTTACAACTACATGGGTAACTACTCTCTCGACCAGAAAGATGTAGCTAAAGCCAAGGAGTACTTCAACAAATACCTCCAGTACGATCCCAACAACGAGGCTTACCGCAAGTTTGTAGAGAGCCTTAAATAATTAAGGGATATTACTCCCGATTACTTTAATAATTTCAATCGGGATATGGACTTAAAAGGGTTGATTCATCGCCTCTGATGAATCAACCCTTTCTTTTTTGCTTAACTGCATTTACATTTATATTTCTTTTACATTTGAGCACTCTTTGCATCATCTCATGCTAAAAAATTTTGCCATACCAATAACTTTGATTAAATTTATAACCTACTCTCCGGTTCCTATTTTATAAGGGTAGAGCAGTTTCATTATTAAGGAATCGCTTCATAATTTAGACATCGGTTATTACTTAACCTCTACATATATTATTGCTTTAAATCTAAATTCTATATCATGAAAAGAGACAACGAAATCTTTGACATCATCGACCGTGAACATCTGCGCCAGCGCCGTGGTCTGGAACTTATAGCCAGCGAGAACTTCGTCAGCGACGAGGTTATGCGCGCCATGGGGTCGTGTCTTACCAATAAATATGCCGAGGGGTATCCCGGCAAGCGTTACTATGGCGGTTGTCAGGTAGTAGACGAGGCTGAAAAGTTGGCTATCGAACGTGCCAAGAAACTTTTTAACGCCGAGTGGGCGAACGTACAACCACATTCCGGAGCACAGGCTAACATGGCAGTATTTATGGCATGCCTCGAAGCGGGTGATAAATTCATGGGTATGGATCTCAGCCACGGCGGTCACCTCAGCCACGGTTCTCCGGTAAATTTCTCCGGCCTCATGTTCCAGCCTGTAAGCTACACCGTCAAGGTTGAGGATGGCAGGGTAAACTACGAGGAGATGGAAGCCAAGGCCCGCGAAGAGAGACCGAAACTCATCATCGCCGGCGCAAGTGCCTATAGTCGTGACTGGGATTATGCGCGTATCCGCAAGCTCGCCGACGAGATTGGTGCCATCTTCATGGTGGATATGGCTCATCCCGCGGGTCTGATAGCCGCGGGTCTTCTCAATAACCCTCTCGAACATGCGCATATTGTCACCACTACTACCCACAAGACCCTTCGCGGACCACGTGGCGGCATGATCCTTATGGGTAAGGACTTCGACAATCCCTGGGGCAAGAAGACTCCTAAGGGTGAGATAAAGAAAATGTCCGCTTTGTTGGATTCTGCCGTATTCCCCGGCACTCAGGGTGGACCTCTGGAGCATGTGATAGCTGCCAAGGCGGTAGCCTTCGGCGAAGCGTTACAGCCTGAGTGGAAAGAGTATTGCATTCAGGTACAGAAGAATGCCAAGGCTCTCGCCGAGGCTCTTATGAAGCGTGGCTATAAGATTATCTCGGACGGTACCGACAACCATTGCATGTTGGTAGACTTGCGGACGAAGTTCCCCGACATGAGCGGCAAGAAAGCGGAGCGTGTACTTGTGGAGGCAGACATCACTGCCAACAAGAACATGGTACCCTATGACAGCCGTAGTCCGTTCCTCACCAGCGGCCTGCGCTTCGGCACGGCAGCCATCACCACCCGCGGTGCCAAGGAAGATCTTATGGAGACCATCGCTGATTTCATCGATCGTGTCCTCACCGACGCCGACAATCCCGAGACCATCGCCCAAGTCCGCACCGAGGTAAACGACCTCATGAACCAATACCCGATGTTCGCCTGGTAAAACAGGAGTATCCCACGTATCATAAGCCGACATTCTTCCGGCAAAACGCCGAATAAGACATCGTACCAAAAGCCGGAGGCTTCTCGGTCACTCCTGATTAGGAAGATATGAAATGATCCAAAAGTTAGATAACTAATTTTTGGGTCATTTCATATAAAGGGACTTCCATTAGATAACTATTGAATATTAAGGAGAGAATCAGTGTGTCCTGAAAGACATCATATAGCTCGGGGGCATTAATCTGTTGATTCCTTTGGATTTTATCCTAAAAGCTGTGATTATTCCTTTGGATTTTATACAAATTTTACTGATTATTCCTTTGGATTTTTGCAACTAATTGATTATCTGAGTAATATAAAACCATCTAAAGATTATAGTTTATTTAGTATGAAATGTTGATGTTGGACGCTTGTAATGGAAAGTTTTTCCCTCTCTATGCCGTATGGAGATTACCGGATCTGACTCTTCCGGACTAACTTCATATATGTTAAATTTAAACAGGTTAATAATACGCCGCGTTGAGATGATTTCTCGGCGTGGCACTTTTTTGGGACACAGTTTTCTGTAGCTGAAGGACGGATTTGAAAAAAGTGGGGAGGGGTGGGCATAAAAATTTCACTATGTAGGAGAATTTT
>CAZAWP010000073.1:0-7054 GCA_964488855.1 uncultured Sangeribacter sp.
GATTAGGGGCGGTGGATGGCGGGGGTGTACTCGGGGGGGAGGATGGCGGCGGGATTGACGGTGTCGACGGCAGTGATGACGATGGTGCGCTCGCCGCGCCACGGAAGGGTGGCGTGATAGGTGCTGTACTCGACGCGGACGGGTCGGTGCTGAAGCATATAGCGCTTCAACAGGGCTGCCAGATGCGGGTCAGGTGTCGAGAAAACGAAATCCTGTTTGTAGACGCGTGTGGTGTCCATCAGTTCGCGGTAGGGGAGTATCGTACCCTCAAAGGTCTTGAAGATGGTGCCGCGACGTTCGATCTGCTCTACATAGCCGTACTGCATGGCGCCGTCGGAGTATGACGAGAACCACCGCAGCCATACGGTGAGGAAGATGGCTACGAGTACCGCAGCCCCGACGAGAACCCAGAGCCAGCGGCGCCCGGGTGTGGAGGGGCGCAGGTGCTCGAACTCAGATTCGGGCTGCTCCCAGTAATCGGGGTCGTCGGGTGAACGTTTGGGTTGTTCGACGGGTTTCTCGACTTCCTCATCGGGGATGTCGGGACCATCGAAAAAATCATTGTCGTCGTTGTAAGCCATAAGAAGAGTGATAAATTACGACTCGATGAAATCCACCATTGATTTGTCGGCGGCTTTGAGGGCGGAGCGGTCGCGTTTGTCAAAAGAGATATAAGCCATGGTGAAGATACCAAGGATGATGAGCATCACGGTCTGAGCGGACCATACCAACATGGAGAAAGCCGTGCCCTGTGCGTCGGTGACACCGTAGATGGCAAGACCGAAGATGATGGCGATATTCCACGGTCCCAGACCGCCGTTAGAGGGGATTGCCATACCCACGGACGAGAATACAAACGCCACCAGACACGGTATCAATCCGAAGGCGAGCCCCGGCTGATGAACCAGTTCGCGGGTGAAGGAGAAGGCGAAGAATGCCACGTAAAGCTGCAGAAAGTAGCATCCCCAGATGCAGAAGGAGAGTATGACGAAACCCCATTTGTGTTTCATCTTGCCGATGATGGAGAATCCCTCCCATAGTGAGCGGAGCCACTGTTTTGCCTTGCGTACGGCGGTACGCTCGCTGCCGAAGTGGAAGAAAGCGTAGACGATGACAGCGGTCGCCACGATGGCTATCCAGAACCACGGACTCTCGACGGTGTTGAGGAGACCGCGTCCTACCTTATATTTCTCCATGAAAGACTCGATGGAGCCGCGCGCCACTATAAACGTAAGGATGACGAGGAAGAAGCCGGTGAGGGTGTCGGTAAGGCGGTCGCCGACCATCGAGCCGAGGACTTCGGTAAAGGGGGCTTTTTCGCGTCGCGCCACGTATGTGCAGCGCCACACTTCGCCGAGGCGGGGGAAGACGAGGTTAAGGGCATAGCAGCCGAATATGGAGCAGCTGAGTGCGGTGATTGGTGCGTTGATGCCGAGGCCGCGGAGCTGGATACGCCAGCGGAGAGCGCGGAAGATATGGGAAAGCACCGAGATGCACACGGCAACCACGATCCACCAGTAGTCGACGCCATGCTTGATGAGGCTCCACATCTCGGTGAAGTTCACCTTCTGGAACATATATGTCACCAACAGGACGGTAAGGGCGAGGGGGAGCAGCCATTTGAGCACTGCTCCTCCGAGGTTGCGGAGACCTTTTTTGTTAGCCGATGTCTTTGTGTCGGTGACTGCCATAGATGCGGGTTAGCCGTAATGAAGTAGCCGTAATAGGCTACGTAACTGCAAATATAATAATTTAGGTTGCATAGTAAAAATAAAAATGGGGTTTGAGTGAAAAAATAGTGAGTTGCCGCGCGCTTGGCGCGGCAACTCACTATTTTTTCAGGCAGCTCCGGGGGCTACGCTACACTCCTTCGCTCCGCTCGGAGCACATGGGAGCAGCAAGGAGGGGGGAGCAGCAAGGAGGGGACTACGCTATATAGAGCCAAAAGCCGCCGGCTTTTGGCTCTATATGACTGTTTTTGTTATCTGATGATGACTTTGCGGGTCTCGGTGCCGCGCTTGAGGATGTAGATGCCGGGCTCGGTGGGAGCGGCGATCTTGCGGCCCTCGAGGTCGTAGTACTCGCAGGGAGCATCGGCAGTGGGGAGTGCGATGCTGTTGGTGCCCTCGAATGTCACGGCGTTGCTGACGGGGTGCAGACCGGCGTAGGCTTTCTCGGCAGCTACCTGATATACACCCTTCTCGGTCACGGGGAAAGTGAGGCCCAATACGCCCGAGGCGATAACCTCATTGTCCTTGAGGACGGTGTAGGTGAGCTTGTCGGACTCCTCCTGAGCCGAGGTGTAGATGATGTCGTCGAGCTGGAGACCGAAGATGTCGTTGCTGACATAGCGGATGGCGAAGAAGCGGGCATTTGCCGGCAGGGTCACATTGACCTCCTCCCAGTACGGGGTCTTGTCTGCCTCGCCGACCTCAGTGTTGTAGGTGGTGAGGAGGTGGAAGTCAGAGAGACTCTGAGTAGCCGACGAAGTGAGGATCTCTACGGTCTCGCTGCCGTAACGGAAATGGAGCGGACGGACGTAGAAGGTCAATTCGGTGCCACCCTTGACCTCGGGAGAGATCAACCAGTCATCGGCAGCGCCATAACCGGGAGAGGGAGAGAAGGCGATGAGTGATTTGGCAGAGCCGAGGTAACCGGCGTAGATGTAGTTGAAGCCGCCATCCTCGTAATCGAATACCTGCCATGCCTTGGGCTGACCCATGCCGGGGAAGTACTGACCGACGAAGCCTGTGACGGGCATGCCGTCGCCGTCGATGTTGGTAAAGAGGCCGATGTCGGTGCCGTAATCCCAGCTCATGAGGTTGTCGGCATAAAGGATGCCGTAGCCGGTAGAGGGAGCTGTCCATTCGAGCTGTGCGCCGTTGTCACCCTCGCCTATGTGGAGGTCGCGGACGACGAACTCATCCTGCTGCCAAACCTCGAGAGTGTCGAAGAGGGTATTGTTGTCGGGATTATTGTCGGCGGGTTGCTGAACGGTGATGTCGTAAACGATCTCACCCTCCATCTCGGTGCCTAACTTGACATTGTACTCCCAGATCTTAACCTCGCCGGGAGCAAGCTCGTACATATTCTCGGGTACAATCCCCGGGAATGAAACGACGTCACCATTCTCGGTAGTGAAGTTAAGGACGGGATAGGGATATGATGCCTTTGACTTACCGAAGTTGCCTACCTGGAATTTCCATACGTATTCCTCGCCGACCTTCATGCGGGAGTGAGTCAGGACGGGACGGATGTCGAGTTCGGTGTCGTAATAGTTCTCCATACCGAAGCGGTCGAGCATCCAGATCTCGTCATCGAAGGTACCCTCGAAGCCGAAGTCGATATAGGGAGCGACCCATTCGCGATTGAGGAGTTCATCGGTGAGGGGGAAAGAATATTCCTTCCAGCCGGCTACCTCAGCGGGAGCGATGTTGCCAATCTTGACGGGTTCACCGTCGGCAATCTCCACGAATATATCAGTGTTGGCGAAATGAGGATAGTTATAGACCCTCAGCGTAAGACGTGCACCATTGTCGGAGCGGGTGTCAAACTTGGGAAGGTTGAGGCGACCGCGTGCCGGGCCGAACTCCTCGGTGAAGGCGATAAGAGCCTTTCCGGAGTTGTTGGCAGCCTCCTCGAAGCCGAGAGAGGGGTCATCAAAGTACCAGTCGAGAGTGTAGCGCTCATCGGGGTTTGACATACCGATGGGACCAAGGGCGATGGTGTTGTCGGCAAACTCCTCAACGACCGGTATGGAGTGCGGGCGACCTAACATGATACCCGAGCCGTGACCCTGCTCACCCTCGCCGGCGGCGTTAGATGCGACAACCATGAAATAGTGCATCTCTAACGGATAGGAATCGGGGATAGAGTAAGTGTACTCGGTATCACCCTCGACAGTGGCTACATTCTGGTAGTTGCCGTTGCCGATAGAGTGCTTGACGGTGTATTTTACGTTCTCAAGGTTTACGAAACCGCCGGTGGCACCTACCTCCGACAGTTCCCATTTGATAGTAGCCTTACGGTTGGTATTGTCGGCGGTGACAGAAGTCACGTCAGCCTGTGCCGGACGGTCCACGCCGGTGTAAACCGACACGGAAGCCGGGTTTGAAGTGCCGGCAGCATTGGTGACAGTCACCGAGATAGTGCCCTCGCCCTGACCATTGTTTACAGTAAGGGATACCTCCTGACCGGGGAGACCGGTAGCCTGCAAGGTAGCTTCGCGCGAAACGATGTCGGCAGTGAGAGTGGCCTCGGTGTCAAGAGGTGCACCACCGGCAGTAAGCGTCGGGAAAGTGAAGGTCAGAGTGGCGTTTGTGGAGCCGTGACCCTCGGGTACGGCGGTGAGGTTCTCAGCGACGGCGGGGATGGAGACGGGGCGACCGTCAGCCTTTATCTCGAAGTCGCGGACGAAGATGTGGAACATCTTGGGTTCGCTGGTGGCACGCACGGCGAAGTAGGTGACACCCTTCCACTGCGGGCTGAAAGAGAATGAGTAGGGAGTGAAGGCTTCGTTGCGGATTTCGGGCGAAGCGTAAAGCATCACCATCTCCTCGATATTGTCGGACTGACCCGCCCAAACCTCGAGGGTCTCGCGGAACGACACACCCATGCCGCGGACGTTGAACGAGAAGTCGATCATGCCGTCAGTATCAGGGATGTTGATGGCGGGGAGGATAAGCCAGTCGTTGGCCTTGTCGGTATTGCTCCAGTTGTAGCGGGGAGCGCCGAACTGGTCGTAGTAAGTCCATGTCGAGGCATCGTCATTGGCGTTTACAACCTTGAAGTCGAGGAACTCCTCGGCAGTAGGCTGCATTGCGAACGGAAGCTGGAAGGCTTCGGCAGCCTCGTCGTAAATCTCTACCTTCAGGTTGCTGACAGAGGCGTTATCGTCGGCTGAGAGAGCCAAGTAGCCGATACCGTTGCCGGGGAGAGTCAGCACCTTGCCCGCCTGAGCATCCTCGGCAGAGAGGGAGAAGAGATTGGTTACCGCCTTGGCTGCGGGGGCGTTGGCGATACCGAAATTGACAGCGTCACCCTCAATGGCGCAAGAGATCTTGACACGGGTGTTGGTAGTATAGACAAACGCCGGAGTGAAAGTGTACTCCGAAGTCACCTGCATTGATGCGACTTCGAGAGGCAGCTCGGCAGCGGGCTGACGGTCGGTCGCAGTGATAACGAAATTGCGCACCAAGAGCTTGTAGCGGTTGGCGGGAGTGTCAGAGTAAAGCGCCATACGGTACATGCCGGCTTGGGGAACTGTAAACACCACCTCGCGGGTATATGCCTCACCCTTAGCTTCCTTTTCGCTGAAAATGCAGGTGAAGTCAGCCGGATTGTCACCCTGACCGAAGTATATATCGAGCGCCTGCGGGTCACCCCATACGCGGGCATCCCACTTGAAGAGGTAATTACCGGCAGCGGGGAACTCTATCTCGGGGAAGAGCAACCAGTCATCGGAGGCATTGGCGGCGGCACATTCGATAGCGAAGCCGTTGTTCGAGAGGTCGTAGCCCCATGTCTTGCCATCCTCATTGGCGTTGATGACAGTGAAGTGCTTAGCCTCTTCAGACTGCGGAGTCATCTCGAAAGGCACAGAAAAGCCCTGGGGAGCATTGACATCTACAGTGATATTCTTGATGTACAGCGAAATACCGTTTGAGGGAGAAGTCGCATGGAACATCAGGTAGTAAGCGCCCGGCTCAGCGACAGTGAAATCGACCGAAACGGGAGCGGCGCTGTTCGGAACATCTGAAGTGGAGTAGATCTGTATCGCATCATCGGGAGTGCCGGTAGCGGAGATACAGACCTCGTAAGATTCGGCAAGGAATGTCTTCCACGCCTCGAAGTTGAGCGCGAAAGAGCCGCCGGTGTTTGAGAGATCGACAGGACCGAGAATCAACCAGTCGTCGGCGAATGAAGTGCCGATACCCTCGTAGCAGGCAGCCTTGTTTTCATATTTCCAAGTCTTGCCGTCGCCGTTGGCGTCGATGGTTTGGTAGGTGTTGAACTCATCCTGAGTAGCGATAGGGAAAGAGGCGGGAAGGGAAAGCGCAGCCTCGCGTTGAGGGGCGTGACGCATCAGGGCGCGGTCGGAAGTCTTCCTGTCGGTAGAGATCTCGCGCAGAGTGCCGGCACGCGGCTCAAGTTTTGCCAAAGGGATGACTGCCGAAGCTGTAAAAGCTCCGAGCCCCAAGGCAACTAATAATGAATATTTCATAACGTTAAAGGTTTGTGAATATGCGAATATATCAAAAAATATTCCACGTACCTATATATAAGAGAGATAATTTGAATTTTTTGTGGAAAAAGGAATAGATTTTAATAAAAATTGCGAAGAATCAGGGTGATTGCGGTGACCCGTGGCTTACAGTTGGCGGATTTCTATCAGTCCCCACTGCGGATGGTTACGGTAGGCATCGAGGGCGGAGGCAGGTACCTTTAGGATAAGATTGGAGAAAGAGAGCGCTTCGGAGGGGTCGAAAAGGGGGGATTCGCAGTCGAACGAAGGGGGTACGGCAGAGGGCTCGATGATTTCGACGAGGGCGCGGCAGCCGGTGATGAGCAGTTCGCCGAGCATTTTGCGGTTAGCCGGCAACCTCAGCGATTCGAGCGAAGTGCAGTCGGCGAAGACGTAACTTGAAACCTCAGTGACAGAGTCGGGGAGATAGACACGGCGCAGACTGCGGCAGAAAGAGAAGGCATTGGAGCCTATGACATTAAGGCGAGACGGGAAGTCGATAGCCTCAAGACTGTAACAGTAGGCGAAAGCCTCGGCACCAATCTTGCGCAGAGAGGCGGGTAACTTAACCTCGCGTAAATTCACACACCATTCGCAGAAATCACGGGGCAGTTCGGCGACACCCTCGGGGATTGCAATAGACTCAAGGCGACTGCATTCGCGGAAAGTTCCTTCGCCGAACGATACAGCGAGTCTTGCCGGCATGACTACGTGCCGGAGGTTTGCGCAGCCCATAAAGGCGAACTCCCCGACAGAGCGTAAGCGCGAACCCTCGGCGATGACGAGAGTGTGGAAGTCGTCGCGGTCGAG
>CAZAWP010000073.1:7154-9659 GCA_964488855.1 uncultured Sangeribacter sp.
CCCATAACAGCCATAGCCGACTCGGGGGTGTACGAGTTGATGATCATGGCGAGGACGAAGAGGAAGATAAACCAGGGGATAGACACCTTTGCCTTGCCTTCGCCCCCGGGAGTCTTGCGGAAATACCACATCGTGAAGAATGCCAGGGGTATGATCCAAAGTGCGCGGGTACACTTGATGAGCGTAGCCAACTGGCAAGCCTCGGGACCGTAGGCGTCGCCGGCACCGACCACCGAACTGGTGTCGTGGATGGCGATTGCAGCCCATGTGCCGAACTGTTCCTGCGACATGTCGAAGAGATGTCCCAAGGGTGGGAAGATGAAGAGGGCAATCGCGTTGAGGATGAAGATGACACCTAACGATACCGCCATCTCCTTCTCGTTGGCGCGCATCACGCCGCCCACTGCTGCGATTGCCGAGCCTCCGCAGATGGCGGTACCCGACGAGATGAGGTACGATGCCTTGGCATCAATCTTGAGGTATCTACCCAACAGAATGCCGAAGAACATCACCAACACCACCGAGGCGATGGTGAAGAGCATACCGTCGGCACCCGATTTGAGCGACTCGGAGAGGTTCATGCCGAAGCCCAAGCCTACAACCGATGCCTGAAGGAGATATTTGGAGAGTTTCTTATTGAATTTGGGGTATGGAGTGCCGAAAATGATTGCAAAAGCCAGTCCGACAAAGAGGGCGACCGGAGGTGTTACCACCTGATACTCCGGACCGAAGACGAGATCGAAAGGAAACACCATCAGAACCAACAGGATGATATACAGGATACCCGCCACTTGTTGGAAAGGTGATTTGGTAGATGCCGTAGAAGTCATTGTCATGTTGATTAGGTTGGTAACTATTGAGAATATTAGGAAACAACCAATAGTTACGGATGGCGCAAAGATACTAAAAAAGGAGAAGTAATACGGTACCTTATATCTTTTTTTCTGAAAAATATGAAAATTTTGAATATCTCACATATAATAAGTATTTTTGCAGAACATATACCCCGACGGTAAGGAGGTAAACTTTATATGAGAGCAGAGCCGAGATTCCGTCGAGTTAAATAACAAAAGAGACGATCTAACCGAAATGCGTCACGCAGTAGTGAAAATACATCGCGAGGGTACCAATATCCTCATCATGCTGTTCATAGTCTTGGTGGCGGTGAACATACTGATATGGCTGTTTATGCCGACGGATATCATCCCGGCGATAATGACTGCCATTTCGGTGGTGATGTACCTGTTTGTGTTCAACTTCTTCCGTTGCCCCAAGCGCAAGTACCGCGGCAAGCGCGACAGCATGGTGGTGAGCTCGGTCGATGGCAAGGTAGTGGCGATCGAGCGGGTCTATGAGGGGGAGTTCCTCAAAAGCGACGCGATGATGTTCTCGGTATTCATGTCGCCTCTCAACGTCCATGCCAACTGGTTTCCCGTCGATGGAGTGGTAGATTACGTCAAGCACCATTCGGGGCGTTTCCTGTCGGCATATCTCCCTAAGGCGAGCAGTGAGAACGAACGGAGCACCATCGGCATCACAGCCAAGGGTGGGCAGCGTCTGACCGTCCGTCAGGTGGCGGGAGCCATGGCGCGCCGTATCGTCACCTACGCCTATCCCGGCGAGGAGGCAAATATCGACGAACACCTCGGCTTCATAAAATTCGGTTCGCGGGTGGATATCTACCTCCCGTTAGGGACGGAATTCCTTGTGCAGATCGGAGATGTCACCCGTGGCGGAATAACTCCCGTGGCTATACTTCCCGAGCGTACCGAATAAACGTTGCCGATAGCCCGTTTTACATACATAATATTATGAATATCATCAAGAGAAATATACCGAATGCAGTGACGTGTCTCAACGTCCTGTCGGGCACATTGGCGATAATAGCTGCCACGCATCACGACACGATGCTGTGGGGTCTCAGCGGACAGTCATGGGCATACATAATGATAGGTGTGGCAGCCATAGCAGATTTCTGCGACGGCTTTATGGCGCGACTCCTCCATGCCTATTCCGACTTGGGCAAGGAGCTCGATTCGCTGTGTGACCTCGTCAGCTTTGGCGTGGCACCGGCGATGATACTCTTTGAGTCGCTCGGGGACCGTCCTGACAGCTGGGTGCGTTGGGTGGCACTGCTGATACCGGTCTGCGGTGCGCTCCGGCTTGCCAAATTCAACATTGACACGCGTCAAAGCGTTAATTTCATAGGGTTGCCGATACCTGCCAACGCAATCTTCTGGATCGGCTATACAGCCATGATAAGCGCCGGAGCTACACTTCTCTCGGTATGGTGGGTGGCACTGCCGGTGATATTGATAGAGAGCTGGCTCATGATCAGTGAATTGCCGTTACCGTCGCTCAAATTCAAGACTTGGGGATGGAAAGGTAACGGAGCCCGGTGGAGTCTCATCATCATGGCGGTGGTCTTTACGGCATGTATGGGTGTGGCAGGCTTGATGTGGCTCATCGTAGCATATATACTGATGGGTGTGGCAGCGACTTTTA
>CAZAWP010000074.1:0-4241 GCA_964488855.1 uncultured Sangeribacter sp.
CCGAGCAGTGCGTAGGCGTGTCCACGGATAGCGCGCAGCGAATCGGTCACAGCAGCCGGATTGATTCCGATAACCGAATCGGCAACCGCGTTCATACCGCGAGAGGCATTGTCTATGGCGATATTAAAGAGGATGACGCCGACCATCGGCGCTTCCGCCTTGTAGTATTCAAGTCCACGGGCGAGAGCTTCAGCAGCCGGGAGACGACCCCACTCCGCTCGACGGAGGTTGATTATTCGTTCCTGTGCCGGCATGAAGCCACTCATCGCAGCGCGGTTGAGCAATTCGAGGGCACTGTCGCGTTGGCATGCGCTGCCGTTACTGAGGTAGTACTCGCCGAGGGTAGCCTGAGCCACGGGGAGGTTACGCTCCGCCGCATTCCATATCAGGTCGAGGGCACGCACGGTATCGTGCGGGACACCCTCACCCTGTAACAGGAGCCATCCGAGATTGTACTCAGCCTTAACGTCGCCCGTAGCCGCGGCACATCCGAGACGGTTAAGGGCAGAATCAATATTGCGCTCCACACCGCGACCGTTATAGAAAAGGAATCCGAGGTAACTTGCCGCATCGCTGTTTCCCGAATCGGCTGCCGCGCGGTATAACCTCACAGCCTCCTGCATGAGCGAATCCGCCAACCGGGGGTCATCGACATTATCGGCATACCTCTCCGTCTGCATGGCGAGACGGTTGGCATAGTCGCCCGCCTTTCCCCACACCGATACCGCCCCGAGCACACACACGAGACTAACGACCAACGGTAATATGTGGAGCGAACGGCGCGACATAAGCTGATTTATGGAATATTACAATACTTTATACGCTCAGTCCGGGGATACGGACTATTTACGCGGAGAGAGTGTCACGAGGGGCACAAGCATCTCCTGCAGCGATATGCCCCCATGCTGGAAAGTGCCCGTGTAGTACTGCACGTAATAGTTGTAATTATTGGGATAGGAGAAGAAATCCTCATTGAGGGCAAAGATGAACGTACTCGACAGGTTAGGTGCCGGCAACCCGAATTTCTTGGGATTGTGCATCTCATACACCTGCTTGCTGTTGTAGTTGAGGTTCTTGCCTACCTTATAGCGCAGGTTGGTGTTGGTGTTCTTGTCTCCGATTACCTTAATGGGGTTATCGACACGGATTGTGCCGTGGTCGGTCGTCAGGATAATCTTATACCCCTGGTCGGCAAGGCGGCGCAGGATGTCGAGAGTCGAGGAGTGACGCACCCATGACTCCGTCAGCGAGCGGTAAGCAGCATCGCTGTTGGCAAGCTCACGAATCATCTTGGACTCCGTACGGGCATGCGAGAGCATGTCGATAAAGTTGAGTACCACCACATTGAGAGGCACGTCACTGATGTTATTGAGTTTCTGGAGGAATTTCTCACCCGCCGAGGAGTCGTTGAGCTTTGTATAGGTAAACTTCTCCTTGCGTCTGTAGCGTTCGAGCTGGGTGGCTATCAACTCACTTTCGTGGATATTGAGGCCCTCGTCCTCATCCTCCTCGACCCACAGGTCGGGGTACATCTCGCGTATCTGCAAGGGCATCAGTCCGGCGAAGATCGCGTTACGGGCGTACTGTGTCGAGGTAGGAAGGATGGTGGTGTAGAGATCCTCCTCAATGTCAAAAATATCTGAGAGCAGCGGCTGTATCACGCGCCACTGGTCCAGGCGGAAGTTGTCGATGAGCAGGAGGCATACCTTCTCCCCCTTGTCGAGCAGCGGGAAAATCTTCTTCTTGAAAATCTCATGGCTCATCAGCGGGTGGTCGGGAGTCGTGACCCAATCCTCGTAGTTGCGTTTCACAAACTTGCAGAAATTGGAATTGGCATCACGTTTCTGCATGAGGATAAGGTCGGCGATCGAGGTCTCGGACTCGGCGAGCTTTAGCTCCCAGCGCACGAGCTGACGGTACACATCCATCCAGTCCTCGATTGTCGAGGCGCTGTTTATCTGCATCGAGATACGGGCGAAATCCTGCTGGTAGTCGGATGTGGCCTGCTCGGCGACGATCTCGCGGCTATGGAGATTCTTCTTGATCGACAGTATTATCTGCGAGGGATTTACGGGCTTGATGAGGTAATCGGAAATCTTGTTGCCGATGGCCTGGTCCATGATATTCTCCTCCTCGGATTTGGTGATCATGATGACCGGAATCTCGGGGTGTCGTTCGTTGATGGCTGAGAGTGTTTCCAGGCCGGAGATACCGGGCATATTCTCATCGAGGAGAATGATGGAGAAACGTTCGTTTTCGAGCGCATCGAGGGCATCACGCCCGTTCGAGACGGTGGTGACATCATACCCCTTGGCTTTCAAGAAGAGAATATGTGGTGTCAGCAGATCAATCTCATCGTCTGCCCATAATATTTTTTCCATACGCAGTCAATTTTATTGGTTGGCTTCCTCCGGCTCCGGCTCAACAGATTCTTCCTCATCCTCAGTAGCTTCATCATCGGGGGGAGTCTCACCCTCCTCGGGAGGGGTGAGGGCAGGCTTCTGGCCATCCTCGTATAGTTTCTCCTCTTCGAAGCGGAAGTATTCCTCAAATGAGCGTCCTTCATGCAGGAGCAGCTCGAAGTTGGGTTTGCTGATAACAACCGGCGTCACCCCCTCGGGGAGACGATAGTCGGAAGTACCCATTACCGAACGGTAATGCTCTACCTGACGGAGATTGTCAAACCCTTTTATAATCAACAAGCCGACATTGCCGAAGTTCATTTGCTCCAGGTCGAAGTCCTTGACCACAAACGTCGAGAAGTTGAAACGCGCCACGTCATAGAGCAACGCATTGGCGCTCACACTGTCACGCGGGAATACCAGCACGAGGTACTGCGGAGAGTTGGGGTCACGCTCGAAGTTGGCGGGCTGACCGTCAGACCCGACCTCCCCCTGTTCGTCGTTTGAGAGTCGCATAGACCATATCATGCCGCGGGAGTTGGACAACCCGGCATTGGGCACCCTGCCCGCCTTGAGACCCTTTAGAATCTCACCCGCCATATCGGTCATATCCGTCTCGGGCCATTTCTCAAGCAGATACGACAGACGGTCCTTGAAGCGGTCATTATCCTTCTCCGTAACGTATGAGAGCGCATCTATAAAGACGAACTTAGGCATAAGTTTCGACAGCGGATAGTCGCGTTCCATCTCGGCGGTAAGGCGGTGTACCTCGCTGTTCTTATCCTCCAGATAGGCGTTATAGGCAGTCTCGTACATCGCCGCCTCCATCTCGTTCATGCGGCGGAGGTTGTCGAAATACATCGGATCCCTCATTGCCATGCCGTACGGTGAGTCGGGGAATTCGGTTATAATCTTCTGACGCCAGCGTTCGGCGGCTGCCGTATCGCCCTGACGAGCCGCCATCAGATACATGTTGTAATATACATCGAGGCGGTAGATATTGTCGGGATAGCGGCGGTCGAGTTCCTCAAACTCCTTGCCGGCAGCCGGGAAATCGTCGAGCTGGTCCTTGAGGATAAGGCCTATATTGTACATACCCTCCTGGATGATGTCATTGGCGACAGTCTTCTCGGCATCGGTCTTGGGAATCTGGGCGAGGTAATACTCCACGTTATGGGGGTCTGTTGCCAACGTCGAGTCGGTCTCGTCCCCCTCCGTGTCACCTTTCTTCTCCCCTTCCGCGCTGTCGGCGGTATCGTCACCGTTCTCCTCATCCTCTTCGGGTTCCTCCTCAAATGCAAACGAGGCCTTGTTGCGGCGGCGCCAGTCATCCTCAAGCTTGCGGGCACCCCAACGGCGCTGGAACTCTATCTTACCCTGATTCTTGGTCATTGTGTTATAGAAATACCACGAGCGGTCGGAATTGATCGAGGGAGTGGCACCGGGAGCAGTGTTGGAGTTGTTGATATTGTTACCCTGGGCAGCCTGATCGGCGAGATACTCCTCACGTTTGGCAGCCTCAGCCTCCTCCTTCTCCTGTTGGATAAGACGGTCCACGATTTTCTGACATACCTCACGCTGCTGCTCGGGAGTCATGTCGGCGAGCGTCAGCAGTGAGTCCTGCAATTCCACGTTGCCGGCATAGACGGCAAGCTGGTCGAGTACGTCCGTACGGCGGCGAAGCGTCTTGTAATCGGGATAGCTCTCGGGGAGTTGGGGTACCGCCTCGGCATAACAGGGCTGTGCCTTGACATAGTCGCCCTGGGCATAGTAGATGTTACCCAATGCCAATTGGGCGAGAGCCTTGTCGATGCCGTTACGCTTCGACTTCTCGGCGGC
>CAZAWP010000074.1:4341-9461 GCA_964488855.1 uncultured Sangeribacter sp.
CCCTCAAGGGTATATAACTGACCCAAGAGGAACCACAGACGGTTGTTCTGCGACCCCTTGGCGCTCTTTGCCGCCGCCTCTAGGAACGGGATTGCCTCGGCGTAACGCTTGGCGCGTATCAGCAGGTCAGCCTTGGCAAGGTTGTAGAGGTTGCGCAGATCCTTGGTGACGAGGTCTTTCTCCTTGACCGGATGCAGGGCGTTCTCCGCCTCATAATTCCAGTCGAGTGCACTGTACGAGAGGGATTGCCATATACGCGCCTCGGTGACAACCTTGGGGAGCCATGTGAAATGCTTCGAGATATAGAAGAAAGTCGAGGCGGCTCCGAGGAAATCACCGTTGTAGTACTGACTCTTGCCCAATGTCAGCCATGCGTTATGGAGGAAAGGGTTGAACTCGTCGCGGGCGCGGAAAGCCTTCTCCTTTGCCGACCCGTTCTTGCGCGCCGGTTTCTTCTTGATGGAGTGAAGCTGGATGGCCTTCTGCATCTTCTCGATGGAGCGCGTGAAATCGCCCGTGGGCTGCGGCATCTTTTGATCGGCACGCGCCTCGGCGGGATGGGTCAGGAGCATCCGCGAGTAGTTGTCGGCGTAATTCTTCTCCATGTCGCGCAGTTGCTCCACGAAGTGCTCGTGACCGTTGTAATAGACGTTATAGCGGGTGGTGAACGCCTGCCAGTTGCGCGACGTGGCGGTATTCTTCTTGGTGCTGCACCCGGTCAGGAGCAGCGACATCACCGACACTATTGCCAACAGGACAACACAGACTGCCGGCGAAATCCTGCGATTCCGTCGGTTGCCAACCCTATTTTCATGCCGGTAATATCTCATATCCTCTCTATTATCTTCTGAACAACGGACTGCACGTCATATATAAAACGGAGAACACGCTATAAAATTGAACGTGTTCTCCCTTATATCACTATTTTATATCAATTTTATATCCCTCCGTTATCTCTCTTTATATTAATGATAGTAATGCATATCAATGATTGTCGTGAAAGATAGCCTCTTTCTGATAACGCGCCATGAGCAGATTGTCCTCCCAGTCATTGCAGGGTTTTACGGGGAGTCCGAGCGCCTCGCTGAGGATATAGTCCGGGATTGGGGCTCCCGCATAGATGGAGCATATCACGCCGCCGCCGAGACGCGGATTGACCTCCATGAGCAGGAAACGGTCGCGTGCCGGGTCATAGAGGAACTGGATGGTGACGCAGCCGGTAAACTTAAGTTTCTCGATGACCTTATGTGTTAGCGTTATCAGTTCGTCGATATGGCGTGTCTGGGTACGGGTCACCTCGCCCCCCATTATCTCCAGACGCTCGCGCGGCACCGTCACTAAAATCTCACCTGCCTGCGAGATATAGCAGTCCACGGTGTACTCCCGTGCATTGCGTATATATTCCTGCACTAAGTAATCGTCAAGATTCTCCAAGTGCATCAGGTCGTCGATATTGTTGAATATCTGTATGCCGCGTGACGAGCCGCCGCGCCGAGGCTTGGCTATCGCCGGTATCTCGGCATTGAGGACGTTATAGGTGCGCGGTATATGGAGGCCGGCGCTCTTGAATAATTTTGCCGCCTCGACTTTATCGAAGAGTGCTGCGCACAGGTCGAAATCGCTCACCGGCACAAACACCCCGGGGATGCGGTCGCGGCATAGCGAGGCAATCTCTATCGAGCCATTGACAAAGGGGAGGATAATGTTGATGTTATTCTCCTTTACAATACGGGCAATATCTTCAACCACATCAGGATCACTCCAGCGTAGACCTTTAACCACCTTGCCCACCAGCGAGATAGGCACCTTGCGGTCGAGCTCGTATGCGATGATCTCAACATCGTAGCCGAGTTTTCTACCACTTTCCTTAAGGAGCTCGGCCATCGACACGCGACGGGCACCTCCCAACATCAGTATTGAAATTGTCATTGTAGGTATATGTTGTGTGTAACCGATGGGGATCCCCTCGGTCACATAGTTAATGGCTGTTTGCCTCGGTGGCGGGGGCTGTACCCTCCACGAGTTCGCGCAGAGGCATATAGCTGTGGATATGGCGACGCTTCTTCTCCTCAAAAATCTCCGAAATCTTAAAGAAGATGCCGGTCTCCTCGACATCGCCAAACTCCCGGTTGATCGCCGTGCCGAAAACCCTCATCGTCGGCGAGAGCGCCATGTACGCATTGACAAGGGGAGGGATATTCTTACCCGCCTCGCGTATGGCGTGGTTGAGTATCTTGTAATCCTCCTTGTACGCCCCGCCCGTGAAGCGGCTCTGTATCTCCGGACTGTCGGCGCGTGTGTCAAGCGCTATGATGGGACGCACCAGGTGGTCGGGGTCGGGGAAATATTTGTGGAGGAAACCCAATATCATGTCGCGGTGAGGTATGCCGAAATTGGGATACATCGTCACCTTGCCGAAGAGATACTCTATCTGCGGATACATCACCGTCAGAGCGCCCAACCCGTCCCAAAGGTTGTCGAGGGCGAAGAGTGCCTTGATGCCGTTTTTTGTCGACTGGTAATCGGGACTCACGAAAGAGCGTCCCAACTCGAGAGTGGTCGGCAGGTAGTCCGTGATAAACTCGGACGAGAAGTCAAACATGTGGGAAGTGGCGATCTGAGGTATGCCGTCCTTGATGACGATATCCTCGCCGAGGATGAAACGGTAGCCACCCATGATCTCCTGCGCCTCGGGATCCCATACGATCATCTGCTGACACGGCGTCTCCATCGTGTCGAACTCGTCGATGTCGCACTCCTTGCCGGTGCCGCCGCCCCCGTCACGAAAAGCTATCTCACGGATACGGCCGATCTCGCGCATCGTATTGGGGGCGTTATGCGCGTCTACTACATATATTTCATTTCCACCTTTGTTGGTATGGCGCAAGAACCGTTCGGGCGTAAGTTCCGCCAGAATCAGCGCGCGATCCACTTTCTCGATAATAGGCGCAGGTGTACTCGACATCTTATCAATGTTTAAACCTCTTGAATTTTTTTTGCAAAAATAATAAAATTCTCTTAATCCCCCCTATTTTAACCCCTATACTTCATCAGTATCCCTATAAGTATCCCTATACTTCATAACTCATAACTCATACCTCATACTTTATTTGTCGAATCTGCTGAAGACATACTCCGTATCGACAGAGGCTTTCAGGCACTCGGGACACCGGTGACCGCCGGCGGCGACCATGCGTGGGGTGGCGCGGAACTTATGCCCGAGATTACAGGTAAACTCCACAGGGGTATGGGCATCTATCACAGCCGTGTCGCCGGGGAGGGTCACCTCACCCCCAATCGAGGATGCCAACTCCGTGAGCTGTACGGGTGTAAGGCTCTCTGTCTCTACGTCAAAGGATAATCCCGAGGGATATTTCTCTACCTTATCGGGAGCCGGCGGATTCTTCAGTCTTCCCTCATGTGCTGTCCACCCACCGATGCTTTCCTGAATCTCGCGTGAGCCGAAGGCTGCCTCGATACGCGGCGTTTCATTATCCTTGAGCCAGCGGAGTGTCCCCAATTTGGGGGTGTGGGCCACATGTTTCATCGAAGCCTTCATCACCGCCGCCGGCGTTATCTTCGCCATAGACACCCACCACGGTGCCTCGCGGCGCATTATGTCGAAATATTCATCGGCGGTGCCACCCGAGCGGAAGGGGATAATCTCGTTCAGGCGGTCGGAGTCGTTATACCACATGCCGTGGAAGTTGCGTGTGGCAAACCATCCCGGCTCGAAGACCTTTTCAGGCGGCGGGGCTCCGATGGCGGCAAGCACACGCGAGATGAACTGATAATTGGTCATGCGGAAAGACTCCCCTCCGCCGATGTTGTAGAAGCGCCCCCAGAAATCTTCGGGCACTTCGTCGTGGCAGACTCCCTCCATAAGGCGCGCGGAATCGTCAGGGGTGACCCATTCGAGCACACCCTCCAATGGCACATGAAACGAAATGGGATCCGACGCTTTCGCCAGCAGTCCGGGGTGCAGGATACCGGTCTGGCGCAGCGATACCCAGTATTTCAGCCCCGACAGGGCGAGTTCACGCTCGGCGAGAATCTTGGAGTATGCGTATATGTCGAATTTCGCCGGGATGAGTGGTTCGGAGGCTCCTCCCCAGTGTGCCGGAGGCAGATAGTCGCCGTACTGCGCCACCGAGCCGATATATACCAAGCGCGTGGTGTCGGTCTGTCCGGCTCCCTTTATACCGTCGATGAGATTTCGTATGGAGCCGGTGTTCACCTCAAGCGTCCTGTGCGGCATCCAGTCAGCCGCCGGCGAGACTATGCCGCCGATATGGAGCACCACGTCGGCACCCTCCACGAGTCGGCGGCAGTCCTGAGCCGACATAAGGTCGCCCCATACTACTTCGACACCCTTGTCGGCGAACTTGCGCAGGAAACGGCGGTTCTTAGACGTAGGGCGGGCAATCACACGGATCTTGTATTTATCGGGCTTTGAGGCTAATAACCGGAGGGTCGGAGTACCCATCACGCCCGTGGCACCGGTCATGGCGATAGTACGCATGGCTGTTCTGTTTAATAAAACTGGGGCTGTTTAAGTAAAAAAGTTTGGGACCGACAATCATCACTGACAGTCGGTCCCTTGGGATAAATTGGGGAAATGTAGTCCATAGCAGAGTCGAACTGCTCTTTAGAGAATGAAAATCTCTCGTCCTAACCGATAGACGAATGGACCAACATATCAGACGCCGACAATAGATATTGCCAAAAGCGAATGATTTTATAATCAAGTTAGCGTATGACGAAACATCGGGCTATCCGGATCAACCTAATTTGTTGATGTGGATAGCAAGACCGCTGCAGAGATTGGCAGCTTTGTTCTTAGAGATGATGTTCTTACGACCGAGACGCTGGAGGAGAGCGCTTACCTTGTTGTAGGCGGCGGTTGCCTCTGCCTTGTCAGTCATTTTGCGTACGCGACGCACTGCGTTGCGGGCTGTCTTTGCCCAATAGCGGTTCTCTAATCTTCTTTTCTCCGCCTGACGTATTCTTTTTATAGATGATTTATGATTTGCCATCTTTTTTAATTATCTATGTTTTGATTATTGTACCCCATAGCAGAGTCGAACTGCTCTTTAGAGAATGAAAATCTCTCGTCCTAA
>CAZAWP010000075.1:0-3760 GCA_964488855.1 uncultured Sangeribacter sp.
CTTGACACCATGGATAATTTTGCAGCGTAACTGTAAAATCAACAGCCATGGAATTAATCAAACGAAAATCAGCGTCCGCGCTACTTCTTTTCATGATGCTACTCTGCTTTGCAGCTAACGCACACGCATTAGATCTCAAGGGAGTGGTCATCGATGCAAAAGATGACGAGCCTCTTATCGGGGCGACCGTAAAAGTAAAGAACACCCCGCAGGGAGCCGCTACCGATCTCGACGGCAATTTTAATATCCCGGGTGTAGACCCCAATGCCACAATCGTGGTGCGCTACATCGGATATGAGACTCAGGAGATCGCTGTCAATGGTAAATCCAATATCACCGTAGCCTTAAAGGCAGACACCGAGATGCTTGAGGAGGTAGTCGTCGTAGGTTACGGCACGATGGATAAGAAAGAGGTGACCTCGACAGTGGCTCACATCAGCTCGGAGGACTTCCTGACATCAAGTTCACTCGACCCGACGATGATGATTCAGGGTAAGGTGCCGGGCGTATCCATCACCAACACCGGTGTCGGTGACCCCAACAATCAGGCTTCAATCCAGATACGCGGTGTCTCCTCGCGTTCGGCAGGCCTGGGTCCGCTGATAGTCATCGACGGCGTACCGGGAGGTAACCTTACCAACATCAACCCTAACGATATAGCGAGCTTCGATATTCTTAAAGATGGAGCGGCAGCCGCCATCTACGGTACACGCGGCTCTAACGGTGTAATCGTAGTGACGACAAAGAAAGGCGCCCGTGACGGTGCCGTACACACCACATACGTAGGCACTGCAACCGCCAATGTTGCCAACCACGAACTCAAGATGCTCGATGCCGAGTCATACCGCGCCCTTCGCGCCGATGCCGTCAATGGTGTCGATTTGGGAGGTAACGACAACTGGCTTGACGCAGTGACCCGTACAGGCTGGGGCACATCGCACACTGTCAGCATCAGTGGCGGTGGCGAGAAAACCAACTATCGCGCCACGGTGGACTTCCGCACACAAAACGGTGTGGACAAATATTCAAACCGTCAGGAGTTCGGCGGTCGCGCCTCGGTAAATCACATCACCAAGGGAGGACTCTTCAACTTCTCGCTTAACATCGCCCCGCGTATCATTGAGCGCAAGATCGCATCATGGGACGTCTTCCGCAACGCTCTGGAGGCAAACCCCACCACCCCCATTTGGGATGAGGCACGTGGTCAGTACACCAACTTCACCGGTCAGACAGCCGGCTACAACCCCGTGGAGATGATGGCGCTCGATGACAATAAGGCGACCACCAAACTCCTCGAGACAGACCTGACAGTTAAGCTTAATCTTCTTCCTCTCTTTGCAAAAGACTCGTGGCCCTCGCAGACCCTCAACACCCAGGTTACGGTGGCCGATCATGAGGATTCCAACTTCAACTACTGGTTCCGCCCCTCCACCTCCACACTTGCACAGAATACCGGTTATGACGGCGAGGGTTCACGCAGCTACTCAAAAGGATTTCAGCGCAGTCTCGAATGGCTCGCCAACTATACCGGCTCATTCAGCGGCAACAACATCCGCGCCATGGTCGGTTACTCATACCAGTACAACCAGTATTCGGGAGTAAATGCCGACAACAAGGATTTTCCCAACGACGGACTTGGAGCAAATAACCTCGGATCCGGTCAGTGGGCGGTCGAAGAGGGTCACGTAGGCATGGGCTCGTACAAGAACGACTGCAAGCTCATTGCATTCTTCGGTCGATTGAGCTATGACTGGAACGGTCGTTATATCGCCACAGCCTCGATACGTCATGAAGGTTCATCCAAATTCGGTGCCAACCACAAATGGGGTAACTTCCCCGCAGTATCATTAGGCTGGCGTATCTCGCAGGAGCCGTTCATGCGCAATGTCGAATGGATCAACGAGCTCAAGCTCCGCGGTGACTACGGTGAGACCGGTAACCAGGATTTCGGCAACTACATGTCGCTGAATACCATGAGTGGCTTCGGCTACTATTATTATCAGGGCAAATACTACCAGGTGTGGGGTTCGGGCAAGAATGTGAACCCCGATCTCCGCTGGGAGAAAGCCAAGAACTGGAACATCGGTGTCGATTTCTCAATCTTGAACAACCGCCTTTCGGGCTCGCTCAACTATTATTCGCGCAACCAGCAGGATCTTTTGGGCGACTATGACGTATCCGTCCCTCCCTATCTGTTCAGCTCGACATTTGTCAATGTAGGTACCATGCGTAACTCCGGCTTTGAGTTCGATTTACGTTGGAACGCCGTCGATACACGCCACTTCTCTTACACCATCGACTTTGTAGGCGCAACGATGAGCAATAAGTTTGTAAACTTCAGTAACTCCGAGTATGTCGGTCAGGACTATTATGACATGGTCGGCACAGAGGATCCTTATCCGTTCCATAACTTGCAGCGTATCGAACAGGGCAAGCGCTTGGGAAATTTCTACATGTACCGCTATGCAGGCATCGACGAGAACGGTAACTGGGCTATCTATGACAAGGACGGCAATGTGAAACTCGCCTCAGAGGGTACCGAGGAGGATCGTCAATATGTAGGTAACGGTCTTCCCAAGTTCACCGCCTCGATGACTCATACCTTCCGTTACCGTAACTTCGATCTCTCCCTGTTCTTCCGCGGAGCATTCGGTTACGATATATTCAACATCCATGATTTCTATTACGGACATCAGTCGTTTAACGGCAACGTGATGGAAAAGGCTTACACCAAGTATGCCGCACTTCAGGGCAGTCAGGAGGTTACCGACTATTATCTTGAGAAAGGTGACTACGTCAAGCTCGATGCCCTTACATTAGGGTATACCTTCCGCCTTAACAAACGATTCCTCGACAGCATACGACTGACCTTCACCGGTAAGAACCTCTTCACCATAACCTCCTATAGCGGAGTGGATCCCTCGTCATTCCAGACCAACGGACTGACCCCCGGCGCTACCGGTTCGAGAACGTATTATCCCTCATGCCGTCAGTTTATCTTAGGCGTGCAATTGGATTTCTAATGCCTCTAACTTCTAATACGACTAACAATGAAAGTAACATCATATATCACGGCGGCAGCCATAGGCTTAATATCGCTCACCGGCTGTACCAACCTCGATGAGACTGTCTATGACCAGGTTTCTTCAGAGAATTATTACAATACCAAAAATGATGTAATCCGCGCGGTCTTCCGTCCGTTCGAGCACGCCTTCTGGAGCATACAGAGCCGTCATGTGCTCAACGAGCTAACCGCCGACCAGCTTATAACCCCCTCTCGCGACGGATGGTGGGATGACGGTGGACTCTGGCGCCGTTACCATTATCATACATGGAATATCGAGGAGGGCACTATCGAGACCGAATGGAACGGTTGCTTCCAGGGTATCATGCAGGCAAACTATGTGATCGATGACCTTGAGACACTCTCAGCCTCTGATTTTAGTTTTACCGACGAGGAGTTTAACAACCTCAAGGCTCAGTGCCGTGCATTGCGCGCATGGTTCTATATCCGTCTCCTCGACAGCTTCCGCAATGTCCCCCTCGCCGTCAGCAAGGATGTAAACCTCAACTCAAAGGGTCAGGTGTCGCCGCAGGAACTATTTGACTTTATCGAAAAAGAGTTGATCGACTGTGTCTCACTGCTCGGCACCAAGAGCGGCAGCGGCGGTAACGGCATACAGCAGGCGCAGTGGAACAAGGCAGGCGCAGCCGCGCTTCTGGTACGCCTTTACCTCAACGCCGAGGTATGGACAGGAAC
>CAZAWP010000075.1:3860-9448 GCA_964488855.1 uncultured Sangeribacter sp.
GAGGCCGGTGACCATAACTGCAAGTACGCCTGTACCCCGAGTTTCGACCTCAACGGTAATCTGTACACCTATCAGTTAGGTAACACTGTCCAGAAATTCAGGAATTATCCTGAGGATGTGCGTCTTAAACTCTATCGTAATCTTGGCAACAACAGCCGCGAAGGTCTCTTTATCTTCGGCAAACTTCCCTCAATCAAGGATGGTGAGGAATATGTAACAGATCCTTACGGCAACTACGAACTCAATATCCGCGATGCCGTGGGAATGTTCAGCGGACTCGCTGATGACGAGTGGCCCTCTGACAAGACCAGTAACCTCCAGACCGGTGACCATAACTCCGGGTACCATTTCGCCAAATATCCATTCTATTCTGACGAAGACAACGGTCAGATAGAGTCCGACTGCGTTGAGATCCGTTTGGCTGAGATTGTCTACTCTCTTGCCGAGTGCAAGTTCAGATCTGGTGACACCCCGGCTGCCGCACGCCTCCTCAACAGCGTGAGAAAACGCAACTATCCGGCCTCTGCATGGGCTACCTCCCTCTACGCTCCCGAAGGCACTGCCAGCCTCGATGAACAGGAACTCCTCGATGAGTGGGGACGCGAGTTCTTCGCTGAGAGTCGTCGCCGCACAGACCTTATCCGCTTCGGTAAATTCAATACCGGTATATGGTGGGACAAACGTGCCGACGATGATAACCATACTTCCATCTTCCCTGTGCCCCGCAAGGCAGTCGACACCAACCATAATCTTAAACAGAACCCCGGTTATTAATAAAAACTACTGAATGTCATGAAAATCTATAATATCATACTTATTGCCCTACTGGCAATGTTCACCCTTACGGGTTGCGATAACGAGAAGGAACTCACTGTCATCGAGATACCTGTAAAGCCATACGAGATCGCCGACCTGTGGATGGTGGGTAACGCAACTCCTGCTGACTGGAATATTGATAATCCTGTCAAGATGGAAAAGATAGGGGAGAATACTTTCCAATACGAGGGTCAGCTTAACGAGGGAGAGTTCAAGTGTCCCATGGAGCCGGGCAACTGGGGCGGTGCTTTCATCATGCCGGTAAACGGTGGAACCGTAATCAACGCCGACGGTGTGGCTTCTGATGAAATTTCATTGATGCCCAACGGTGATCCTGACAATAAATGGCAGGTGACTCAGGCAGGTCGCTACCGTGTTGTTATCGATGGAAATAAACATAAGATTAACGTAACATATCTGGATTGAAAATCATGAAAAAAAGTTATATATTAGGTATCGCGTTTGTTGCGTTATCTACGGTATCAGCAAGTGCAAAACCGATCGAGGTTGTTTCGCCAGACTCAAATGTAAAACTCGAGTTCGACATCAAGGACGGTAAGCCTCAATACTCCGTGAGCCGCAAAGGTCATCGTGTAGTATGCCCCTCGCATTTAGGGCTCAAACTGAAGGATATACCTGATTTTACCGACGGCATGTCGGTAAAATCAGTGGCCCGCGACAGCCACTCCGATACTTGGCAACCCGTTTGGGGCGAGGAGTCCGAGATAGAGAATAACTATAATGAGATACGCGTCTCCTTGGCACAGAAGAAATTGGCGCCCGGTCGCACGATAGATATAGTCTTCCGCGTCTTTAACGACGGTATCGGATTCCGCTATGAGTTCCCGCGCCAGAAAAACCTTCAGGACTTCGCCATCATGGATGAGATCACCGAGTTCGCTTTTGATGAATGCCCCACGACATGGAGCATCCCGACCAATGGCAACCGTTTTTATGAGGAGGTCTTCCGCGAGCTGCCACTCGACAGCATAGGCCGTGTGTCCACTCCCGTTACCCTGCGTTTGTCCGACGGCACCCATATTGCTCTTCATGAGGCTAACCTCACTGACTATGCAGCGATGAACCTTCAGTCCGTGCCCGGCGAACATAGACTGTACGCTGACCTTACTCCCTGGCAGTCGGGCGAGAAAGTGTTTGTCAGCGAGACGCGTGTCTCACCTTGGCGCACCGTTATCATCGCAGATAATGCCGGTGACATGGCACTGAGCCGAATCATGCTCAATCTCAACGAACCCTGCGCTATCGAGGATGCCGCCGAGTTCTGCAAGCCTCAACGTTATATAGGGGTATGGTGGTGCTACCACATGCGTACAGCCACCTGGGAGGCAGGTCCCAATCATGGTGCCACCACCGAGAATGTGAAGCGTTACATGGATTTTGCCGCCCGTAATAATTTCGGAGGAGTATTGGTGGAGGGATGGAACCCCGACTGGGCTACCTGGGATTTCGACTTCACCCGCCCTTACGATGATTTCGACATCGCCGAACTCAACCGTTACGGTCGTGAGAAAGGTGTAGCCCTCATCGGTCACCATGAAACGGGTGGAAAGGTAGGCAAATATGAGGATCAGATGCACGACGGTATGAAACTCTATGCCGACAACGGCATGCACTATGTCAAGACCGGATATGTCGGTGATATGATGGATGACAAGGAACTTCACAGCAGTCAGTTCGGAGTACGCCATTACCGTAAGGTTATCGAGGCCGCTGCCAAATATAAGCTTGCCATAGATAATCATGAACCTGTCATGCCCACCGGTCTGCAGCGCACCTATCCCAACCTTATGACTCAGGAGGGTGTGCGCGGTCAGGAATATGACGCATGGAGCCCCGAGGGTGGCAATCCGCCGGTACATACCATCACGTTGCCTTTTACAAGAGGTCTCGCCGGTCCCATGGACTTCACACCTGTTACTTTCCGCTTCGAGAACCCCATCATGCCGCAGACGCATGTAAACACAACCCTTGCAAAGCAGCTGGCATTGTTTGTCATCCTTTATTCACCGCTCCAGATGGCTTCGGATGAAATAGAGAATTATGAGGCGAATCCCGGTCCCTTCCAGTTCGTATGTGACTGTCCGACCGACTGGGACAAGACCTGTTACCCGGAGGCAGAGATAGGTAAATTTGTGACAACAGCCCGCAAGGGTAAGGGTGAGGATACATGGTATGTCGGCAGTGCTACCGGCGATGAGGCCCGCGTGGCGCACATTGACCTGTCCTTCCTCGACCCGGATGCCAAGTACCGCGCTACAATCTACCGCGACGGCGAGGATGCCCATTACGATACCAATCCTTATCCGGTGGTTATCGAGCAGCGCAATGTGGACCGTAATACCGTACTTGACATACCGCAGGGTCGCAGCGGCGGTTGTGCCATCAAGATTGCCAAGATTTAATCCGTTGTATCACACGATTTAATCCGGCTTATCACAAGATCTAATCCTGCTTATCACAAGATCTAATCCGGTTTATCGTAGGTTAGTATAAACTTCCAATCAATTCTTATCATGAAACACATCACTTCAACCATCATATTGGGTCTTATGACAATGTCATCGGCGGCTTCTTACGCCGGTGACATTGTAAAGACCGATGCTTACCGTTGGTCGGGCGATACCATATAAGGGTGAATTTATCGCTACGGCGGTTTCTCCCTATGAAATCAAATCCACCTATTCGGCACGCCCGGGATACTTTATGCCGGTAGCCAAGGAGTGGAAAAAACGTAATGACCTCACGCCCTATCCGGCTTTGACCTCCTCAAACCGTCTGCATGAAGCGGTATATAATATGTCGCTTGATGAAATGGTCAATGCTGTCGAGCCTGACACTACTCTGCGCACCGGTAAGGAGTGGTCGGGGGTATGGACACGCGATGTCAGCTACTCCATCCTGCTCTCAATGGCGTATCTGCAGCCCGAGGCGTCAAAGATCTCTTTGATGAAGAAGGTCGACTCGTTGGGACGCATCATTCAGGATACCGGCAGCGGCGGTGCGTGGCCTGTATCGACAGACCGCGAGATATGGTGCGTGGCGGCATACGAGGTGTATAAGGTCACCGGTGACCGCAAGTGGCTCGAATATATCTATCCTATAATGAAGCGTTCGCTCGAAACGGACGAGATGAGTGTCTATGATCCGCAAACGGGTCTGGTCAAGGGTGAGACGTCCTTTATAGACTGGCGCGAACAGAGTCATCCGCGCTGGATGCAGTGTGCCGACATTTACAACACCGAGGCGCTCTCAACCTCGATAGTACATGCGCAGGCATGGCGCGTTCTTGCCGAGGCTGCCGCCGAGTTGGGTCACAAGAAGGAGGCTGACAAGGCACGCGAAATGGCGGATAAGGTCATTGCCGGCATAAACAAACATCTTTGGATGGATGACAAGGGATATTACGGCATGTACCTGTACGGTCGCGACAATCTCATCATGAATCCCCGGGCAGAAACATTGGGCGAGTCGTTGGCAATTATGTGGGATGTCGCCGACAAGGATCGTGCCCGCGCCATAACCGAGAATAACCCGACCACTCCTTTTGGTGCCACTATCTTCTATCCTCAGATTGCCGACATCCCCAACTATCACAACAATGCGTTGTGGCCATGGGTAGGTTGCTGGTGGGCGATTGCCAACGCCAAGGTTGGAAATGAAGCGGGCGTGGAGCAGGGTATAGGTGCCATTATGCGTCCGGCAGCCCTCTTCTGCACTAACAAGGAGAATTTCAATCTCGATAACGGCGATATATACACCGAACTCAATTCGTCCAACATGCTCTGGTGTCTCAGCGGAAATATAGCCCTGACCCATAAGATACTGTTTGGCATAGAGTTCGGCAAGGATAAACTGATGTTCCACCCCTTTGTGCCGAAATCCCTCAGCGGTGATCTGAAACTGGATAATTTCAAGTATCGTGATGCCGTGCTCGACATTGAGGTGAAAGGTTACGGAAATGAGATCAAATCGTTTACAGTAAACGGCAAGGAACAGAAGCCCGAAATCTTGGCTAAGAAAGCCAAGGGACGCATGAAGGTCGTTATTGTTATGGCGGACAATGAAATTGCGCCGATGCGTGTTAATAACGTGCCCAACGAAAAGGCTCCGCTTACCCCTATTGCGTGGCTGGAGGGCACTAGGCTCTGTTGGAATCCTATCGAGTACATCAACAGATATGTTGTCATCCGTGACGGTAAGAGAATTGCCGAGACCACGTCTACTACATTTGATGCTTCTACACCGGGTGAGTATCAGGTTATCGGTGTGGCTGACAACGGCACCGAAGGTTTCGCTTCCGAGCCCCGTTCGACGCGTCCGATGACGGTCATACAGATACCGGGAGAATCCACAGCGATGGTGTCGGAGGAGATCGCGTATCAGCCGCAGCAGCCGGTTGGCGGCTTTAACGGCGAGGGCTTTGTCGAACTCGATAAATCTTCTGCCGAGTTGGTGATACCGGTATCGGTTGGCGAGGGTGGAAAATATGCCCTGCAGTTGCGCTATGCCAACGGTAACGGCCCGGTGAATACGGAGAACCGCTGCGGTATCCGTACTATATTTGTGGATGGCAAGGATATGGGTATCATGGTAATGCCTCACCGTGGCAGAAATAACTGGAGCGAATGGGGACTGACCAACAGTCTGATTGTGGATTTGACCCCCGGCGAGCACACCGTCAGCGTCCGATTCCTCCCCAATGACGAGAACATGAACATCTCAACCAACCACGTCCTTGTCGACGAACTGCG
>CAZAWP010000076.1:0-9445 GCA_964488855.1 uncultured Sangeribacter sp.
CGCCTTCGGGCGCTCGACTTCGGTTTTAACGGCTGGGGACTGAAGTTCGCCGCCGACCGTGACAACCTGGTCAATCTGAGGCTCAGCGAATTGTTTGTGATCGAGCCTGATGTATATCGCAATGAAAGGGACTATGTTCTCGAAGGTGGCTCTATCGAGTCTGACGGCAACGGCACCATCCTCACTACTTCCCGGTGTCTCCTCTCCCCTAACCGTAACGGCGGCAAGACACGACAGCAGGTCAATGACATTTTGGCAGAACGTTTGGGTGCAGATCATGTATTGTGGCTCGATTATGGCGCCCTGATCGGTGATGATACTGACTCGCATATCGACACATTGGCTCGTTTAGCCCCCAACGACACTATACTCTTTACCGGCTGCCGCAATGTTGATGACCCGCAGTTTGAGGAACTTCTAAAGATGCGAGCACAGCTTACGCTCTTCCGCACCCCTGAGGGTAATCCATATAATCTCGTGGAACTTCCGCTCCCGGATCCGATCTTTGATGAAGAGGGCAACCGTCTTCCGGCGACTTACGCCAATTACCTTGTCACCCCGACTCACCTGTTTATGCCGGTATATTCTCAGCCGGCTAACGACAAACTGGCCTGCATGACGGCTTCAGTGGCGTTTCCCGAACATACAGTCATTCCGGTGGAGTGCACTACCCTTCTCAAACAGCATGGGTCACTCCATTGTGCCACCATGCAGATTCCCGAAAACCTTTTCAACTCTACAATCTTCGAATAACCATAACTATGATAAAACCGTTACCGGTCGGGATCGTACAGCACAGCTTTACACCCGACGTAGACACCAACCGCGCCCGCAATCTGATGGCTATCGAGAATCTTGCTCAGGAGGGTGCCAAACTGATTGTGCTCTCCGAACTGCATGACTCGCTCTATTTCTGTCAGACCGAAGATGTGGACAATTTTGATTTGGCGCAGACGCTGCCGGGAGAGTTTACCGATTTCTACGCCGAAGCAGCCGCCAATAATAATGTTGTTTTGGTGACTTCAGCTTTTGAACGTCGTGCACCGGGTCTTTATCATAATACCGCAGTCGTCTTCGATACCGACGGCTCGATTGCCGGCACTTACCGCAAGATGCATATTCCCGACGATCCCGGGTTTTATGAGAAGTTCTACTTCGCACCGGGCGACATGGGATTCACACCGATAGAGACATCCGTCGGTAAGCTGGGTGTGCTGGTTTGTTGGGATCAATGGTATCCGGAGGCTGCGCGGCTCATGGCTCTCCAAGGTGCCGAAATGCTCATTTACCCCACTGCCATTGGTTGGAATCCCGATGATCCCTCCGATGAGAAAGAGCGTCAGCGTGATGCATGGGTGACTGTGCAACGCGGTCATGCGGTTTCCAACGGCATTCCTGTCATAACCGTAAACCGGTGTGGCTTCGAGGAAGATCCCTCGGGGTCTACCTCGGGTATTGATTTCTGGGGAACGAGCTTCGTAGCCGGTCCGCAGGGGGAGATTCTCTTTGAGGCACCCGACAACAAGCCCTGCGAGCAAGTCGTCGACGTAGACCTCGAGCGCTCGGAGAACGTCCGCCGCTGGTGGCCCTTCCTCCGCGACCGCCGCATCGACCACTTCACCCCCCTCACCCGCCGCTTCATCGATTAGCGGCGGGGGTGTCTTCGCGGATGAAGAAGACACAGAGGGCGCCGAGGGCGATCGCGATGGCGGCGATGAGCATCATCAGATACTCGGGGGCTAACTGTCCCGGCTTACTCAACAGACTTAATATCCAGCCGCCTGTCACTGCAGCGATAATCTGCGGTAAACAAATCGTGCCGTTGAAAAGTCCAAGGTATGTTCCTATATTTCCTCCCTTGAGTGAGTTGGTGAGTATTGTGAAAGGCCATGCCAACATTGCCGCCCATGCACAGCCGATCAACAGAAAGGCCACAAACAACCAGTATTGGTTTGTCATAAAGGCGGTCATCGCAAAACCTACGGCTCCCAACATCAGACTCAGGACGTAGGAGAAACGGCGGCTGCCGAGACGCGGCAACAATACTGCCCATATCACCGACCCTACTGCCTGAACTGCAAACAGGAGTCCTACCCAGTTACCGGCTGCATTATACTGCGGGGTCGCTGCATTTAACACTGTCTTGCTGATATACGAGCTATTGGCCACAGTAACGACTTCAGACTTAGCGTCATCTATCGTGTAGGTACCATCAGGATTTGCTGCACAGATTGCAGCGGTGGTGATGGTCACTTCACCCGTCATGCCCTCCAGATAATCTTTTACCACCGGCACTCCGGTCAGCTCTATATCCTTACCGTCCACGCTGAGTGATTTCACACCTTCAAGCGGTGTGTTCATGCTGAACTTTGCCAGACCTTCAGCAGTGGTGACAACCTTGTGGTCATTAACGATAGTATCATTTCCATTGACTACAATGGTACCCCCATTGTATACCTCGTTACCTACCTGTACGCCCGACACCAATTTGTGACCATGCTCAACTATCATATACGATTGGGAAGCAATCCCGTTACCCGAAACCTTACCTGGAGCCGCCAAGATATAATTTGCCTTATAGTCCTTGCCATTAACCTTGATACCGGGATAACTTTCGGTCGAAGGAGTGTCAAAGGCATTATAGGCTACTGTATTGGTGCCGTAAGTCCAGAGGAAAAGGAATGCGAACCAGCAGAAGAACTGAACCAGACCTACCGTCCAGAAAGTTTTCGGAGCCTTGGCGAGAAGCACAAAAATATTCTCCTTCTTCTCATTTTTATCTGCTGAATTACCGCCGTTATATTCATCATATTCTTTGGGTGGCCATTCCTTGATCTTGATAAGCGAGTATACCACGCAAATAAGAAGGATGGCTGCGCCTAAATAGAATGACCATATCACGGTGTCAGGCACAACACCTGCAGGTGCAATATTCTTTATACCGAACCACATCAGGAGCATCGGGAAAATATAGCCTACGATAGAGCCGGCATTGCACAGGAAACTCTGAATAGAATAAGCCTTACCCTTCTGCCTGTCGTTTACCATATCACCCACAAGCATCTTGAATGGCTGCATCGCCATGTTGATGGAGGTGTCGAGCACCATCAGGGCAACGAGACCGAAAAGTATTGCACTGTCCACCGAGAGATGGAAGCTGCCGGAATTAGGGAGAAGACACATCACGATAACTGCGATGAGTGCTCCTATTATAAGGTATGGCAGACGGCGCCCGAAACGCGTCCATGTCCGGTCGGAGGCGACACCCACGATAGGCTGCACTATCAGGCCCATCAGCGGAGGGAGTATCCAGAAATAACTCAAATCATGCGGATCAGCTCCGATAGTGGTGAAAATACGCGAGACATTGGCACTCTGCAATGCGTAAGCAATCTGTACTCCAAAGAATCCAAACGACAGATTCCACAGTTTCCAGAATCCTAAATCCGGCTTGTTCTTCATAGTATATAAAGTATTAGAAAGGTTATGGGGATTGTGAAAATTATCGTATCAAGAACTTTATATCAAGAACATTATAAATAATGAAGTTTATAATTTCGGTCTCAATATGTCTTTATAACATTTTAACAATCCAAAAGATTAAACACCCCACAAATAATTTGTAAATATGGAGATGACAATTTATTTTGCGTAAAGGTGTAATTAACTGCAGAAATTAATGAACCTCCACAAAGGTTAAAATGTTTTATAGATGAAACGGGAAGAGTCCCGGAAGGTGATGCGGTTCGCACAGCCGTATCCCCTCGGAGAAATAGACCGAAAACCTTGCCGGTCTTCCGAATCATTATCGGACACCGGCAATAATAATCTTAATTTAATATTATAATTAGACGATGAAAAAATTACTGTATTTATTGCTCTTGATTCCGTTCGGCTTTCTCGCCTCATGTCAGAGCGATGACGACCTCCCGCAGGTTACACTTGATGTCACTTTTGACAACGTAGCATACCAGAATGGTGTACTTTATGTTATCCAGGGTGAAGAATGGGGTGTAGAAGGCATTTCAGTCAAGAGTCTGAATGGCGAGAACACTACCCTTGCTAATGTTGGCTACAACCTTGACAACATCAGCGTAGGTTTCAGCAATGTTGCTCCCTACTCTATCAGTTTTGATTCTTCAGTTATGCCGTTAGGCACTCACCTGCTCGATATTGGCTTCAATGTCCTTCAGGTTAGCAAACCTATCTCAAACGGCGTGCTCTCTTACTACGTAAAAGTCGTTGAGAGTGCTGATGAGATTCCTAACGGTCAGCTCCCCGCAACACAGGTACTTACCACTACTATCAATCCTGAAAGCAAATAAGGATTGACTGTCCGGTAAACCTCAAACGGGTTTTGAACCGAATATAGATAAAGGTCGTCGATGATTTGATTTCGACGACCTTTATTTTTTCAAAACAATTTATGCCCCTCGATGGTTACTATAGTAAATGACAATCATACCGGCATCAAAAGCCGGTTATTCGGAACCAACTCTTAATCACCGGCAGTTAAAATAATGATAGCATCAGTAAGCATAATGATCCAGACCGTATTTGTAGTGCTCATCCTGGGCGCTATGGTTATGCTTCTGCTCGGCATCACCCGACTCTTTCACGGTAATGTAGACGGCTCGGAAGAAGAAGCCGACAGACTGCGCGACGATGTGGAGAGTAATTCCGATGTCATCACCGACGACAGCCTCTTCAACCAGTTCATCGCCCATCATAAGCGCGAGGAGCACGAGCGTCGTCACAGCCGTAATTACCGTTGAGTATGGATACATTATCGTTGTGACAAAGGTGTCGCGGCGATATTTGAGTTTTTATGTGCACGGTATTTGAATCGGTTATAAATTAGAGAAATTTATAGCTCTTATTTTTGAAAATAATTCTAAAATATTTAGATTTGCGATAGAAGATATATACTAAAGATTATACAAGATTATACTTCAGATTATATACTTCGCAGCAACCATGATTCTAACCATCAAAACATATTAATATGCACTTTACACCCAAAGAGAAAGACAAACTTACGCTGCTCTGCGTAGGTATGGTAGCTGAGCGACGCCTCAACAAGGGTCTTAAGCTTAACTATCCGGAAGCTGTAGCTTATATCACCTGCAGTGCTCTTGAGGGGGCGCGCGAGGGCAAGACCGTAGAGGAGGTTATGCACGACGCAGCCCAGGTTCTCACCAAAGATCAGGTTATGGAGGGTGTAGCCGACATGATCACTCTGCTTCAGGTTGAGGCGGTGTTCACCGACGGCTCACGTCTTGTCAGCATCCACCATCCTATCAAGTAATTGTAAGACACTTAGGTTTTACAGAGTTATTAATTACGCAAAACTATTACCAATATGGCTCAAGATAACACTACAACTGCTCCCGAGCAGACAGGTTATGCTACACCTATGGGTGTCTATGAGGGCAAACCCGCTATCGCGTATCCCAACACACCGGGCTTCACTCCCAAGGAGTATGTGCCGGTAGGCGGCGTCATCCTTGCCTCTGAACCTATCGAATATAACGTAAACCGTCGCACTGTAAAGGTTACCGTACACAATACCGGTGACCGTCCCGTGCAGATCGGCTCTCACTTCCACTTCTTTGAGGTGAACCGTTACATGGAGTTTGACCGCTCCAAGGCTTTCGGCTATCATCTTAACATCCCCGCAACCACTGCAATCCGCTTCGAGCCGGGTGAGGAGAAAGTTGTGGAGCTCGTGGCATACGCCGGCAAGCACCGCGTGATCGGTTTCGGCGACCTCGTAAACGGTTATACCGGTCTTGAGGACACCCCGACATTCTATCCCAAACGCATCGAGGCTATGCGCCGCGTTAAGGAGTACGGTTACAAGACCGTAACAGAAGATGAAGCCGATGCTGAGTACACTGAAAACGAGGCTTCCAAACTGAAATAAACCACCCCCAACATTTCTTATCAATATGGCTACAATATCCAGACAAGATAACAACATGCTTTTCGGCCCCACCGTGGGTGATAAAATCCGCCTCGGCAACACCGATCTGTATGTAGAGATAGAAAAAGACCTCCGTGTCTATGGCGACGAAGTCGTATATGGCGGTGGCAAAACACTCCGCGACGGTATGGGTCTCGCCAATGAGTGCACCTCTGACGGCGGCAGCCTCGACCTCGTCATCACCAATGTTACAATCCTTGACCCCGTCTTAGGTGTAGTTAAGGCTGACGTAGGTGTAAAGGACGGTAAGATCGCAGGTATCGGTAAAGCCGGTAACCCCAATGTTATGCACGGCGTTTCCCCCGACCTCGTTACAGGTCCCTCGACCGACGCAATCTCGGGTGAGCACATGATCCTTACCGCTGCCGGTATCGACGGTCACGTACACTTCTGCTCCCCGCAGCAGGCTTACCACTGTCTGAGCAACGGTATCACAACCCTTATCGGCGGCGGTATCGGTCCTACAGACGGTACCAACGGTACTACAATTACTTCCGGTCGCTGGAACCTTGGCAAGATGCTTCAGGCTGCCGACGGTCTTCCCATCAACATCGGTTACTTAGGCAAAGGTAACTGCTCGGTTGCCGAGAACATGATTAACGAGATTACCAACGGTGCCATGGGCTTCAAGATCCATGAGGACTGGGGTTCGACTCCGGGTGCAATCCGCACATGTATGGATGTTGCCGACCGTTACGACTGCCAGGTATGTATCCACACCGATACACTCAATGAGTCAGGTTATGTAGAGGATACCCTCGCAGCTATCGACGGCAGAACAATCCACACCTATCACACCGAGGGTGCCGGTGGTGGTCACGCTCCTGACTTGCTCAAGGTTGCTTCGATGCCCAACGTTCTCCCCTCTTCGACAAACCCGACTCTCCCCTTCGGTATCAACTCGCAGGCTGAGCTCTTCGATATGATCATGGTTTGTCACAACCTCAACCCCAACATCCCCTCTGACGTTGCATTCGCAGAGAGCCGCGTACGTCCCGAGACACAGGCTGCCGAGAACGTATTCCATGATTTAGGTATCATCTCTATGGTATCTTCTGACTCTCAGGCCATGGGTCGTGTAGGTGAGTCTTTCATGCGTACATTCCAGATGGCTTCTTACATGAAGCAGGTTCGCGGTAAGTTACCCGAGGATTCTGACAACAACGATAACTTCCGCGTGCTCCGTTATCTTGCCCAGATTACCCTTAACCCCGCTATCACCTACGGTTTCAGCAACGTCCTCGGTTCTATCGAGAAAGGCAAGATGGCTGACCTCGTGCTCTGGAACCCGCAGTTCTTCGGCACCAAGCCCGAGCTCGTTATCAAGGGTGGTCTTATCAACTGGGCTAACATGGGTGATCCCAACTCATCGCTCACAACTCCCCAGCCCAAGATCATGCGTCCGATGTACGGCAGCTTCGGCGAGGCTATGCCCAACACCCGCATCTCGTTCGTTTCTCAGGCTTCGATGGACAACAACATCAAGGAGAAACTTGGTCTCCAGAGCATCGTGATGCCGGTACACGGTTGCCGTCAGATCGGTAAGGCCGACATGGTCCGCAACACAGCCACTCCTCGCATCGAGGTTAATCCCGAGACATTTGAGGTTACCGTTGATGGTATTCTCGCTACAGTACCCCCGGCAAAAGAGCTTTCTCTCGGTCAGCTCTACTGGTTTAGCTAAGCCGGCGTGATGTCAAATATTCGTGTTTATAAAGAATATCTATAATACAAAGTCCCCGGAGACGGTTTCGCCTTCGGGGGCTTTCAATATGAAACAGTTCTGAAAATGAAAGTATATACCGAAGTTATCGGCAACATGACCACTGACCCCGCGTGGGCGGAAAAAGTCAAGGACTTCAATATAGATTTTATCCCGCTCGACCAGTGGACTGCCCAGAAAAGCCGCTTTTTGGCAACCGGCGTATCGGGAACGGAATATCCGGTTGCCCTCAAACGTCACTCACAGGTTGCCGACGGTGACATTATCGATTATGATCCCGAGAAGGGCACTGCCGCAGTCCTCAAGATTGAACTTAATCCGGTATTGGTAGTGGATTTAGGCGGTATCGCAGACCGCGACCCGCAGGAGATAATCCGTATCTCGGTTGAGTTAGGTCATGCTATCGGTAACCAGCACTGGCCCGCTGTAGTCAAAGGCACTAAAGTGTACGTACCCCTCACAGTGGACGAGAAGGTAATGATGTCGGTAATGAAAACCCACCATATCGAGGGTATCACCTTTGAGTTTGAAAAAGGCACGACCATTATCCCCTATCTTGCTCCCCATGAGATTCGCCGTCTCTTCGGAGGTGCCGGACAGGAGAGCCACAGCCACGATCATGGACATATCGTAGGATTACATGATCATGAGCACGGTCATCCGCACGGTCATGCACATGCCCACACTCACGTGCACTATGATGAGAACGGCAATCCCTACGAGCACACTCATTAATTTCTTAAGTCTTAAGTAATATGAGTGACAAACCAAATAAAGGCAATAAAACTCCCAAGGCTGATATGACGACCACAATGCGTCTGCTGCAGTTCACGGATTCGACATTCCCGGTCGGCACTTTCTCCTTCTCTAACGGATTGGAGACAGCTGTCTTCGAGAATATCGTAAAGGATGCCGACACGCTGCGCGAGTTTACCAAGTCGCAGGCGCTTCAGGCAGCCTTCAGCGACGGCATCGCTGCCATACATGCCCACCGTGCATTCTTAGCCGGAGATTATGACAGGATCGTAGAGGCTGACAATATGCTTATGCTCTTCAAGATGAATGACGAGGCACGTCTGATGCTCCGCCGCATGGGCAAGAAGCTGGCTGAATTATCTTCACGCCTCTTCGACAATGAAATGTTCGGAAAATTTCTTGACGACATCAAGGCGGAGAAGATAGACGGGTCTTATCCCGTAGCGCAGGGTATGGCGTACGCAGCAGCCGGTGTCGACGAAAAGCAGCTTTTCGCCGCCCATCAGTATGGTGTCATCAACATGGTGCTCTCTGCGGCACTCCGTATTGTCAAGGTATCGCATTATGATACGCAGAAGATCCTGTTCGATCTCTCCCGGCAGACCGAAAGTTTATATCAAGAGGCATCAGTGATGCAGCTTAAGGACATGAACGCTTTCTTCCCTCAGCTCGATATTCTCGCATCTTTGCACGAGAAGGGCAATATGCGTATGTTCATGAACTAAGGGATGCTTTCAGTTTAACTTAAACATCAACCATCTTTAGAAAAAATATATGTCACAGACATGCAGAATAGGTGTCGGAGGTCCTGTCGGCTCCGGCAAAACAGCACTTATCGAGGCCATCACTCCCAAATTGCTCGAGCTCGGCAAGAAAGTGCTCATCATAACCAACGACATAGTCACCACCGAGGATGCCAAACATGTACGCAAGACCCTCAAGGGAATCCTTCATGAGGATAAGATCATCGGTGTGGAGAC
>CAZAWP010000077.1:0-9184 GCA_964488855.1 uncultured Sangeribacter sp.
GGGGAGGGGGGCGCCTAACTCGGGGTGGGCGTTGAGGATGCGGGTCGCTACCTCGCGGGCACGGCTGATGATCTGTCCGTCGGTGGCGAGGTTGGCAACGTGCAGATTAAACGCCAAACCGCTCTGCTGGGTACCCTCCATGTCACCGGGACCGCGCATCTTCATATCCGCCTCCGAAATGAGGAAGCCGTCGGAGGTCTCGGTCATGATGGAGAGACGTTTCTTGGTGTCGGCACTCCCCGAATGCTTCGTTACAAGGATGCAATAACTGTGGTCGGCACCTCGCCCGACGCGACCGCGCAACTGATGAAGCTGCGACAGCCCGAAGCGCTCGGCATTCTCGATGACCATAACCGAGGCATTGGGGACGTTCACACCAACCTCGATTACTGTTGTCGCAACCATGATGCGCGTCTCACCGGTGACGAACCGTTGCATCTGTTCATCTTTGTCCGCCGGCTTGAGTTTACCGTGGACACAACTTACAGCAACGTCGGGAAAGAGTTTTTTCACACGCTCCATACCCTCCTCGACACTACGGAGTTCAAGGTTGGGATTCTCAGTGATGATAGGGTAGACAATATAAATCTGTCGACCGGCATCGAGTTCGCGGCGAATCAAGGCATTCAGTTCCTTGCGCGAATCATCGTAACGCAGGAACGTCTGTACCGGCTTACGACCCGGCGGCAGTTGGTCGATGACCGACACCTCGAGGTCACCGTAGACAGTCATGGCAAGGGTGCGCGGTATAGGTGTCGCCGTCATCACGAGCATGTGAGGGGCGACAGTGTTTTTCTTCCACATCTTGGCACGCTGGGCAACACCAAACCGATGCTGTTCGTCGATGACAGCCAACCCCAATTTCTTGAAATTGACAGTATCCTCAATCAAGGCATGAGTGCCGATGATGAACTGTATTTCACCCGACAGAAGACCCTCGTGGATCTCGCGGCGTGCGGCCGTTCGGGTGCTACCGATGAGAAGGGCAACCTTTATCCCGATTTTCTCCGCCCATTTCGAGATTGTTTCGTAATGCTGGGTGGCAAGAATCTCGGTCGGTGCCATCAGGGCAGCCTGACAACCGTTGTCGGCGGCAATGAGCATAGCCATGAAAGCCACCATCGTCTTGCCCGAACCTACGTCACCCTGCAGGAGACGGTTCATCTGTCGACCGTAACGCATATCGTCGCGTATCTCACGAAGCACCCTCTTCTGCGCATCCGTCAGCGAGAAGGGAAGATGATTATGGTAGAAACCGTTGAAGTATTCGCCGATATGCAGGAAAGGGTAACCGGCAATTGCCTTGCTGCGCTTACGCGAGTAGCGGAGAATATTGAGTTCGAGGTAAAAAAGTTCCTCAAACTTCATTCTCTCGCGTGCCTGCTGATACGCCTCGGGACTGACGGGGAAGTGCATATTGCGCAACGCCTCCCCGAGAGGCATGAGATGCAACATATCGATCAACTCGCGCGGAAGCGGGTCGATGATATGTTGATATTGAGGAGAATCGAAAATATTGGTTACAATAGAGCTGAGCGTACGCGAAGAAAAACCACCCTTCTTTATCGACTCCGGGATAGAGTATAAGCCATGGAAACCTGACGGAGGATTTAGTTTGTCAAAAGTCGTGATTTCCGGATGTGACATCGAGTATGTTCCGCGGAAGAGGGTAGGCTTGCCGAAGAGAATATAATCCACACCCTTCTGATAGATACGCTGGATATTCTTGAAATTGCGGAACCACAGCACCTCGATCAACGTCCTGCCGTCGGAGAACAATCCCACCAGTCGCTGGCGGGACCCCTCGCCGTGAAGCGAAAAGGAAACGAATTTGCCCGCAATCTGGACAGCCGGCATCTCCCCGCGAAAATCAGCAATCTTGTATATATGACTCTTATCGACATGCTTGTATGGGAAATTATAAAGCATATCGCGCACCGTCGAAATCTCCATTTGATTCCGTAACGTCTTGGCGCGAGCTTCCCCCACACCTTTAATATACTTTATGTCAGTCGATAAAAAATCAGGCATATTTTATTTTATATTGTGCAGCTGCTTAAATCTTCGGCAATTACTTGAGCTATTTTAATATCAAGGGGGTTGGTGATCTTGATATTATATGGATACCCCTCGATTAGGGAGACCTTGCCATATACCTCCTGATACACAGAGGCATCGTCAGATAAATTAAGATTACCGGTCTTCTCGTACGCCTCCTTGAGTTTACCGGCGATGAAAGTTTGAGGAGTCTGTACGGCCCTGAATTTTGAGCGATCTACGCTTACAGATTCACCCTCACCGGTAATCTCGCGCAGAGAATCAGTCACGGCAGTCACAGGTATGGCGGAGCCCGTAGCCGCCGCCATCTTCCACCCCTCGGCGATAAGATTAGCCGTCAGGAACGGTCGCGCTGCATCATGCACTGCAACCAACGCATCCGGTCCCTCTACATAGTTGAGACCGTGCACTACCGATTCACCGCGTGTACGACCACCACAAACCAGCTCATATTCAATCTTGCGATCCTCCTCCGGGAGTTCGGCGTGGAGAATGTCCCACAGGTCGAAGAACCCCGGATGCATGACCAATATGATGCGTGTCTGAGGATTCTGCCGGATGAAGGCTCTCACAGACCACCATAATAAAGGTATCCCGTCGAGAAGTTGGAACTGTTTGGGAGTGTCACCACCGGCACGCAGTCCCGAGCCGCCGGCAAGTATGATGGCGTATGCAACGCGGGGAGCAACAGCTTGCGCCGATACTCCCCGGGTTGTACTTTTAGTATCTGATTGCATAGTCAGAATAGTTCTCCTGTGTAAACAGGAAATATTACATATTCATACCACCATCAACCTGGATGACCTGACCGGTAACATAGCCCGCCATATCCGAAGCGAGGAAAGTAGCCACATTGGCGATGTCCTCAACCTTACCGCCGCGGCGCAGAGGAATTTTGGCAGTCCACTCCTTGCGGATCTCCTCGGGGAGAGCCTCAGTCATGGCAGTCTCGATGAAGCCGGGAGCGATAGCGTTGGCGCGGATGCCGCGTGAACCAACCTCCTGGGCGATACTCTTGGCGAGTGCGATAAGACCGGCCTTTGAAGCAGCGTAGTTAGCCTGGCCTGCGTTACCGTGAACACCTACCACCGAAGCCATGTTGATGATAGAGCCACTCTTCTGGCGCATCATGATGGGGAGAACAGCGTGGATATAGTTGAATGCTGATTTGAGGTTCACAGCAATAACTGCATCCCACTGAGCCTCGGTCATGCGGAGCATAAGACCGTCCTTGGTGATACCGGCATTGTTCACGAGGATGTCGATACGACCGAAATCGCTCTTGATCTCCTCTACAGTCTTCTCAGTAGCCTCAAAATCAGCAGCGTTTGAAGCATAACCTTTTACCTTGACACCATAAGCTGCGATCTCTTTCTCAGTCTCCTTACCGGCCTCGTTGATCTGAAGATCGGTAAAGGCGATGTTACATCCCTCAGAGGCGAACTTAAGAGCGATCTCTTTACCGATACCGCGGGCGGCACCGGTGATTACAGCTGTTTTTCCTTCTAAAAGTTTCATGTCTGTATGTTTTTATCTATTCGTTAATTCTCAATAATTACTTATAGTAAAATCAGGGTTTCTCTACAATGAAGCATCCGCATGAATATCCGCCGCCGAATACCATCAGGGCAATCTTCTCACCCTGCGGCGCGTCGGCGATATACTGGGCGAGCACTAACGGCGCCGATGCCGAACCGGTGTTGCCCAATTCCTCGATATTGTTCTCGAAAGCCTCGTTGTGGAGGTCGAGCATGTGAGCCACCTGCGCCACGATACGTTTGTTTGCCTGGTGACAGATAAACTTGCCGATATCCTCCTTGGTGAGTCGGGTATTTTCGAGCGACTTGTTGAGCGCATGAATCATGTAACGGCAGGCGTGGAGGAAAACGTCGCGACCGTCCGGCATCGTGATGCCGTCCTCTTTGGGACGCAGGCGCACGCCCTCGGGACCTTTGCCGAGATGACCCAAGCCCTCGGTATATATATCAAGAATACGGATGTCAGTATCCGACACCTTGTCGGCGGAGAGGAAATAGGCAACCGCCGCATCGCCCCAAAGGTGACCCGACTTGGGATCCGACTCATTCGCATAATAGGTATTATGCTCGGGGCAGATCAAGAGAGCCTTCTTTGCCTTGCCCATGGCGAAATAGCCCTCTATGACCTCAAGGCCGTTTATAAACGACGAACAGGCAGAGGATACGTAAAGCGCCTTGGCACCGGCTATCTCATATCTGCGTTGAGCCTTATGGGCGACCGTTGCCACTGTGTCGTAGGCGCAATAGTGTGCAGCCACGATAAGGTCGACATCCTTGACATCGTAGGGGAGAGTGTCGAGAGCTGCCTCTATAGCCGCAAGACCCATGGTGTCTACATTCTCGTCGGCACCCGCCTTGGAGCGGCTTTTGATACCTGTACGCTGTTCGATCCATTCCGATGTCAGTCCATTGACTGAAAGGAAATATTCGTTATCTATTCTCTCTGCAGGAATATAATATCCTATCGAATTGATATACATATCAGTACTCTGTTAGTCTATATTATATCACGGTTTCGCCGATGGCGAGGGGAGCTCCCTTAGCCGTGATTTCGGGTTATCATTGGCGCGTGAGTATGCCGTTAAGTATCATCCGGCATAACAGGTGTATTATCTTCTCCTTGTCCACACCGTATTCCACGAGGGCATCACGGATATAGGGGACGTCCATGCCGTAAATGGCGTTGGAGATGATGATTGCATAGTCGTGTACATCATCCACCTCAAAGACCCCGAGGGTGTTTCCTTCCTCAATGATCTCACTGAGCAGTGCCATCTCCCGGCGGGAGATAAGCCAGCGGGCACGGTCGACCTTGCGGACATCGCGAAAGAATACCGCCCTCAGCGAACCGTTGCGGACGACAATCTCCTTCATCGTCTCCAGACGGCAGCGGATATAAGCCTCAAGTTTCTCCTCGGGGGGCAGCGACAACGCCACGATCTTGCGCAGCCTAACTAACAGTTCCTCGGATTCGCTCTCGACGACGGCGCGGAAGATGTCTCCCTTGCTCTTGAAATAGGTGTAGATGGTGCGACGACCCTTGTCAGAAGCTGACGCAATATCATTCATGGTGGTATTCTCCACACCCTTGCGGGCGAAGAGCTGCCGAGCCACCTCTATGAATTTATCGCGTGTCTTCTTTACCATACTGTCTAATCACTGTCTAAACCTTGGGGTAGTAAGTGGAACCGCACGCAATCCGGGAAACCTTGATTGTCTCCCGATTTTGCACACTTCTTGTAATCTTGCGCAAATTTACTAATTATTCCTTACACTTCCCATATTTATACCCCTGTTTTTAGACATAAAGTGGATTTTTCGTCCAAATCACCCAGCAATCCTAATATAAGTGAGCTAAACAGGCAAAAAAAAGGAGAGCGGACTCACATCCACTCTCCTCGCACATCAATTCAGGTTACATCAACTAAAGTTGACTTTTATCATTTTATAATACTTTTTTATTTATACTAACGGGAACATCTTGAGAGCTACGTCAGTCAGCCAGATCCAGAGCGGGCAGAAGCCGATGAACAGGATTACCGACAGTGTCAGCGATGACGTACCGGTTGCAACGTAAGTGTTGTACTCGTCGGCGATGATGATACCCGAGAATGCCGGCGGAAGTGCTGCCGCAACGACAAGCATCTTGAGGTTGAAGGCATCCATCTTGAAGATAAGGCCTAATGCAAGTACCACGAGAGGCATCATGATCATCTTAAGGATAGAGCCCAAGATAACCTGCCAGTTGATCGAGATCTTGATAGCCGAGAGGGTAATACCGGCAGAGAACACTGCCATTGACGCATTTGCCTTGGCGATAAGGTCGAACGAAGGGCTCAACCATGCCGGCCATTTAAGACCGCAGAGTACCAGAATCACCGCTAAGATAGGTGCCCAGGCCACCGGCTGCTCCAACGCGTGGAGCACAGGCTTCCATGCACTCTCTTTCTTAAGGTTGGGATTCTGCTTGGCAAGTGAGGCGTTAAGCAGCGACAGACCTACAGGGATACCCACTGCATTAACCACGATACCGACGATTGCCACCACGAGAGCCACTGCCGGGGTTGTACCGAAGATAGGCTCAAGTACCGCAAAACCAAGGAAGCCGATAGTCGGCGAACCACTGATCAACGCCGAGATAGCTGCATCGGCACCGGTATTCTTCTTGAAACAGTATCTGAACACGAAGTACACGATCATAAAACACCCCATGATACCGATCAGCGATACCAGAGTAAGCTTAAGATCCTTGGCAAGGTCTTCGCGGCTTGCCTGGACGATAGAGACGAACAGAGCTGCAGGCAATGCGTAGTCAAGCACCACTTGGTTGAACTTCTTTGAGTCCGCTCCGTTGAAAATCCCTTTCTTGCCCGAGATATAGCCCGCTAACATCACCACGATGATAGGGACGATGGCATATAATATAATATGTTCCATATATTGGGATTATATCAATTTGACGTAAGACTATACTGAATGAGCATAATTGCCACTTTACATTGTGAGTACAATATTATACCGTTCGAGTATATTCCGTTAATTAACTCACATTAGACAGTATAGTCGATAAGCGGAGTCGGGTTCAGATAACCGATATGACCGCTCTCCTTACCGGAGTCTGCTGCCAACTGTACATCGATAAGACAAGGTTTCTTCGAAGCGATAGCCTCCTTGAGGGCTGATGAGAGTTCCTCGGGGGTGGTGACATAATAAGTCTGAGCACCGAAGGCGTCACCGAGCTTGTCATAACGTGCATGGATGTCGAGAGTGGTAGGAGCGGGCTCCGAACCACCGGAAGGATTGACACCGATACCGTTGTAGATACCACCGTTGTTGAAGATTACGACAGTACACGGCAGGTTGAAACGGCAGATGGTGCTGAAGTCCATACCCGAGAAACCGAATGCAGAGTCACCCTCGATGGCAACCACGCTCTTGCCGGTGGCGACGGCGGCACCGATAGTCGAGCCCATTCCCATACCCATGATTGACCATGTGGCACAGTCCACGCGGTGACGGGGGAGGAACATATCGACAGTGTCACGGGTATCGTCCAATGTATTGGCACCCTCATTGACGAGGATCACATCAGGGTTGGACTCAAGGATAGGCTTGATGGCGCTCAGTGCTGTCCAGTGAGTCATAGGCATTACCTTTGAGGCATCCTCAAGACGCTGGGCGAACTTGGCATTCTTCTCCTTGCTCTCAGCCTGAAGTGAAGGTACCCAGTTTGCGTCGGTGCTCATGGTCTTACCCTTAAGACCGGCGAGGATAGCGTCAAGCGAGAGACCCATATCACCTACGACCGGAGCGGCGATGGCGACATTGCGGTCGATTTCCTGCGGCTCAACATCGAGCTGTATGAACTTGATATCCTTGTTCCACTTGCCTTTGCCGAACGAAAGCATCCAGTTGAGTCGTGCACCGATCACCATGACTACATCCGACTCCTCCATGATAGTCGAGCGGCATGAAAGCGCGCTGAGGGGATGATTGTCGGGGAGAAGACCCTTTGCCATTGACATGGCGAGGTAAGGAATCTTGTAATCCTCGACGAGCTGTTTGATCTTGTCATCGACCTGTGCGTAGGCAGCGCCTTTACCCAAGAGGATGGCAGGGCGTTTAGCCTTGGTAAGGATTTCAACGGCACGGTCTACGGATGCCTGGTTAGGAGCGACCTCAGAGTAAATATCTACCGGACTGTAGAAAAGTGCCTCAGCGTCGGCGCGATCCATGACTTCACCGAGGGCGGGAGTGGTCATGTCGATATATACACCACCGGGACGACCGCTGACAGCTGCGCGGTATGCGCGAGCCACAGCTGACGGAATATCCTTGGCGTGGCTGCAACGGAACGCTGCCTTTACCAACGGCTTGGCGGTGTTGAACTGGTCGAGCTGCTCGTAAGTACCCATGTTCATATCGACCATGGTAGGATCCGAGGCACCCGAAATTTGAATCATAGGATAACAGTTTACAGTCGCATTGGCGGTGGCTGTAAGACCGTTAAGGAAGCCTAAGGATGATACGGTGAGGAGTACGCCCGGCTGTTTAGTGAGGTAGCCGTGAGTGGCGGCTGCCATACCTGCCTGCTGCTCGAAGCGGAAACTGATGAAATCAATACCGACCTTCTGCATGGCGTATGCTGCCTCGGTGACAGGGATACCGACAAGGCCGTAGACTTTCTGTATGCCGAGACGCTTGATAGCCTCGGCGAGTATATACATACCGGTTACCTGATCAGGGAATTTCGGGGCAACCGTAGTGTTTTCTGTAGTTGACATAGTATTTTTATAATTAAATCTATACTAACTGTTAATCCGGTGTTTACGCAACTGTTAATTAAAACTTCAACTTAACCGTTGTTTCAGTCTTTACTTAACTGTTTGAAACTGTTTGCAATTATTTTTAACAGTTAGTGGTAAATAAAAAGCCGGAGGGAATCTCCTCATAGGGAACACCCCCGGCTGTTTTTTATAATCTAAATTACATCTTACCGTCGGCAAGAGGTTTGGTTGTACCATTCTTAGCCATCTCAGCCTGCTGCTCTGCGGTGTAGCCGAGTGAGGTCAGAATCTCCTCAGTGTTGCCACCTAATGTAGGACAGGGACCGTAAGTAGGCTGGTAATCGGAGATAGTGAACGGACATCCTACAGTCACGAACTCACCGATCTCGCCACCCTGGTTGATACGTACCAATGTATTGCCATCGTAAAGCGACTCATCGGTCATGACCTCCTTGGTCGAAAGTACCGGACCAACCGGAACACCATACTTGGAGAGTATTTCTGTCACCTCAAACTTGGTCTTGTCGGCACACCATTCGCCGATACGTTTGTAGATGGCCTGTTTGTGGCGGTCACGTGCGTCGGCAGTGTTGAAATCAGGATTAGTCAACCAGTCCTCGAAGCCTAAGCCCTTGCAGGCGAGTTCGAAGTCCTTTTCACCGCGCTGTAGGATGATATATACGTAGTTGTTGGCATCAACTGCCGAGTCATACTGACCGGCGGGTTTACATTTGTAAGTCCAACCTCACTTCCTGCACCATATTCTTGGTATTGGAAGCCTTTTGCGCATTGGAACGATTG
>CAZAWP010000078.1:0-3249 GCA_964488855.1 uncultured Sangeribacter sp.
ACATAGAGGTCGGCTGTCAGGTTGTCGGCGAGATCCCGGTTGCCGGTGCTGAGGTTGCGCAGGGCGAAACGACCTGACGATGTCGAGGTACCTGCCGGCAGTGTGACGGTCTGTGCAGGGTCGTACTCTGTACCCGTTGCCTTATCGACAAGAATCCAGTCACCCGCCACAAGAGCCTCTCCAGACAGTTTGAAATTTACAGGCTGTGCCGCATCGCAGATGAGCGTCAGGGGCACCTCGTCGGCTGCCGGGATGATGTCGCACGGTGTGCCGTCGATCTGTGTAAACAGTGCCAATGTCGGAGCCACCTCCGAATCAAAGAGCGACTGATTGACGACATCGCCCTCGGGGAGTATCAACAGGGTGGACTTGAGGTCTCCCATTGTGGCGGTAGCCATGAGTGACTCAGCCTCCTCGGGCTCGTCTTCCTCCTCATCGGGGATGATCATCTCGGTAGTGAGTGACAACTCCACAGAGCGGGCCGGATCCTTGGTGATGACAAAGACCGAGGTCATCGGTGCGATGGTCACATTGTCGCCGGTCTTGAGGAAGTACTTGTTGTCGCTGTCGTAAACGAGCGATGAAGTAACATTGCCGTCGTACCACATCACACCGTTGATGACATCCGCATTTTCGAGGATAAGTTTGTGAGCGTCGATATGACTCATGAACGGGTTGCCGAGGAGGAAATGACCGGTAGCAGCCTCGTCTCCGAGGGCTGCAGGAGCGATTGTCGCCGTCAGACCCTTGTCGAGGTCAAAGAGGGGACGCTCCACATCCTCGTAGGTGAGAGTACGTGTCGGTTCGGCATCCTCATAGATGAATCGACCCATGTCGGCGGCGGGGCGGGCGATGGTCTGCTCCGAACCGCTCACTGCAGTGAAGTCGAAATCGTTATAGTAGCGGTAGGTCACGTTCTCCTTGGGGAAGGTGAAGAGGAACCCTTTATCTTCAGCCAACTTGCCGTTGTCCACCCACATCGAGAATCCCTCTGCAAGGGAGTAGGGGGTGCTCACATGGTTGAAGCTGCGAGACCATTTGGTCATATTGAGATTGTCGATACCCTCAAGCTGGCTGAGAGTTATATCGGAGCCGTTCCACAGATGTTCCTGAGCCGTCGAGTACCATTTGCGCTGGTAAATCGAGGGATTGAAACGGTTCTCCGGAGCGGTGGTATCATCGAGAATCATATCCTCGCGGGTAGCGAAGAGATCCGGGTCATGTATTCCCTCAGCGGCTGCGGGGATAAACATGTCACCGGTCACCATACCCTTGAGGGGAGCCGAGAGGAGGTGGTAGCAGTTGGGAGTAAGCTCCATCTGTACCCATGCACGGCGGTAGTTGAGCTTGTTCACACCGGCGATGCTGCCACCGGGGCAGATGAGGATACGGTTACAGCAGTACTCGTCACCCTTGGCGTTGCGCTCGCGGAGCACCGGATAGCGCTCGGCATCGGCGGGGATGATGACATCCGTACAGCAGTAGGGAGTACCCGCCGACCAGTTGGCACGGTCTTTCCAGTTGGTGTCGTGTGCATCGGTCTTCCACTCGGTCTTGAGGGGGTGAACCTCATAGACGGTAGTCGCCAACGGCTTGCGCGAGCCGTCGAGGATGGTGAGGTGGTAGAGACCCGGCTCACCGGTGGTATAGGTGTATGAGAGATTGACTTTGGAGAACGGCTCGGTGGCTATACGCACCTCCTCGGCACCGACGGCAGGGTCGGTAAACACGAGGATGTAGTCGCTTGAGGGGATACCCTGACCGGCGATGGTGAGGTCATAACCCTCGCAGACATCTTCGATGCGGAGTGTCTCAAGTGTCGAGCTACATGATGTCGGATCCTGACAGTCGGGTACACCGTCATTGTCGGCGTCGTTGCGGTAGAAGAGTCCGTAGAACTGTGTCTTGCCAATTACCTCGGCACCCTGACCGTAGTCGATGACAACCTCATCGTAAAGCTTGGTGGGGTGGATGTAGAAGATATTCTTGTCTCCGTAACCCGCCACATCGGCACCGAGCACACCCCAGTCGGTGAAGGTGTCACCCGTCTTCTCACCCTGATACATCGTGTAAACCGTCATACCCTTGGCGAGGTCTACACCGGCGAGATAGGTATTGTTATACATCACGATACCCAATTCGTGGCGGAAGTCGAGCGTACGGCCCAAGAGTACCGGGATCGTGGTACGCGCTGCCACTCCGGCGGTATGGACATCATCGAGTGAGGTCTCAAGAGAATCATCGACAAAGTAGGAGATATTCTCCATCGCACCCAACGCCTTGACAAGCGACGGGTTGCCGAATGCCGCGTAATCGATACGTGTATGGGTGTTTACCGACGAGAGCAGGGTAGCCGAGCAGTAGAGGGGATCCGCCGAATTTGACGAAGCGTCCTCGACGAAGGCGTAGTAGATATTGAGCTCGCTGCCACCGAGGTCAAGCACACCCGATGACCAGAGCTGTATCTCGTCGAAGTTGATCGGGTTGAGATCCTTGTCGAGCCAGGGCACGGTGATGCTGTAACGCATGCGGTTGTTGGCACTTGAACCGGCGAGTCCGGCGGAGACAGCGTTTGACTCATCGACTACGTGGCGGTAAACCTCCTTGCCATCCTTGAAGAGGCGGATGTTCCAGAGGTGGAGCACACCGGCATTGAGACCGACAGCCGGCGAGGATACCACGAAGCCGACGCGCTTGCCGATGGGGTCAGCGGTGAACTCCTTATTCTCGCGGTCGCGGGCATAGTTAACAATATCGTCATCCGTACGTTTCACACCGATTATGAGGTTGTTGTCAGCCAATTTGAGACCACCCACATAGACTGCGCATTCGTCGGTATCCTTGATGACGTTCTCCGCATCCTTGAGGTTGTCGATGATAAGAAGACCGCCGGAGGTCTCGCCGTTATGGCTGTCGGAGAGCACGTAGGTACCGTTTGCGACATTCTCCTCGGGATCATTGACCATCGGGTCACCGGGTATCTCTATCTCGTCGGGGAACATGTCGTAGAAGAGTGTGGTGTAGTCCACACAACCGTCGGCAGCTGTCGCCTTGAATACGTACGGGCCGGCGATGTCAAGCCCCGTCACCGCACCCTCGGGAGTGACCTGAACGGCAGAACCCTCAGGACAAGTGTCGAGCGACCATGTTATATCGAGTGCCGGGTTGGCATGAAGCTGAAATGAAGTCTGCTCCTGGCAGAGGTAAGCATCCGCACTGGGATTGATCGGACAGTGATGGCGCACTTCG
>CAZAWP010000078.1:3349-5628 GCA_964488855.1 uncultured Sangeribacter sp.
ACAGTCCCCACTATCTCGCCGTCGCAGTAGAAGGTGATGGAGAGGGCGTTGAGGAGGTCGAGCGAGAGTACGGTGCTACCCGAACCGGCAACGATGCTGAAACCGGCCTTGGTGCCCGCAGCATAGTAACACTGCTGGTCGATCACACTTACCAACGGGTCGTAGCCCACACCGGCACCGATCGTGGTGATGAACTCCGAATAATTGTCGAGGTCATCGTCAAGCATGTTCTGCAGATCCTTCTGCCCCGAACCCACATTGACGGTATTGACGAGCTTGTTGATGGCGCACATCTCGCCGGTAAGGGTGCGCCGGTTGCGTAGCTTCTTATACTTGAGCTTCTTGCCCGAGCCGTCGATCTGCATAACCTTACCCTCGAAGTTGTCGCCGACGGCGTCATCTTCGTACCAGATATATTTGTAGATGCCGTCCATGGCATCTTCTGTACTGACATATTGTGCCGACGCCTCAAACGGGAACATCAGCAGGATACCTATAACGAGTATGTCGAGAAGTTTTTTCATTTCACTTCGTGGTTTTTGATAAGAGCCTCGGGATCTTTGACCTCGATAACATATTTATGATTACGGCGGAAATAGAATTCCCCGTCAATGAGTATCGGTGACATCACGCCGGTGGCGTTACCGCCGTTTACCTCAATATTATCGGCAGTGATCTGACCGTTGCGCATATACGCATACAGTACGCCTTATACGGTAACTTCCTGACGGAAGCGCAACGCCAAGCGTGTTTTACCGGGTAGGAACCATGCTGTTATATGTTTGGGCTGACCCACATCGTCTTTGCTCAATGGGAGATATGCAACCGGTTTATAATTATCTCCACTGCCAATTACCGGCTGTGGGAGGAAGTCGTCGTATGAGGTCAATTTAGAACTGATACGAGGGTTGTCGGCAAGGAGAGTGACCCAAACCGGATTATAGGTATTGGCACCGGGTTTATACGTGCCGGGAGATACTACTATATCAACTTTTGCCATACCTCGTTTGAGCAGACCGGTCAAGGGCATATCCGTGCGACGGCTGCCATATTTATCCTTCTCCTCGTATTCTATGATCTCTGAGCCGCCGGCTGTCGAGGTGCAGACACCAAAGAAAATCTGGGGTGTTTCTGTCACTTTGTCTAAATCGATATTTTTTATATTCTGCTTTATTCCCGGATTGGATGGACGGTCGTTGAAAAAATTACTCCAGTTAGCGATGCTGTTATCGTTATTAAGGGTAACATGGAAGCTATCGAATGTAGATTCTTCAGGATCAGTGTCACAGCTCAGCTTAAACCAATTGTTTGCGCCCGGCGCCGGGAAGGTAAAAGCTCCCTCGGGGAATGAGCTCTTAAACGTCGAGGAGTAGGCGAGCGCTACCACGCGGTAGCGGCAATCCTTATCTTTCTTGAGGCGGCTGCGAGCTATCACATGACGGTGTCCATCCTCGATCTCGTAATCCTTAGACGGGTCTACATTGACGATCGTGTCGTTATTGGGGTCGTATTTAAAGTCACCGCCGTTCTCACTGCGGAACGATACGATGCGCACCCTGTCGATTGAGGCAATGTCTTCCAACGCCTCCGGATCGGTGAGGGGATTGTAAGTGTTGTTGGTATTGCCTCCGGCACCCGGAGGGGCGGCGCGGGTCTCATCTTCGTCGAGGGTGTAGACCGACGGTATCTCGATGATCAGTTCGGCGGAGACAGTACCGTCACCCGACTGTCCCGGAACTTCCGGCTCCTGCGTTTCCGAAGCACAACCGGTATAAAGGAGTCCGAGCATGATACCACATGCCGATATTATTTTATGACGTATCATATCAGCTCTTTTAGTTGATGGGGATAAAATGGGATTGTTCGTAATAAGGACAGATACGGATCACGAGGTCTGAATTGCTGTCCATAACCCTGAGGTCTACGGGCTTGTCATCCTCCTCGGGGTCATCGTAGCCACTGCCGTCGGGGGTATAGCACTTGGTTCCGAGGGTGTAGAGATGATTTGCCTCTAACCTGAAGGCGTAGCTATCGGTCTCTCCATCCTTGACTGGTATCCATGAAATCGGTTCAAGGGTGCCGGTGGTAACGTTTTTATGATAGTAGACGAGATAGAGGGCGTTGGTAAGGTTGTCGGCATCCTTGGTGGCTGTCAGTCCGGCGTTGCCCTGCGGCATCACATACGAACCGACGAGAAGGGCGTTGGGATGCGATTTGCTGTAGGGTGTCGCGCGGACATAGTAGCCATCCTCAACGACGAACGCATCGAGCGACGCCAT
>CAZAWP010000078.1:5728-9171 GCA_964488855.1 uncultured Sangeribacter sp.
TTGTCACCGTTACCATTGTCGTCGCGGCCAATCGCCAGGAATTTGTAACGGCCATGGGCGAACTCGTCGCGGACGGTCAGGTAGTAGGCTTCCTGAGTGTACGAGCCGGCAGAGGCCGCACCGCACCATGTCGCGGTCGGAGCGCCGCCCTTGAATGACGGGTCGAATTTGTTGGTAAAATCTGTTACTGTATATGATTGTCCGGTATAGCGGAATACACCTTCATTGTCTTCCTTGTAGGTATAAATCTTGACATCGTTTACCTGCTGCCAGCTGTTCTCGCAGTCAAGTTCGCGGGGCGGGGCGAAGTTCTTGCCCGGATTTTCGTCAAAGTAGGCATCACCGGCCTTGGGGATGAAGCATACCTGCGAGTAATCGTAAGACCCGCGTGTGTCGCTGCGGTTGATATTGCCGGTATTGATGTTAAAAGAGATCACAACCTCCTGCGTCGCGCCGTTGCCGGTATGGTTGTCGGGTACCGGAGGCTCCTCCTGCGAACAGGAAGCTGCCATAAGCACTGCGGGCACCGCCATGAGCAGGGATTTAAGATGTTTCATATCTCGGTATATGTTGATGTAGTCGTTAAAGTCGGGATAGGGGTCTGCCGCGGAGGCTGACGGATTAATCGGACTGTCGTGCAGTCCTGTTTTTGCTTGAGGTTTAGAGAGGAGGGGGAGAGATTAGAGAGGATGGTTTGAGATCTATAGTAATCTACTGAAATCTATAGAAATCTATACTGTGAGGATATTGAGAGGATTGTTAAGATATGAGGAGATAGCGGAGATTAATTTTAGTAGAGGATTGGAAATAACTCCGGGGAGTTCCGGGACCTGCATGGCAGGCACCCGGATACTCATGGAGTTGTCAGTTTGGGTTATCTCATCTGATTATTTATAATCGTGATTATCTGTAATCGTGATTTTATAATCGGATTAGATAGTGAGGCTGTGGATCTGTGCCCAAGCGTCATTGATGATGATGTACATCTCGCTGTCAGTGCTGAGGTCGATAGGCTCATCGGGGTTCTCGGGATCCGGATCGGGATCTGTTGGATCCTCGGGATTGGGTTTACCGTTGGTATATTTCTTACCGATCATGTAGAACTCGTTACGGTTTACATTGAAGCGTGACTCAGATTCCTGGTTTTTAACGTCCCAGTGTTTGAGTGTCTTGGTGTCAGTACCGTAAAGCTCTACAGTGAATGTGGCAGCATTAGTCTGAGTCTGTGCACCGAAAGCAACGAGGAATTTACCTGCGAGGAGGCTGTTTGGCTTTACATAAACATTCTCGATTTTCTGCTGGAAGTTATAGATACCTTTTACTTCAGTAGCACCTTCGGGAATAACCATATCATAAACTGTCACACGCTCCTTAGTAGTGTTAATACCATTCTGGGGGTCAAGACAGGTTTCACCTGTAAATGTGTAAGCGCTATTACTTGCAGAAGCAACTACGCGGACACCGGCAACCTTTTCGCCCTCAACAGTTGTGGGGATGCCTGTGAAGTAACCGAGGAAACCGGCAACCTGACGCTTCATAGTAACGGTAGTGGTTGCTGATTTGATTTTGCCATCAGCGTCAGTGCTGAACTGTGCGCGACCGGCGAAGATCTCCTCAACGGGACTGTTAGTAGCAGGAGTAGCGGTAAATGTCTGACCGCTGAGTACTACGTCTGTAGTCATATCCTTGTTGTAACCGTAAGCTACGAGACGATAATTCTTTGTAGCTGCAAGACCTTTGAGAGTAAGCTGCTTCTCAAAGTTACGACCCTGTGTATTGGTGCCGATAACACCTTCTGTCTGAGCGGGTGTCCATGCGAGGATACCGTCAGTAAGTTCCTCATCGTTTACAGTGAATGTTACGTCATTTGCGGGTTCCCACTCTGTGCCATTCTCAACGAAGATAGAGAGTTTAACTTCGTTTACGGTGTTGAAGGCAGCCGATGAATAAACGGGACGTGCAGCACGGGTGTCACCACCGTCGTTAAAGGCGAGTGTGATCTGTGTGCCGGTTGTCAAGGCATCATCGCTGATGACCTCCTGCTCGCTGCTACAAGACGTAGCCACGAGGCATACAGTAGCTACTGCTGCTGCATTAAGAAGAAATTTCTTAATCATTTTGTGATTGAAAAATTGGTGAATAATTAGGTTAATTATGTTTTATTGTTTTTTATCGTGGAATCTAACTGTCAGAAGTTTACAGTGTAATCTGTCTGTCAGATTTTTATAGTGGAATCCTATCGGTCATGCGGTGCCGGTTGGGAGCATGACTAATCAATCGAGAGGGAGTTGAGCAAATCCCAGGAATCGTTGATAAGGATGTAGATGTTAAAACGGGATTTCTTGGTATCCCATTCGTAACGGAGCACGGTCAGCTCGTTGCGGTGCATCGTTATCGACACTTCATCGGTGGCGTAGAGGGTGTTGTCCACGCCGGGAGCGGTATGGAAACTCATCGCCACTTTTGAGGCATTGCTCTTAAGCGACGGTGTCAGTATGGTCTTGGTGACGTATTGGGTATTGGGGAGGGAGAGATCTGCCTGTTTGCAGACACTTGTCTCGCCGGTATATTTGAACTCGTTATTGACTCCGGCGTAAAGTCCCGTGATGTTTTTAGTGGAAGCCTCTATCTCTTCGGGGAGGTTTACTTTCTCTATGATAAGCTTGCCCTTGGTACGTTCGAGTTCGACGGTGTAGTCATAGTGGTATGGATCGAAGAGCAGGGTGTCATTGGTCATGTAGATGTCGCGACCTTCGGTGTTGGCAGGGTGGAAATCGATAGTGGTAGGATCATCGCCGAGTGGCTTGGTGTCATCGAGACCGCCCCATACTGTCAGCACATATTTGCCATGAGCGATGTTGGGGTCTATATTGACCGGGATCGTCTGATTATCCCCTTTCACCTCGTGGAGAGGAGCCTCATCGACTACTGCGCCGGTCTTGGCTTCGCGCAATACCCAGTATAGTGTCGGGACATATTCGCGTAGTGGAGATCATCCGCCTTACGGTCTTCAAAGGAGACTTTGTCTACGTTAAAATAGTTTTTATCCTTGACGGTTATTTTTACTGTCAGAGGGGGACATTCAGATAAATCTTCGCGTACACACGACGAAAAGAAAGAGAGTCCGGCGAGGAGAATCGACAGATAAAGCCAATTATATTTCATGGAGTAAGTTAGTTTTCGGAAAGAGCTTTTCGGCTGTCTTTTTTGGCAGGAGGAAAGGACTTTGTCGGCTGTCTATAGGAGGCAGTGGAAAATATCAATTCAGCTGTCTTTTTTGGGCAGAAGGAAAGTGCTTTTCGGCTGTCTTTGACGACAGGAGAAATCATTTTTCATTTCAAAGGTAAAGAATAAATTTGGACTTACCACCAAATTTTAACAAAATTTTAACTAAAAATCAGCAATTTTCACGTAACTTATTATATGTTAATGCTTTCACCCCC
>CAZAWP010000079.1:0-1493 GCA_964488855.1 uncultured Sangeribacter sp.
CGTAAAGTAAGAGTAAGATTTGCGCCCTCACCCACGGGACCTCTTCATATCGGAGGTGTGCGCACAGCCCTTTATAACTATCTTTTTGCCCGCAAACATGGGGGCGACATGATTCTCCGTATCGAGGATACCGACAGCCGACGTTTCGTGCCGGGTGCCGAGGAGTATATCAATGAATCGCTCGCATGGCTCGGCATAAAGATCGACGAGGGTGTACGCGAGGGTGGCAATTATGGTCCTTACAAGCAGAGCGAGCGCCGCGATATCTACCGCAAATATGTACAGCAGTTGCTCGATACCGACAAGGCATACATCGCCTTCGATACCCCCGAGGAACTTGAGGCTGCCCGTGCCGAGCATCCCAATTTCCAGTATGATGCCTCTACACGCGGCAAGATGCGCAACTCCCTTACCCTTCCCGCCGCGGAGGTGAAACGTCTCATCGACGAGGGCACTCAGTATGTGGTGCGCTTCAAGATAGACCCTGACCATGATGTCGAGGTCAATGACCTCATCCGCGGCAAGGTGGTCATAAATTCAAGCATCCTTGATGACAAGGTGCTTTACAAGAGTGCCGATGATCTGCCGACATATCACCTCGCCAATATCGTCGATGACCACCTGATGGAGGTCACCCACGTAATCCGCGGCGAGGAGTGGTTACCCTCGGCTCCGCTCCACAAACTCCTCTATGAGGCTTTCGGCTGGTCTGACACCATGCCTCAGTTCGTACACCTTCCCCTTCTGCTCAAACCGGTCGGCAACGGTAAGCTCTCGAAGCGTGACGGTGACAAGCTCGGTTTCCCGGTGTTCCCCCTCGAGTGGCACGATCCCAAATCGGGCGAGACTTCTTCGGGTTACCGGGAAAAGGGATACCTCCCCGAGGCTGTCATCAACTTCCTGGCACTCCTCGGCTGGAACCCCGGTGACGATTCGGAGTTGATGGATATGGAGACCCTCATCGACAAATTCTCGTTTGAGCATTGCTCCAAGTCGGGTGCAAAGTTCGATTACAAGAAAGGAGCATGGTTTAATCATGAGTATATCATGAAGCGCCCGGATGCCGAACTGGTGGAGTTATTGAAACCTATCCTCAAGGAGAAAGGCATCGAGGGTTACAGCGACGAATACATCGCGCGTGCCATCGGTATGATCAAGGGTCGCGCAAACTTCATCGCTGACCTCTATGACCAGGGCGACTTCTTCTTCAAGGCTCCGGAGGAGTATGCGGAGAAGGATGTACGCAAACGCTGGAGTGCGGAGACTCCCGCCATCATGGAGGAACTCATCGCTGTACTTGAGGGGATCGACGATATGAGTTCGGCGAACGCTGAGCAGATTGTCCTCGGATGGATAAACGATAAGGGTTACCACTTAGGTAATGTGATGAATGCTTTCAGATTAGCTGTAGTGGGTGCTTGCCGCGGTCCGCACATGTTCGACATCACCGAACTTATGCCCCGCGACGAGGTTATCCGCCGTATACGCAAAGC
>CAZAWP010000079.1:1593-3628 GCA_964488855.1 uncultured Sangeribacter sp.
TCGACATCACCGAACTTATGCCCCGCGACGAGGTTATCCGCCGTATACGCAAAGCCATATCTGAAATTAAGAATTAAGAAATTAAGAATTAAGGGCTACGCTTTTAAGAATTAAGAAATTAAAGATTAAGAATTAAGGGCTACGCAATGTCTTGCACATAACTAAGACGATGCGTAGCCCTTAATTCTTTATTTCTTAATTCTTAATTTCACTTTGCCCTTAATTCTTATACACAATTTAATTCTTGATTCTTTGAATAGTTGGCGGTAAATTATTATATTTGCATAGTATCGGTAAAGCGGTGCGATAATACCATCCACAGAAAACTCTAACAGCATGAAAGCAACATATCTCGCGGCGTTAGCCTCCGGGCTACTCTTTGGCATTAACGCCATGTACGCCGCGCCTACTCCCAAGACTCTGACAATTGACACTAAAAAGAAGGGTGCCGAGATTCCTTCGACAATGTACGGTCTCTTCTTCGAAGATATCAACTATGCCGCAGACGGCGGATTGTATGCCGAGAAAATCAAAAACCGCTCTTTTGAGTTCGACACTCCCCTCATGGGCTGGGCCACCGCCGGCAAGGTCGAGGTCAAGGATGACGGTCCGTTTGAGCGCAATCCCCACTACGTGCGTCTGCATCCCGAGAGCCACGGTCACAAGCACACCGCCATTGAAAACGAAGGGTTCTTCGGTGTCTCGGTAGAGAAAGATTCCACTTACCTTTTTTCAGTATACGCCCGTGTACCCCGTGGCGGTGATTCCAAGATACGCGTGCAGATTGTAGACCTTGCAGCTGATGGCGAACATCAGGCCATCGCCTCTAAGGATATTGAGATCAAGGGTGATGAATGGAAGAAATATGAAGTTGCCCTCACTCCCTCACAGACTTTGGTCAAGGGTAAGCTCCGCATCTTCCTTGAGAGTCAGAACAAGGGTGTGGACTTGGAGCATGTATCTCTTTTCCCCGAAAATAATGTAAACGGTCTGCGCAAGGATTTGGTGCAGAAACTCGCTGACCTCAAGCCGGGCGTGTTCCGCTTCCCCGGCGGCTGTATCGTCGAGGGTACCGACCTCGACACCCGCTATCAGTGGAAAAATACCGTGGGTCCGGTTGAGAACCGTCCTATCAACGAAAACCGTTGGGAATATACGTTCACCTATCGTTTCTATCCCGACTATTACCAGAGTGGTGGTCTCGGTTTCTATGATTACTTCCTTCTTAGCGAGGGAATCGGCGCCGAACCGTTACCGGTGCTCAATGTCGGCTTATCATGCCAGTATCAGAATAACAGCGAGGATGCCCATGTGGCAGTTGATGACCTCGACCCCTATATTCAGGATGCCCTCGACCTCATAGAGTTCGCCAATGGCGACGTAAACACCAAATGGGGTGCACTCCGCGCCGAGATGGGTCATCCGGAGCCGTTTAACATGAAGTATATCGGCATCGGCAACGAGCAGTGGGGTCCCGAGTACGTAGTTCGCCTCAAACCGTTTGTGGAGCGTCTGCGCAAGGAGCACCCCGAAATCAAGATCATCGGTTCGTCGGGTCCCAACTCCGAGGGTGAGCAATTCGATTACCTCTGGCCCGAGATGCGCAATCTCAAGGTTGATTTGGTCGACGAACATTTTTACCGCCCCGAGGATTGGTTCCTCTCTCAGGGTACCCGCTATGACAAATACCCGCGCAAAGGACCGAAAGTATTCGCCGGTGAGTATGCGTGTCACGGTCGCGGCTACAAACGCAACCACTTCAACGCCGCCCTTCTTGAGGCAGCCTTCATGACCGGATTGGAGCGCAATGCAGATGTAGTGGAGATGGCTACTTACGCTCCCCTCTTCGCGCATGTCGAGGGATGGCAGTGGCGTCCGGATCTTATCTGGTTTGATAACCTCCGCTCTATGCCAACAGCTGCGTACTATGTACAGCAGATGTATTCGACCAACAAAGGCACTCGTGTAGTGCCCACGACGCTCGACGGCAAGCCGGCAGCAGGTCTCGACGGACAGGACGGCATCTTCGCCTCGA
>CAZAWP010000079.1:3728-5581 GCA_964488855.1 uncultured Sangeribacter sp.
CTCGACGGCAAGCCGGCAGCAGGTCTCGACGGACAGGACGGCATCTTCGCCTCGACTGCATACGACGAACCGACAGGTGAATATATCGTCAAGGTCGCCAATACTTCCGACGAACCTCAGTCGCTCAACCTTCTCTTCAAGAACCTCAAGGGCGACTTCACCACTATGACTTCACAGAGCCTGCATGCAGAGGCTCGCGACGAGAATACGCTCGACGAACCCAACCGTGTGGCTCCCGTGACAGCTGTAAAGGCAATCAACTCCAAGGATGACCTGACTGTAACTGTCCCCGCCAAGACCTTTACCGTCTATCGCCTTAAGTAATCACAACTACTGACTTAACAAGTTACCACCATGAAATTCAGATCATTAGCCATATATACTCTTGCGACCTCGGGAATATTTATGCTCCCCTCCGCTTTGGCTGAATCACCAAAGTCGATGAGTGATGTCACTTTGACTCTTGAGGAAAATGCCCCGATTATTCCCAAGGAGATATATGGGCAGTTCGCCGAACATCTCGGCACCTGTATCTACGGTGGCTTATGGGTCGGCACTGATTCGCAAATACCCAATATCAACGGTTACCGCACAGATGTGCTCAACGCCCTCAAGGAACTGAGCGTGCCGGTGATGCGTTGGCCGGGCGGTTGCTTCGCCGATGAGTATCACTGGGAGGATGGTATCGGAGACCCCGCGCTCCGTCCGCGTATGGTCAATAACAACTGGGGTGGTACGGTCGAGGATAATTCCTTTGGAACTCATGAGTTCTTCAATCTCTGTGAGATGCTCGGCACGGAGCCTTATCTTAGCGGCAACGTCGGCAGCGGGTCGGTCGAGGAACTCGCCAAATGGGTCGAGTATATCACTGCCGAGTCGGGACCGATGGCAGAGTTGCGCAAGAAGAATGGCCGCGAGAAACCGTGGAAACTGAAATATCTTGGTGTCGGTAACGAGAGCTGGGGCTGCGGCGGCAACTGCCGTCCGGAGTATTACAGCGACCTCTACCGCCGCTATCAGACATATTGCCGCAACTATGACGGCAACCAACTCTATAAGATTGCATCGGGTGCCAGCGACTATGACTACAACTGGACTGATGTACTCATGCGCATGGCAGGGAGATTCATGGATGGTCTTTCGCTGCACTATTATACGGTGATGGGCTGGAGCGGCTCGAAAGGAAGCGCCACACAGTTCACCGATGAGGATTATTACTGGACGTTAGGCAAATGTCGCGAGATAGGGCCGGTCATCGGTCGCCATATCGACATCATGGACAAATATGACCCCAAAGGCCGCGTCGGTCTTCTCGTCGACGAATGGGGCACATGGTGGGATGAGGAACCCGGGACTATCCGCGGACACCTCTATCAGCAGAACAGTATGCGTGATGCCATGGTGGCAGCGTTGTCGCTCAATATCTTCCATACTTTTGCCGACCGCGTCAAGATGGCAAATATAGCCCAGATTGCCAACGTACTTCAGTCGATGGTACTGACAAAGGGTGACAAGATGGTGCTCACCCCGACATACTATGTCTTCAAGATGTATAAACCTCATCAGGATGCTCAGTATGTGCCGGTAAGTGTCAAGACCGATTCACTCTCGGTACGCGACAACCGCACCATCCCCGTGGTCGATGCCACAGCAAGCCGCCGTGACGGTAAGATTACAGTGTCTTTGGTAAATGTATCGCTTGATAATACAGCACCGGTCGAGGTAAAACTTCCCGCGGAGATAAAGGGAAAGATTGTAAGTGCCGAGATACTTACCGCCAAGTCGATGAACTCTTACAACGACTTCGACAAACCGGAGGCTGTCAAAATCGAACAGTATAAGGATGCAAAGGT
>CAZAWP010000079.1:5681-7583 GCA_964488855.1 uncultured Sangeribacter sp.
GTAGCCCTTGTAACAGGCGCTTGCTACGGAATCGGTTTCGCTATTGCTCGTGCATTAGCAAGTGCCGGTGCAAAAATCGTGTTTAACTCAACTAACCAGGATCAGATCGACGCAGCTCACGTGGCATACAAAGAGATCGGCATCGATGCTAAATCTTATCTTTGCGACGTAACAGACGAAGATGCAGTTAAGGAAATGGTAGCTGACATCGAGAAGACCATGGGTTCACTCGATATCCTCGTAAACAATGCAGGTATCATCAAACGTATACCTATGCACGAGATGGCAGCTTCAGAGTTCCGTCAGGTAATCGACGTAGACCTCGTAGGTCCGTTTATCTGCTCTAAGGCAGTCGTACCCGGCATGATCAAACGCGGTGGCGGTAAGATCATCAACATCTGCTCCATGATGAGTGAGCTCGGTCGCGAGACAGTATCTGCATACGCAGCTGCCAAGGGTGGTCTCAAGATGCTTACACGCAACATCGCCTCTGAGTACGGTGAGTTCAACATCCAGTGTAACGGTATCGGTCCCGGCTATATCGCCACTCCTCAGACTGCCCCTCTCCGCGAGCGTCAGGCAGACGGCAGCCGTCATCCTTTCGACAGCTTTATCATCGCCAAGACACCGGCTGCACGATGGGGTACTCCCGAGGATCTGATGGGGCCTGCTCTGTTCCTCGCTTCGTCAGCTTCTGACTTTGTAAACGGTCACGTACTCTATGTAGACGGCGGTATCCTCGCCTATATCGGAAAACAGCCTAAGTAATGATGCATAAAGCATTATCAATGATACTCGCCGCCGGTGTCTCACTGAGCGCGTCGGCTACAGTAATAGAAGTCTCCAACCCCCTCGATTTCGAGAGGGTTGGAGAACTCGTAGAGATAGAGGGGGTAAATCCGGAGGGTTTTGTCCTCGTCGGACCGGACATGAAGGAGGTTCCCTATCAGGTTTCCTCTACCGGCACTCTCCTTTTCCCTGCCACTGTCGCTGCCAAGGGTAAGTCTGTGTACCGTCTCATCAAGGGTAACCCGATGCCGGTTGCTCAGGTAGCCTACGGCAGATGGTTCCCCGAGCGTGACGACGACATGACTTGGGAAAATGACAAGGCGGCTTATCGCGCATACGGTCCGAAACTGCAGAAACGTGGCGAACGCGGTTACGGTTACGACATCTGGTGTAAATCGGTCGATTACCCGGTAATCGAGTCACGTTACGATAACCACCTGCATCACAACAAATCATTCCACAAGGAGTGGGGTGACGGCCTGGATGTCTACAGCGTTGGCTCGACACTCGGAGGTGGCGCGGCAGCCCTGCTAAACAGCGACGGCGAACCGCTATATCCCTGGTGCTGGAAGGAGTATGAGATCTTGGAGAAAGGTCCGTTACGTTTCTCTGTACGCCTTACCTATCAGCCCACTGAGTTCGAGGGTAACGAAATCGTCGAGGAACGTGTCATCACGCTCGATGCCGGCTCATACCTGAACCGCACGGAACTGTCATACAAGGGTCTCGACAAGGGAGCCAAGGTTATGGAGGGCACTGTTATCCACAAAGCCAACCCCACGGTACAGTTCGGCAATGACGACGTGCCTTTTGTGGCTTACGAGGATCTTACCGACAACCCCTCTGCCGGCAACGGTTCAATTTTCGTAGGTATCGTGCCGACAACTCCCTCGACTTTGACTTTCAAGGAATTTGCGGAGGCTCAGGGCGATGCAATAGGTCACGGTGCCGCCATCACTGACTATACTCCCGGCAAACCTTTGGTTTATTACTGGGGCTCGGGGTGGAGCAAACATGATGTAGCCGACATAAACGACTGGGTACGCATCATGGGTCAGGCTTCGCAGAGCATTGCTCACCCTCTCAAGATTAAAGTTAAAAAGTGATTTTGCC
>CAZAWP010000079.1:7683-9111 GCA_964488855.1 uncultured Sangeribacter sp.
CATGGAAGAAGTTTTTAAATATATCATCGGACTGGGAGCAGCCGTTATGATGCCGGTCATATTCACCATCTTGGGTGTATGTATCGGCATCAAGTTCGGCGATGCCCTAAAGGCCGGTCTGAAGGTGGGTGTCGGTTTCGTGGGACTCTCTATCGTAACCGCCCTGCTGACCTCGGCGCTCGGTCCGGCACTTAACTCCGTAGTTGAGATCTACGACCTGCAGCTCCATGTCTTCGATATGGGATGGCCCGCAGCGGCGTCGGTAGCCTACAATACGGCCGTCGGTGCATTCATAATACCCGTATGTCTGTTGGTCAATATCGTGATGTTGCTCACCAAGACAACACGTACGGTCAATATCGACCTCTGGAACTACTGGCATTTCGCCTTTATCGGTGCCGTGGTATTCTTTGCCACTGATTCACTGGCATGGGGATTCTTCGGCGCTATTGTCTGCTATATCATCACCTTGGTGATCGCCGACATGACTGCCCTCCGTTTCCAGCGTTTCTATAAGGACATGGACGGTATCTCGATACCTCAGCCTTTCTGCGGTGCATACGCCCCCGTTGCGTGGATCGTCAATGCGTTCCTCGACAAAATCCCGGGGATGAACAAATTGGAGATCGATGCCGAGGGATTGAAGAAGAAATTCGGTATCCTCGGCGAGCCTCTATTCTTGGGAGTCGTAGTTGGTGTGGGTATCGGATGCCTCGCCTGCAAGAGCGGCAAGGAGATTGTAGACAGTATCCCCATGATCTTGGGCTTAGGTATCAAGATGGGTGCCGTTATGGAATTGATCCCGCGCGTTACTGTCCTCTTCATCGAGGGTCTGCGGCCTATCTCGGAGGCTACACGTAACCTCATCGCCCGTAAGTTCAAGGGTGCCGAGGGTCTCAACATCGGTATGTCACCGGCTCTTGTTATCGGTCATCCGACTACTCTCGTTGTATCTCTTCTCCTTATCCCCTGTACACTCTTCTTGGCTGTTATCCTCCCGGGTAACCGCTTCCTTCCCTTGGCTTCATTGGCAGGCATGTTCTACCTCTTCCCCTTGGTACTCCCCTACACTAAGGGTAATGTAATCAAGACGTTTATCGTGGGTTTGCTCGCTATCGTGGGAGGTCTCTACATGGTGACTTCAATGGCTCCCTACTTCACTTTGGCAGCCGGCGACGTTTACGAACAGACCAAGGATACTGCCGTGGCAATCCCCGGTGGCTTCCAGGGTGGTTCGCTCGACTTCGCTGCAAGTCCGTTCTCATGGATCATCTTCCAGCTTACTTACGTATGGAAATGGGTAGGTGCCGGTATCCTGGTGGTTTGTACTTTGGGTCTCGTTATCTGGAACCGTATCAACATCATCAAGAACCAGAACCTGATGATCAAGAACGACAGCACCAAGCTGCAGTCGATGGAGTAAAAAGG
>CAZAWP010000080.1:0-9013 GCA_964488855.1 uncultured Sangeribacter sp.
CATAAAATTATTCTTCATATTTTTTAGTTTTAGTTTTTAGTGTTGAGTGTTTAGTATTTAGTGTTTAGTTTTGGGTTTTTAGTTTTTAGCTTTGGGTCAGGTCAGGTGGCGGGCGGCGAAGCGGTCGCGGTCACGGAGGGTCTTCTTGCGCAGGGTTGCCTCGAAGGCTTCGGTAAGGTTTACCCCCGTCTGGTTGGCAAGGCAAACGACTACCCAGAGCACGTCTGCGAGTTCCTCGCCGAGCGATTTGTCGAGGTCACCCTCCTTGGCAACCTGGTCGCCATATTTGCGGGCGATGACACGGGCCAGCTCCCCTACCTCCTCGGTGAGAACCGCCATATTGGTCAGTTCGGAGAAGTACCCTTTCCCTATATCCTTAATCCAGCGGTCCACACGCTGCTGTATCTCGGAAAGTTCCATAACAATATCAGAAAATCTGCAACATGCTGAGGGTCTCTGCGAGTTCGGAGGCCGAGAGACGGCGCCGGCGTGCCATGATACCGGCGAGTTCCTCGACGGCGGGGTGGACCCGTGGATTGTTGAAGATGCGGCGCATCGAGGTCAGTGTCCTGCCGTAGAGGTTTTCGATCTCATCATCCTCAAGCGACATCTCATTGCGCCCCTCCTCCACTATACCGTCATGGAGTGCCTCAAGGATTTCGGAATCTACATTTGAATGCAGACGCACCAGCGAACGCGACAACACATTGGCCAGCACCATCGCCGAGGTGATGTAGTAATTATGCAGCATGTTATTCCACGTAGCCTTGGGTGAAACCGACTGGTTGCCGGAGTAATAATAGGCATGCGAGAAAGTCACCATCGGACCCTCGGCATCCAACGACACCTCGATGACCCGGTCGAGAGCATCAAGCGCCCCTAACGAGATCGCCATGCCGGCAAGCCCGTACGCCTTGTCATCCTCATTGAGATATTGCAAAGTAAGTATTTCGTGTTCCATTTCCTAAGCGTTTAAGACCGGGAGCCTTTGACACTCCCACAAAATGAAAACAACTGATGAGGCAAAAGTGTTTCAGAAGCGCCATGCCAAGCCGGCGGTGACGGTTATCCCCGGCTGATAGAGCATCGGCAGCGTCACGTCATGACGGTTGAGGAGGTTGTCGCCCTGCAGCCATACGTCAAACTTCGTGCTAAACGACCACGACGCGCCCAAGTTGAGTATCGTGAGGTCAGGCAGACGCATCCCTTCGAGCGAAGTACCCCAAAAACCCGTGCCGTCATTGACCGCGGTATTTACCCATATCTGACGCACTCCACGGTAATTGTAACCCAACTTTATCTTGAGGCGTTCGACCGGAGACACTGTGGCAGCTGCATCGAGCAACCACCGCGGACGGTCATAGCCGTTGAAGTATCCGGTCTCGCCATTCTGCGGCTGGTAGGCCACCGAAGCGTTGAGCTTGACGAAGCGGTTTATATCCCACTCCACGTCACCGCCTAATGAAAAACCGTGTATAGAATAAGTGTTATCGGTCATATAGAGGCATTCCTCGGTACGGGAATCTATATTTATGCCCGGCATCGGATAGGTGTCATAGCTGAGCATAGCCGTGTACCATCCGCCGGTGTACTGATGTTGGGTGAACCGGAAATCGAAGTGGACACCGGCGCGGAAACCGCTGAATGGTCCGACATTGAGTCCGAGGCTACCTTCGAGGGGAGTAAACTCGGGAGTGGTGTTATATAGATTGGGCTCACAGTAATAATTACGCTCATATTCACCGGCGAGGGTATGCAGGCGCGAGCCACCGTTGAGATGCAGGTATAGCCCGGCACCGTTGCCGTTATACTCCACCTTTAGAATCGGACTTACATGGAGAGTGGAGTATCGGTAATTAACCAATCCCGCCTTGGCGGCGATGTCGAGGTTGAGACCTACGGCGAAGTTAAAATGATTGTGCGCGAAACGGTATGCGGGTGAGAGTGTGACGAGACCGTAAGTGTCGGGGGTCATATCCTCGGCATCTGAAATGCCATTGTTGGAATAACCGACTACATTGATGTTTACACCCAAATCCACCTCGTGCGCCGCAGATATACGGTAACTCAGGCCGCCGTCAAGATATACATGCGACTCGCGCGAAGGCTTGTATCCCTCTATGTCCGACATTAAAAACATAGGGGAGAAATCCTCAGTGACCGGCAGGTAGTAGCGACGGAAGCCGAAGTAATGGTAACCAAGAGTTGCAGAGCCGGCGAGTTTGCCCCGCTGGTTGCTGAGCCAGTTTACACGAGCACCAATCTCGTTGAGAGTCTGATTAGGGATTGCATACGAATATGGATCATCTCTGTCGGGAACCGGTAAATCCGGAATCAGATAGGGGTGATAACCATAATAGTTGAAATTACCGATATGGTAATCGAGAGTACCGGAGAGCCATCCTGCTTCACCGAGGCGCATACTGCCGTAGAGACCGATTTTTTCGTCGTAGCGCTTAATGGTGCCGTTGTCTATACCTTTGTTATCCTCCGGGCGATATAGTGAAGTCGAGTTATGCTGGAGCGTCACACCGGCGTATGCATTCTTGAGGTCAAGGAAGCGATACCCGGCAGAGAGTGTCGAAGTCAGCCAGCTTCCCAACCCTAAATCGAGATAGCCGCGGCTGTCGTCAAGGTGACGCGTGGAGTTCCAACCTGTCGCCGGCATCGTCAATCCTACGGGAGTGAAATCGGTAGGGACACCCTGCAGCGAAAAGGGTAATCCCGAATTTTCGAGGGTAAATTTCTTTACGCCGGGATAGGTGTTGATACGGTCCATGCGCACCACCTCCGGAAGGTAACGACCCTCTACATTGATGGTCTGGTCATATTGGGCCATACCCTCGGCGTTGCCAAATGCCAATACCGTGAGGAGCATTAAGCTCGCCAGACCCTTTGGTGCACTCTTTACTACTTCTCTATTTATATATATTTTCATGACAGGTTTCTGTTAAGGCGCCGATTACTATCCTTTACTTCCAAGTAGCCAGGCGTGTTGAAATCATGTTGAGGATATCCTTTTCCTTACCGGGATAATTGCTGCGCAGACCGGTGAGGTATTCCTTGGCGAGTGCGGTCTTACCCTGACCTTTGTAGGCGTCGGCAAGGGCTATGAAACCGCGCGCCAGCCAATACTGGTGAGGAGTACCCTGATCGGTGAAGTCAGTGAGCACTTCCTCTGCCTCCTTATACTTACGCTTGTTGAGGTAATACTGCCCGAGTTCGACGGCAGCCTTGGCACCGGCAATCGCCGAGGGAGTGGCAGCCAATTCCCTATAGACGGCGATAGCCTCGCCATCATTACCCTGCTTGAGGTGTGCATCCGCCTCGATAAGGGCAGCCTCACCCGCTTCCTCGGCAGAGAGACCTCCGGAATTACGCGCCTTGCGTGCATACTGCGCACTGAGGGCGGGATCGGATACCGTACGCGCTATACCCATGTAGGCAGTGGGTAGGAAATCCTGCGAACCGGCACGCTCCAACAGCATGTAGGTGCGGCATGCCTCATCACGGTTGTTGGGAAAATTACGCTCCAGAATTTCGGCTTTGAGGAGGAGAGCCTCGGCATACTGCGCGGAATGGGGACGTTTCTCTATGAGCGTGGTGAGAGTCTCGACAGCCTTGGCGTTACGGTCAGACGCTTCGTAGCCGTTGGCAAGATCGAGGAGAGCGGGGGCGAGGAATTGACCCTCGGGGTAGTTGGCGACGTACTCCTCAAGGAGACGGATGTTTTTCTGGTCGCGCACGTATGCCTCCTCGGCACCGTCGAAGGCGAGGCGCTCCATCTCGGCGACGTCGAGTCTCGGCGCGCCTTCTATACCACGCAGGAAGTTGGCATATTCCGCCAACTGACCGGTGCCGGCATAATAAGAGCGGAGGTCATCGTGGGCGATGCGCGCCTCCTCGCTCGAAGGCCAGCGCGTTATAACCTCGCGGTAAGTCAGGGCACTCTCTGCCCGTTTGCCGGTACGTGACTGCTGCAAAGCCAAGTTAAGGAGCGCCTTGCGTGCCTGTCCCGATTCGGGATGAGTCTGCGACAACTTGCGGAACGTCTCCTCAGCCTCCTTGTTGCGGTTCTGACCCTGATAGGTCAGGGCTTTTTCCAAAAGCACGTCCGCCAGCCATCGTGAATCGGGATATTTGAGTTCGAAGGCGCGTAACTCCTTAAGTTTCTCCTCCACGTTACCTGTCAGACCTGTCATCACGGCATGACGGTAGGCGGCATAGTCACCGTCGGTGGCATCCGCCGTAGACTGTGCATAGTATCCGCGCGCCTCGCTATAGTTGCCGGTGTAATACAGACAGTCGGCGAGACGCATCCGTGCATCCGTCGCCAAAGATGCGGGGAGTGCAGGAGACGCGGCGAGAGCCTTCTTGAAATCTGCCACGGCATCGCTGTAGCGCTCTGACATATACCGGGCATAAGCCAAATCGTAGAGAGCCAATGTGTGATTGGCACTTGGCTTGCTACCTTTGATGAAAGTCTGATATTCGGAGGCAGCCTTGCCGTATTCGCCCAAGGCATATCGTGCATCACCGAGCCATAGCCGTGATTCGAGGGCGATCTCGGCACTGTACTTCTTGAGATCTATGGCACCGGTGAAATATTTTGCAGCCTCGGCGGCATGACCGTTGGTCAGCGCCTCGATACCCAACTGATACAGGATTTTCTGCTTGGCGCTCAGTACATCGGCACCGGGTCGGGCGATGGCATTTATACTCTTGAGTGCCTTGGCATAGTTACGTTCGTTATAATAGGCAGTTGCGAGGCTCTGCTCCACCTTAGGCGCGTATTGTGAATGGGGATACGCTGCCAGGAAATCCTCAAGCATCCCGACGCTTGAGGCGAAAGGCATCGAGCCGCCGTCAAGAATCGCCGCCACATAGTTGTAATGGGCGATTTCGCTGACATTGCGGTCAAATCCCATTTTTACCGCTTTCTCGAAAGCCGGCAACGCGGCATTACGGTTACCCATAGCCACAGCCGCCTGTCCGTAATATAGCCACGCACTCTGGCTGATGGCGTTATTGAGACCGGTCAAGGAGTCCATACGCTCCATGCACCCCTCATAGTTGCCGTCATTGTAGTCGCAGACGCCGAGGGCATATATCACATCGCTCGGTGTCTCGCCGGCGTACGGTGACACGGATGCCTCGAGGTATGTGCGCGCCACGCTCAGATTGTCCTGCTTGAAATACGACAGACCGATGATGCGGTTGATTTCGGCGGCCAACTCGGGTACCGGATTATGGCGGAGCAAGGATCTGCCGTGGTCGATGACATCGCTGTACTGACCGCGCATGAACTCTATCTGCGTCATGTAATACCCCGCATCGAGGCCGTTGATACCGGCAGGTACTTTTGAGAAACCATTATATGCCTTAGTATAATCGCCGGCAGCATAGTCGAGATAGGCACTGTAGAAAAGAGTTGCATCGCGATAGGCTGCCATACCCGATATATTGGTGAGGTATGTACGGGCGAGGTCGTAGTTGCCCGTCTTGATGGCACACAACATGCTGCGGTACGAGTATAGCGCACGGCGATCAGTATTAAGGCGCGAGGGACTGACACTGCGGTAGACCTCGAGAGCCTCGCCCCAGCGGTGCTCAAAGAAATAATAGTCACCCATCGTGAGACGCACACCCAAGGCTGCCGGTGAGTCAGGGTATTTCTTCTCGAACTCCGCCAGGAGATCCACACAGTTCTCCGTACCCCGTGCATAGGCAGCCATGCTCAGTATATATGCAGCCTCACGACGCTGCGTGTCGCTGAGAGGTGTATGAAATCCCTCCGCCATGGTAATCTGGTCGATAGCACCGAGATAGTTCTTCTCGGCGAGCATGATACGGGCGCGCTCCATCTGCCCCTCCGCCAAGGGAGAAAACCGTTCCTGCGATGCCGACACCTGGGCACTCACGGTGCCCGATGCCGCCATTGCCGCCATTATCAGGATATGCGTTATCTTCATATATAGTCGTAGTGTGTGCTGAGTACGTGACTGTTACATCCGGCACCCTACAGCCTGTAAAGTCATCTTCAGGCTGTAAGGCTTGGTAACAATCTACAAAAATATAAATTTTTAGGTAATAAGTAGTGGTCAGAATTACAAATAGTTTGTATATTAGCGGATGATAAGTAACTATTGAGATTTAATTAATAGCTAAAACTTAGCCATATTGCAACTGACGTGAGACGATTTTACTATATATTACTTGCACTTGTCGCCGGATTTCTCGGCGGTAATACGGCGGTAGCGCGCTGGAACGATTCTATCGTATATCGTGGTGAAATCAACATGAGTTTCGCCGGAGGCAGCCATACCCCTTTCTGGATCGCCAACAATCAGTACGGCATGTCTTCTATCAAGAAGAATAACGCCCTGCTCCGCGGCTCGGTGATAAAGAGACTCGACGAGAGCAAGCGCTTCTCGTGGGGGGCGGGTGTAGACCTCGCCTTGGGCGCACGGTACTCATCGGTGTTCTTCGTGCAGCAGCTCTATGCCGAGGCAAAGTACCGCTGTCTCGACCTGATGATAGGTGCCAAGGAAATGGAAGGATTTATGAGCGACCATGACCTTGCATCGGGTAATCTGCTCTACTCGGGCAATGCCCACCCCATCCCGCAGGTGCGTGCCGGTATCTTCGACTATGCCGACGTATGGGGCACCAAGGGATTCCTCGGCATCAAGGGTTACATAGCCTTCGGCAAGTTTACCGAAAACAACTGGGTCAAGAAATGGGCTAATCCGGATACTACATACTGCCTCAACACCCTGTATCATTCCAAGGCACTGTTCCTCCGTATCGGTAATACTAAGAAATTCCCTCTCGAATATGAGATGGGTCTGGAGATGGCTACACAGTTCGGCGGTGACAGCTACACTGACGGTGTGAAATTAGCCATGCCGCATGGACTGAAGGCATTCCTCAAGGCACTTATCCCGGTCAAGGGAGGGGAAGGCACACCGACCGGCGAACAGGTGAATATCGAGGGAAATGTATTAGGCAGCTGGAATTTCTCATTGGCATGGAAGCCGCGCGACAAGGATTGGAGCGTACGCTTCTACTACGAACATTTCTTTGAGGACCATTCGATGTTATGGATAGAGTTTCCGTGGAAGGATGGTCTCTACGGTCTGCAGGCGAAGTTCCCTAAAAACCGTTTCGTAAATGAGGCGGTCTACGAGTACCTCTACATGAAGGATCAATCCGGACCGGCCTACTGGGATCATACTCCGGAGCTCAACATTCAGGCGAGCGGTCGCGACAACTATTATAACCATTATATCTATAACGGCTGGGAAAACTGGGGTATGTGTATCGGTAACCCCCTTATCATCTCCCCTATCTATAATCCCGACCACCGTATGCTTTTCCTCTCCACGCGCATCACTGCCCATCATTTCAGTTTCAAGGGTCAGCCTTTAGATGAATTAGGTTATAAGGTGATGCTGTCGTACACGCGCTCATGGGGTACCTACGAGATGCCTTTTAACCGCGTCAAGTCCAACTTCAATCTTCTGGCGCAGGTCAAGTACACACCGTCGTGGGCACGCGGCTGGGAAGGTAAATTGGGATTCGGCATGGATGCCGGTTCCCTTATCGGTCGCAGTTTCGGTACCTCAATCACCATTGCCAAGACCGGTCTCCTTTTCGGTAAATAACCCTTTATCGGTAGCTTAATTGCTTAAAAGCAACTTTTAACGGTAGCTTAATCTTATTATCGGTCCCTTAATTTTTATCGGTAGCTTAATTATGAAAATATTCAGAACTGCATATATTTACTTACTGCTGATTCTGACAGCTGTTGTATGTCAGAATTGCCACATGGTGCCGTTTAACGGCGACCTCGACGGTTACTGGCATGTCGTAAAGTTCGAGATGCGCGATTTTGACGGTGATACAGATCAAATGGTCGAGGTCACTCCCGAGGGTAAATATTTGGGTATAAACTTGGGTATCATCAATCTTATACCCGAGCCGTATTGGGGTTCGACGGGCGAAATCGTCTACGACAAGAAAGCCGACAAGGTCTCTGTGCGGTTCCCATACGTGGATACTCCCGACAAAATAAAGGTTCTTCGTGACTGGGGTATCGACGACCCTAACGCCACTTACGATATTGTGCGCCTTGACCGCAAGGAGATGATTCTCAAGAACGCCAATTCGGTGCTGACCTGCACGCGCTTCTGATACTCACATTTTTATATACCATAGTAGTTGGCTAATCTTGCGGGGGTACTATCCTAATCCTTTAGCAGCTTAAAAGTCTTGCGGTGAATGGGGGTAACCCCTAATTCGGCGATCGCCTTGCGGTGGGCTTTTGTCGGGTAGCCGGCATTCTTCTCCCAACCGTAACCGGGGTATTTACGTGCATATTCCGTCATCAGTTCATCGCGGTGTGTCTTCGCCAATATGGAGGCTGCCGCGATACTCATATATTTGCCGTCCCCTTTGACGACGGTATCCACGGCTATATCCATGCGAGTGGTCGGATCATTATAGGGGCGGAAACGGTTACCGTCTACGAGGATGTGGGCAGGGCGGACTTTCAGGCTGTCGAGCGCACGGCACATTCCCTCGATCGAAGCCCGGAGTATGTTGATGCGGTCAATCTCTTCGGCATCGACCATCACGACTGCCCACGCCACGGCATCACGCTCGATGACCTCGCGTAACGCCTCGCGCTGCGCTGCGGTCAGTTGCTTGGAGTCGTTAAGCTGTTCGTTGTGGTAATGGGGAGGAAGTATGACTGCGGCACAACTCACCGGACCGCACAGGCATCCGCGTCCCGCCTCGTCACATCCCGCCTCGATGATACCGGGCACCATACAGCTTTTGAGCATTATTTTAGTTTTTAGTGTTTGGTTTTTAGTGTGTAGTGATTTAGTGTTTAAGTTTTTAGTTTGCGTGTCAGTTCACTTATTCCTTCATCACTCTGCCTTATTACCTAACTTAGTATTCTCTGTCGATGATGAACTCGAAGATGTCGGCAAAGACATCGCGGGCG
>CAZAWP010000081.1:0-8982 GCA_964488855.1 uncultured Sangeribacter sp.
AGTTTTATACGCCTCATGAGGTTGCGCTGATGATGTCGGAGATTGTGGCTCACCATCTGCGGGGCAAAAGCGAGATTACTATATACGATCCCACAAGCGGCTCCGGCTCTTTGCTTCTCAACATAGGTCGCAGCGTTAGCAAGTATCTTTCGAGGGATAAAATTACCTACTTCGCGCAGGAATTAAAGGAGGCTACTTACAACCTTACGAGAATGAACCTCGTAATGCGCGGCATACACCCTGACAATATCTTTGTCCGCAATGGCGACACTCTCGAAGAAGACTGGCCGTTCTTCGATGAGTCCGACCCTATGGCAACTTACAAACCACTCTACTGCGATGCAGTGGTAAGTAACCCTCCGTATTCTCAGGAGTGGACTCCCAAAGAAGAAACCAAATCTGACCCTCGATACAATCAATATGGCGTTGCGCCGAAAGGAACCGCTGATTATGCTTTCCTTCTCCATGACCTTTACCACGTCAAGCCCGAAGGCATTATGACTATCGTCCTGCCTCACGGTGTACTTTTCCGCGGAGGCTCAGAGGAGGAAATTCGTCGCAACTTAATTGAGAAAAACAACATCGACGCTATTATCGGTCTACCTGCCAACATCTTTTTTGGCACAGGCATCCCGACTATCGTAATGGTGCTTCGTCAGAAGCGCGACCGCGACGATGTTCTTTTTGTGGACGCTTCAAAGGGATTCATGAAAGTTGGCAAGAACAATCAGCTTCGCGCCCGCGACATCCGCAAAATAGTGGATGCCGTTACCCTCCGACTTGAAATTCCGAAATTCTCGCGCCTTGTCAGCCGTGAGCTGATCCGTCAGAACGACTATAACCTCAATATCCCTCGCTATGTTAATTCAGCAGAGGCTGATGAGCAATGGGATATTTATGCTACTATGTTTGGAGGTATACCGAACAGCGAACTTGACGTATTTGCGCCTATGTGGGCTGCGTTCCCCTCGCTCCGCTCTGAACTTTTCGAGGACGCGGGCGACGGTTACAGTCGTCTTATCCCTTCGCCCGAAGATGTTAAGAAAGTTATCTGCAACAACAGCGAAGTGCACTCATTTGCTTCGCAGTTCAGCACTGCTATTTCTCCTATTTCTGATATACTCTATAATAATATTATTGCTGTCCTTGATAATGATGAAGAGGTAAAGTCTCTAAATCCCAATCTTGGGCTCAATAATATTACCGACTATCTTTTTGAGGTCCTTGCACCATTTTCTCTTATCGACTCCTACGAAGCATATCAATCACTTTCTGATAAATGGTCTATTATTGGCGGTGACCTTGAAGTATTACAATCAGAGGGAATAAAAGCCGCAAATGTGGTAGACCCTAATATGGTAATCAAAAAGAAAGATGGGGAAGAAAAAGAAGTGCAGAACGGATGGGTTGGCAGAATTATCCCCTTTGATTTAATTCAAAAAAATCTCATGTCTGAACTTTTCAAAACGGTTGAAGTCTTATACGAGCAACTTGCTGAAGTCTCATCCTCTTTAGAAGAAATTATTTCTTCAATGAGTGAGGAAGAATTATGTGGCTCTTATCTAAATGATGATAATACAAAATTCAATAAGACTCCGCTAAAAGAAAAAGTTATCTCTTACAGAAAGCAAGTATCTACCCCAGAGATTGAAACTCTAAAAAACTATTGTCTCCTACTGGACTCAAAAGCAAAGAAAAACGAAAAATTAGATTTTATATCCATACATAAAGGTGTCGCTGATTGGGATTCTATGGAGAGAGCTCAAGACGGTACTGTTGGAAAAACAGCTGTAAATAAGCGCATTGCGCATTTGCAGTCAACTGTTCTTTTCCAAGAGGATTCGCTTGAGGATAAATTAAGCAAAGCTTTAAATCTCCTTGAAAAAGAAAAAGAGATTAAAGACTCTATAAAGATTAAAGAGTCTGAATTATTAGACTCAACAATAGAAACAATTAACAACTTATCTATTGCTGAAATCCAACAAATACTCGTAGCTAAATGGATAACACCTCTCGCCGACGATCTGCGCAATGTGGCACAAAACCTAATCGACCGTTTCGCCGATTCACTCACTGCGCTTGCTTCGAAATACTCCGAAACTCTTGTTGATATTGACTCCAATATCAACTCAGCCGAGCAGTCGCTTGCTACTCTTATTGACAACCTCACCGGCTCCGACAAAGACATCGCCGGACTTCGTGAGTTCCAAAAACTTCTACGCCATGAGTAAATCTCCAACCCCACAGCTTCGCTTCAAAGGCTTTGAAGATACATTAAGTCTAAAATATCTTCATAATATAGGTACTTGGTCAAAAGGGCAACCCCTTTCCAAAACGAATATAAGTAATCAAGGTACTCCATGTATTCATTATGGAGAATTGTTTTCTTACTTGGAATTAATAAGTAAAATATTCTCTTCAACTGAGATAGATGCCGTTAAAACTTCAAATGGGAATGAACTACTCTTTCCTGATTCGGATGTTACTCCAAATGGGTTAGGACGGTGTTGTGCGCTTCAAGAATCAGGAGTTATATTAGGCACAGGAATCAACATATTAAGTCTCCATGATAATTATTATCCACATTATATTGCACTCAATGTGGTTCGTAATAAATCTCAAATTATCGAACGTATAACAGGTACAACCGTAAAGCACATCAATTCTAAAAATCTCAACGAAGTATCTATTGCAATTCCTTCTGATAAAAATGAGCAGCGTGAAATAGGGGTGTATTTTAAGCAGATAGATGAGCTGACAAGTGAGGTTGAGCGTGAGATTGGACGTTTGGAGAAGATGAAACTTGCATCGCTCCAAAAGATGTTCCCTCGTCCCGGCACCACCACTCCCGAAATACGCTTCGCCGGCTTTGAGGGGGAGTGGCGTTCATATCAGCTATATCAAATCGGAGAATGGCGTAAAGGACAGTCTTTGTCAAAGGAAAATATTGTCCATAATGGAAAAAATAAATGCTTGCATTATGGTCAATTATTTTCCGAAAACGAATTTATTTTCTCTGTTAATACCTCTACGGATTTAGCTGCTTACTGCGTCTCATCCGATCACGATTTATTATTCCCGGATTCAGATGTTACTCCGACCGGACTTGGTCGTTGTTGCGCTTTAACTATCCCGGATGTTATCTTAGGGGGAGGAATAAATATACTAACTGTTAATGAGAATTTCGATCCTCATTTTTGTGCGCTAAATATTACTCTTAATAAGTCACAGATTATTGAACGCGTTACAGGAACAACAGTAAAGCATATTCAATCTAAAAGCCTCTCTGAGATTACAATTTTTATTCCTGACCTAATTGCGGAGCAGAAGGCTATCGGTGAATATTTCCGCAATCTCGATGAGCTTATCTCTGCTAAACGTCAGAAGCTCGCTAAACTTCGTAATATAAAAAAGGCTTGTCTTGACAAGATGTTCGTTAATACTACTGAATTATGAGCCACCAATCTTTTAACTCTGAGCCTCAGTTTGAAGCCGCTGTAATCAGGCTGCTTCAACAATATGGGTGGGAAGACGAAGTTATTGTCAATCCTACGGAAAAAGAACTTATACAGAACTGGGCGAATATCCTCTTTGAGAATAACCGCCAGTCGGTACGTCTTGGCAATTATCCGTTGACCGAAACCGAGATGCAGCAGGTTATAGACAACATCAATAACCTCAAGACTCCGCTTGCTCTCAACGAGTTTATAAACGGTGGTACAACCTCCATTCGCCGCGACAATCCCAACGATGTGGAAAACTTCGGCAAGGAGATAACACTGAAAATCTACGACCGCAAGGAGATTGCCGCCGGCGACAGCCGCTATCAGATTGTTCAGCAACCTAAATTCCCAACTGCTTCACCACTTCTCAATAATCGTCGAGGCGACCTCATGCTGCTCATCAACGGTATGCCAGTTATCCATCTCGAATTGAAGAAAAGCGGCGTGGACGTTAGCCAAGCCTCAAATCAGATTGAGAAATATGCCCGTGAGGGTATCTTCGCCCGCGGGCTGTTCTCGCTGGTGCAAATCTTCGTGGCTATGAATCCCGAAGAATCCCTATACTTCGCCAACCCCGGCCCGGAGGGCACCTTCAATAAAAACTTCTTCTTCCATTGGGCTGACTTCTATAACGAGCCTATCAACAATTGGGAGGATATAGTGCGCTATCTCCTCTCTATCCCTATGGCTCATCAATTGATAGGCTTCTATACCGTGCCCGACAGCAAGGACGGTGTCTTGAAAGTTATGCGTAGCTATCAATATTATGCCGCCAACGCAATAAGCACAAAGGTAGCGAAAACCCACTGGGAGGATAAAACCATCTATGGCGGTTTCGTGTGGCACACCACCGGGTCGGGCAAGACCATGACCTCCTTTAAGTCGGCTCAACTTATCGCCCAGTCGGGCGACGCCGACAAGGTCGTATTCCTTATGGATAGAATAGAGCTCGGCACCCAAAGCCTCGAAGAATATCAGGGATTTGCAGGTGACTCCGACAATGTAGAGGGGACAGAAAACACCGAAATCCTCGTCAATAAACTTGAAAGCAACGCCCCGAATATGCGCCTTATCGTCACCTCCATTCAGAAAATGGGACTTGTCTTTGACAAGAAGCGCGGCGAAGAAGGAGGTTTTGCCAAGCAGCGTCTTGACAAAATCAGGGAAAAGCGCATTGTGTTTATCATCGATGAGTGCCACCGCTCGACTTTCGGGGAAACTCTCGCAGGTATAAAGCAGAACTTCCCCGGCGCCCTATACTTCGGCTTTACAGGCACTCCGATAGATGATGAAAACAGCGTGAACGGCATGACCACCAAAGACCTGTTTGGTGAGCGACTGCACCTTTATTCCATTGCCGACGGAATCCGCGACCACAATGTATTGGGCTTCGACCCATACAAAGTGCTGACGATGAAAGACCGTGATGTGCGCGTTGCCGTCGCACTTGCCGAAGCTAAGGCAGAAACTCTCGAAGAAATATTTGCCGATCCTGCAAAGAAAGAGGTCTATGACCGCATTATGGCTTTGCCAATGCTCAGCAACCAAAGAGACCCCATGACAGGGCGTTTTCCCGACGGCGTGGAGGATTTGCTGCCCAACTCACAATATCGTCGCCCCGAACACCGCGAGAAAGTCGTTGAAGATATTATAGATAACTTCCCGGTGCTTAGCGCAGGCGGAAAGTTTCACGCCATTCTCGCAACGAGCTCAATCCCTGAAGCGATTGAATATTACCGTTTGCTTAAAGCCAAAGCTCCACATCTGAAATGCACCGCAATCTTCGACCCCTCTATTGACAACAACGGAACCAATCGAGCTATGGTAAAGGAAGAAGGACTCGTCGAAATCCTCGAAGATTACGCTCGCTTCTTTGGCGTTGAATTTGGTATTGCCAACTGGCAGTTCTTCAAGAAAGACGTTGCCCGACGCATGGCTCACAAAAAGCCGTACCAACGTATCGGACGCGACAAGCAGCTCGATATAATGATTGTGGTAGACCAAATGCTTACCGGCTTCGATTCAAAATGGGTCAACACGCTATATGTCGATAAAATGCTTGCATACGAGGGTCTTATCCAAGCCTTCTCTCGTACCAACCGCCTGTTCGGACACGATAAGCGGTTCGGCATTATCCGCTATTACCGCCGACCGCACAAAATGGAGCGCAATATCGAAATTGCCTTTGAGACTTATGCTCACGGCAAGCCCGATGGTGTATTTGTTTCAAAGATTGGTCATAACATCGGCTCGATGAACCACCACTTTGAAGAAATAAAATACATGTTCGATAGGGCACACATCGAGGATTTCTCTCAACTTCCTGTTGAGACACCGGTCCGCGCGCGTTTCGCCAGCGAATGGCGTCTCCTAAACGCTGCTCTCGATGCCGCAAAAATGCAAGGCTTCGTATGGTCTAAGAAACGGTACAAGTGGACCGACGACGAGGGCAAGAAGCGAGTTGCCACCATTGCCTTTGATGAAGCCACTTATCTGACTCTCGCTCAGCGTTACAAGGAGTTGCATCAAAGTTCTTCTTCCGATCCGCGCACCGGTTCTGAAGAAGAAGTGCCTTACGAAATTGAGTCTTACCTTGTCGAAATAGACACAGAGCATATTGACTCCGCCTATATGAACAGTCGTTTTCAGAAGTATCTTGAATCTTTCTACAACGATGAAGAAAAAGAGGTTATTGACGCTGTCGATAAAGAACTTCACAGTTCTTTCGCTCATCTAAGCGCCGAAGATCAGAAATATGCGAACATATTCCTGAATGACATACAGCAAGGGCGTGTAAACCGTGAAGACATTGACCCCGATAAATCGCTTTCCGATTATATCGAGGACTATAAAGCATCCGCCAAGAACGACCAGATTCATCGTTTTGCAGAAACCTTTGGAGTTGACGAAGATAAACTTCGTGAAATCATTGCCCTGCATCTTCCTGAAAACAACCTCAATCAGGGAGGCCATTATAACGAACTTATAGCCACACTCAATAAGATAAAAGCGCGTGACTTTCTCCAATATCTCAATGGCGGAAGACCTGTACCACCTTTCCAAGTTACAGCGAAAGCCGACAAATTGCTCCGCGAATTTATAGTATGCGGAGGATACGATATTGATGATTTATTTGATGAGTACAGCGTAAGACCGTACTCAATAGACGACAATGATACTGTTTCAATCGCAGCAGAACCGTAAGTATGTCACAGTTAAAACGAACCATAATTTTTTTAGCTATCCTTTGTGTTATTTTTATAGGGATAACATACATAATCTCCATAAATATGGAGATAGGTTTTTGGTCTACTAATTCAAGTTACATTTCTAATAATTTTTTATTTACCTGTTTCTCTGGTGCGTTCGCAAGTATATTAGTATTATTGGCAACTGAAATATATCGTTTTATTCAAGTAAAAAAAGACTTTGAACAGTTTTTGTTTTCTCAATTGGCATTTATTTATGGACAGCTACAAATTGCGGACACGAATATTTCTAAGCTTTTGAATAAAACAGATCTTGTACCGAATAACCTGCTAAGCCAGCTATCTAGTGTTATTAGTCAAATAGCACCATCTCTTCGATCATTGGATTACAATACGTTTATATCCACAAATAAATCGCGTATAATAAGTGGCTTAATAGCAAGACTTTTTTCTACAGAAATATCTCAACTGGATGAATTATCTCGCAATTGTATTTATTTACCTATGGCTATAAGTACTGATAAAATGAATCTATTGAGGAGTGGAAATTCAAATCCTATTATAACTTCAACGTCTCCTAATGTTAAGAAAGTATTGAAGATACTGCATAAAGAGATTTCACAATTGAAATCGGTAATTTCAATGGATATTACCGAGCTCAATGCCGTGTGTGATAATAGATTCCATTGGAATGCCATGGAAATCGGAATATCTAATATTCCTGATGCTGATAGTTCATTAGAAGCATTCTTTTCAAAGCACAATTTATCCAGTAAAGAAATACATGAATAGAATTGTATTAATCGGCAATGGCTTTGACTTAGCTCATGGTCTCTCAACCAGATATGAGGATTTTATAAACTGGTATTGGGATAAATGGGGTCAAAAGCTGCGTACTAGTTCTAAAAAAGTAGAACAGGATTTTTTTTGCTCTTTCGTTCTAAAAGAGAATGTTGGTCTGGCGGGATGGTATCTTGTCTGGTCCTTCCATTATCAATGTTCTTTGAAACCATATCCAAATATTGATTTAGTTAATATGGTCATAAATGATAAAGACGTTTGTGACTTTAAAATAAATAGCACTTTTTTTGAGAGAATTTGTAAAGCTATCAAAACCAAGGGTTGGGTGGATATTGAACGTGAATATTATGACTTATTACGTGATGTTGTATTAAAGCCAGAAGATTGTAACTATACAGTTTCGGAGTTAAATAGCCATTTGTATCACGTTCAGGAACTGTTGGTAGAATATCTTAATACCTTAACAATTAATGGTATAAATTGCGATAAACGAATACATCAGCAAATTTATGGCAATATATGTAAAAATGATATAAGTATTTCCCAACTTTCCTCATATAACGATTATGTAGATTATCTTATTCATCATGCGAATAATGAATACAAGACTATACTGAGTCGTTATGGGCTTGAAGACTCTGATATATATTTTGATTCACAAGAACTTAATGAGCTACTGCAAGATGCTAAATCTGGAAAAATTAAAGAAGATCATTTGAAAGATTTAATTCTACCTGAGAATATCTTACTCCTCAATTTTAATTATACAACTGTTGCAGATAAATATGGAACGGCAAAGATTTCAACGGTGAATCATATTCATGGCAATCTAAATACTCCCAGTTGTATTATATTTGGATACGGCGATGAGCTTGATGATGATTACAAAGAATTACTGAAACAGACGGATAAAGAGAGCCTAAAAAATATCAAATCGATTAAGTATTTAGAATCAAGCAATTATCGAAACTTGTTGAAATTTATTGAGTCTGCGCCATATCAGGTGTGTATAATGGGGCATTCCTGTGGTAATTCCGATAGGACGCTACTAAATACATTATTCGAGCATAGAAACTGCGTTTCTATAAAGCCATATTATTATCAGAAAGAGGATGGCTCAGATAATTATTTGGAAATTGTGCAGAATATTTGCCGTAATTTTACCGATATGAAGCTGATGCGAGACCGTGTAGTAAACAAAACATTTTGCGCACCCTTACCTCAATTAAAACCTAATGAGCGAATGTGATGAATACATAGTTCACGGAGAACCGAGACAGAAAGAGAAAGCTGATGCTTGGCAAACGGCTATCGGACTTCATGATATGGATGGGTTGAAGGATTCACCCTATCTGCTGGACGCAACATTAAACAAGAATTTAACAACTTCATATCTATTGCCCTACTTAATTTATATTCTAATTAATTAACACATGGCTGTACCTGATACTCTACGTGGATTTAGAACC
>CAZAWP010000082.1:0-8952 GCA_964488855.1 uncultured Sangeribacter sp.
CTATTTTCGATTCGTGGCATGATCTGCCGGTTGATAAGCCGTTCTACTCGTCGGCTTTTACCGACGGTATCCTTCGCCGCGAGCATCGTGATAATCCGCTGCCGTCCCTCCCGGATACGCTCATGATACGTGTAGATGCACCGATGGTGCGTCCGGACGAGGAGGTTGCTATATCCGGTAACACCGACCTGCTCGGTAACTGGAATACCGGTCGTGCGTTGAGTCTCAATGATGCCCTCTTCCCCACGTGGACCATCAACCTTCCCCTCGAAGCTCTCAACACTCCTTTTGAGTATAAGTTTATCATCCGTAAGAAGGATACCAAGGAGGTTGTGGCATGGGAGGACGGTGCCAACCGTATTTACGGCATCAGTCAGTCCTATCCGCGTCAGCAGATCGTGATTGACGGTATCAGGTTGCTAAACACTTCCTCTTTATGGAAGGGTGCGGGCACCGCTATACCCGTATTCTCGATACGTACCGATAAGGATTTCGGCGTAGGAGATTTCATCGACATCAAGGAGATGGTGGATTGGTGTGCTGTAACCGGTCAGAACATTCTCCAGATTCTTCCTATCAACGACACGACCATGACCGGCACATGGCTCGACTCTTACCCGTATAAGGCTAATTCGACGTTTGCGTTGCACCCGATGTTCCTCCGCCTCGAAGAGGTCGGGGAACTGTCTGATCCCGAGCGCCGCAAATATTTCGAGAATCTCCGCGAGGAACTCAATGCGTTACCCGAGGTTGATTACGAGAGGGTAAATAATGCCAAGCATGAGTACCTGCATGAGGCGTTTGACGAACATTTCAAGGCTTTGGAGAAAACCGACGGCTACAAGACATTCGTCCGCAACAATGAGTATTGGCTCAAACCTTATGCTGCGTGGTCTGTACTGCGCGACCTCAACAAGACTCCCGACAATAATCTGTGGGGTGAGTATGCTTCGTATGATGAGGGGGCTGTAGACGAATTGCGCAAGAAACATAAGAAGGCGTTCAACTATTACTACTTCCTGCAGTATCATCTTGACAGCCAGCTGCGCAGTGCCCGTGATTATGCACATTCCAAGGGTGTGGTACTCAAGGGTGACATACCTATCGGCATCAGTCGTTTCAGCGTTGATGCGTGGACTGATCCGAGGTTGTTCAACATGGACTGTCAGGCGGGAGCACCGCCGGATGATTTCTCAGTTTTGGGTCAGAACTGGGGCTTCCCGACTTACAACTGGGACGAGATGGCACGCGACGGCTTCAAGTGGTGGAAATCGCGTTTCGAGAAGATGGCGGAGTATTTCGACGCGTACCGTATTGACCATATCTTAGGCTTCTTCAGAATATGGCAGATTCCTCTGGATGCCGTGCATGGTCTGCTCGGTTACTTCAACCCGGCTCTTCCCTTCTCAGCGGAAGAGTTGCGCAACAATTATGATTTCTGGATCGATGTCGATCTGATGACCAACCCGCTGATCTTGGAATGGATGTTGCCTGATTTCTTCGGTGAATATACCGAGGAGGTTAAGGAGAAGTTCCTATCCCCTATCGGTCACGACCGCTACCGTCTGAACGACTTTGTAAACACTCAGCTTAAGGTCGAGGAGTATTTTGCCGACAAGGAGGATAACGAAAAGAACAACCGTATCCACAATGCTCTCTTGGGTCTTATAGATGATGTGTTGTTTATCGAGGATCCTTATCAGCGCGGGCATTATCATCCACGTATCACGGCGCAGTACACTTATCAGTTCCGCATCCTGTCGGATTACGCTAAATGGAATTTCAACCGCCTGTACACGGACTTCTTCTATCACCGCAATGACAGCTTCTGGAAGGGTAAGGCTCTCTGGAAACTTCCACCGTTATTGGATGCTACCCGCATGCTGACATGTGCCGAGGATTTGGGTATGATTCCGGACTGCGTGCCGAGTGTTATGGATACTTTGCGCATCCTCTCGCTTGAGATCCAGCGTATGCCCAAGAATCCCAATCACCGTTTCGGCGATACCTATTCTTATCCCTATTACTCGGTCTGCACTACATCTACCCACGATATGTCAGGTATCCGTGGATGGTGGGAAAGCGATCACAAGACTGCCAATGAGTTCTATCACGAGGTTCTGCATGAACACGGTGAGGCACCGATGTATGCGGAGCCATGGATATGCGACAAGATTGTTGATCTGCAGTTGGCGAGTCCCTCGATGCTCTGCATTCTTCCGTTACAGGATTGGTTGTCGACAGACGGTGAACTGCGCCGCATGAACCCCGCCGAGGAACAGATCAACGAGCCGTCCAACCCTCGTCACTACTGGCGTTACCGCATGCACATCACCGTCGACGAACTGATGGCGCAGCACTCCTTCAACGCCCAGCTCCTCTCCCGCATCACCTCCTCCGGTCGCTAATCCCACCCAGTCGCTCATAACTCCGGTGGCTATACCCCACCGTATTACCCCCCAACACCACCGCCACGTCAAGGGAAAACTTGACGTGGCGGTGTTACACTATATGAACATGAAGGATTTATGTGAACATGGAGTGGAGTTGGTCGGCGTCGAGGCGGAAGTAGACGGGGTTGCCGTTGGGGGTGCGGGAGGGCTCCGGGAGGCTGAAGAGGGAGGAGACGATGTGCTCCATCTCTTTGGTGTTGAGTCGCTGTCCGCGACGGATGGCACCGGCTCGCGCCATAATCAGCGCTACACTGCGAGCCACACTCTCAGGCGTAACCTTACCCGTGCCGTAGATCTCCGAATCCTCGCTGATGGAGTCAAGTATCTTTAATACTACCTCGCGCGGATTGGAATTTTTCATCATCGCCGGATACGATGTAATCTGCCAAACATCATTTTCCACATACTCCAGATGTATGCCCAACTTCTCCAAGTCAGCCGTTATTCCTTGCAACACCGACTGCTGAACGTTGTCCAAACGTATCTCCTCGGGAAACAGTATGCTCTGCGACACAATCTCCATACCCTCCGCGCGACGCATATATTCTTCAAAAAGAATCTTGACATGCGCCCGGTGCTGATCGATTATCAACAACCCGTCACGGTTTGACGTAATGATATACTTATCGGCTACCTGCATGCAGAGAGGGGCAAGTTCGGCGATCTCACTACCACCGCCCTCATTTTCCACCGTCTTATCGACAGTTTCTGCACTAACTGGTACCGAAATCCCCGAGATACCCGGAGCAGGTGATAATTTATCCCCAAAAAGAGTCGGATCATCCGGCTCGACAGGCGGTTTATCGGTCATGAAGGACTTATAGAGTTCCTGCCACGACGAATCGGTAGCGGGAGCCTTCCATGCAGTCTTGAACGGATTATAGCCACTCTTGCCACCTATAGAGGGTTTATGGAGCGGTTCACCGTCACGTACCGGCTTTATGTCAAGGATGTCTCCGCTGAAATCAATCGAAGGCACCGCCGAATTTTGTCCCAAGGTAGCCTTTACGGCTGCCGAAAGTATCGGGAATATCTCGGTCTCGTACTCGAACTTGACATCATTCTTGGTCGGACTGATATTGACATCAATCGAGTCGGGATCGACCTCAAACTTGAGGAAATAATTGGGCTGCGTGTCGGTGGCGATGAGATTGCTGTAACAATTGAGGATTGCCTTGTGAAACGCCGGATGACGCATGTTTCTGCCATTGACGATGAGGAACTGCAAGGCGTTGCGGCGGCGCGCATACTCGGGACGTGAGACGAAGCCCTCGATCTTGACAAGAGAGGTATCCACGTTTACGGGCAACAACTGCTGACTGAGGTTCTGCCGCCAAATGTCATCTATGCGCTGGCGGAGAGTGCCGGCGGGTAAATCCAACTGTCGTGTACCGGTGTCAATCGACATGTGTAGGTGATTATTGACCAAGGCAAGGCGTTCAAACTCACGCATGATGGCAGCCAGCTCCGCGCTGTCGGAGCGTAGGAACTTACGTCGCGCCGGTGTATTGAAAAAGAGCTTACGGACGGTAAATACGGTGCCTTTCTCGCATACACACGGTTCCTGAACCATCACCCGAGAACCCTCGATGACAAGGCGAGTGCCAATCGGGGCATCTGCTCTTTTGGTGCGTACCTCAACCTCCGAGATAGCGCAGATTGAAGGCAATGCTTCGCCGCGGAATCCCATGGTGCGGAGACGCGTAAGGTCATCGGCGGTGCGTATCTTGGAGGTGGCATGACGTTCAAATGCCATGCGCGCATCACTCTCGCTCATACCGCTGCCGTTATCGATGACCTGGAGCATCGTCTTGCCGGCATCCTTTATGACAACCCTAATATCCGTGGCACCGGCATCGACGGCATTCTCCACCAATTCCTTGAGTGCGGATGCCGGACGCTGTATAACCTCACCGGCGGCAATCTGGTTGGCCACCGAATCAGGCAATAATCGTATAATATCGTTCACGTAGTTCTTAAGTAACTTATTTGAAATATTGGATAAGTTCGTCGGGAACTTCGCCCAACTCATCGTCCCAGTGCAATCGCCCCTCGTACCATGCGCGACGGGGACGGAGATATTCGTACCACTTGAATTTAGGCAAGAATTGCTCACTGCGTTTCACCTGATATATAGGCGTTACGGTACCGGTGACTTCGGGCCACATCTTGAGTTCCTTCATCTCACCCTTCTCCATATCGACGGTAAGATAACTGCTCTCGGCAGTAACCATACGGTTATATGTCGAATCATTCTCCATCGGCAGAATGATTGCCTCTACGTTACCCTCGACTTCGAGATGCCGCAGTCCCTTATCTTCAAGAAGAGCCTTGATCATGCTTCCCGAAAGCTGGTTATAGAAATCTTCGTCGATATGTTCGGCTACCATACCCCCGACCGGCAGCAATGCCCAGTCGGCAGTCGTATCGTTGAGATGAACGATGATACTGTCACCAAATATCTGTTTCTCCTCGCTCCACACTATAGGCTTACGGATCAGGTGCAACAGCGAGTCAATCTGGTTGAAGCGGATTGTATCGGCTATGCCTTGGATATCCTGATTGAAGAAGCGGGCCATACCGATCGCCTCCGCCCGATGATAGGGTACATCGATCATATCAGCCGGATTACGTCCCAATTCATCCAACACTTGGATAGTATCACCGGTAATTTCAGTGGGAATAACAGCTAGAGGCAAATCCGTTTGAGCAGTGAGCGTACTGTCGTTAATGACCGTGTTGGCTAACTGCGTACTGTCACCGATAACAGTGGGAGTAGGCATAGTATTTTCGTCAGCTTCCTGAACCAATCCCCATCCCGGAACGGCAAAACCTGCCGGAATATTAAGTAGTGAGAGTTTAATCTCGCGCCCCATCTCCTCGGGTCCGGAATAGCTTCTCAATCGGGTACGCGTAGCCGCATCCCAACCATGTTTGAGGGAATCAGGCCACTCCCTTACCGTATATAACTCAGTCTTGACCGTATCGGCACGCAGGAAGAGCGTATCGGGACGTGAATATTCTATCAGCAGTGGATAATGCGTGGACAGTGCGAACTGCGTTGAATCATTATATTCGCCGTAGCCTCCGATGAGCTGTATTTTTCGCGCCGTATCATTGAGAACCATCGGTCGGGGTAATTTGGCGGGATTGCGGAACATATAGACGCGGCTGATATGGGTCATCCCGTCATAGATTATGGAGTCGCCCTCAAGGGTAATGACATTGCGCGACGAATCGCTATGCAGGATAGTCGAGCGTGATGTCAGTTCGGCGAGCGCTCTTTCTGTATCATACCACCCGGAAGTTGTGATGATGGTATCATTCTCTCCCTCGATGCGTGTAGCCGTTGAAATATCTGCTATACGGGTATTGGTGTTATAGTCGAGAAGTCCGGTGTACAGGGTGAACTTCTCATCAGTATTGACCACGACCACGTCATCACGAAATCTCGCCTGCTTGCTTGCCGTCGAATACTCGCCGTAAACGGATGTCAGGGTATTGACATCATCGACGAGTCTGCCACCGGTCTCATACCATCCTATCTGTGCGTACGAGTCATAGTTAAGACTATCGGTATATAGTCTGCCACGCGAGTCTCGCAACTCCACCTCCGGACAACTCGGTCCTGCCACCAACCATGCCCGACGGTCTATACCGTTATAGAATGCCTTATCTGCCTTGACTTCAAGGGTATCTCCCTCCACAAGCCTAACATGTCCGAACGCATCCATCGAGTTTCGATCGGGATAATAGTAGGCGGAGTCACAGAACACCCACATATCTCCCTGACGGAACTTGACATTACCCTTCACAATCTGTTTGTTGAGAAGGTCGAATGGTGGACGGAAAAGAGAATCGGCGTATTCAAGAAACACTACCTCGGTATTGGAGCGGTCTGCGTCGGGAATCTCAGGCTTCATCGGCTGACGCGGTGCCGGACGGGTATAGGTCTCCTTTTCGTCGGGTAATATCTTCTGCGCCCGTGCCATCGAAATAAGTGACAGGCACGAGATTAGTACCGACGAAACCAGCAACCACAATATCCACCACCGACTTTTACGCATCCTAAGGGGATTAAGAATTAAGGGATTAAGAATTAAGAAAGCCGAAATTAAGGGATAAAGAATTAAGGGAGTCCGTTTCTTAATCCTCAATTTTTAATTTCTTAATTATAAATTATTAATTAGTAATTAATAATTTATTTGATCCAGCCTTTGTATTTGAAGTCACATTTATCCCAGCCGTCCGAGATCTTGATATAGGTGTCCTTTATCTTATTCTCCACCCAATTGGTCAGAATATCCTGCTTATGATGCTCCAAATACATCTGCTTGATGAGGTTATAGTCATCGGTCAAGGTCGCACGGTGGGCCGGTATGCGGTTGGTGAGTTTTACAATCGCCACAACGTCCTTGTTCTTACGCTCATCACGCATGATAAAGGCCTGAGATATATCCCCTACCTCCATTTTCGAGATTTTCTCCGCAACCTCCGTGGGCAACTCCGACATCTCAAACCGCGAACTGCCGGCATTGATACCCCGCTGGTTCTGGTTTACCATCACGCCGTTATTATTCTTGGTATCCTTGTCCTGCGACACATAACGGGCGGCAGAAGCAAAATCAAATTTGTCTGCCACGATGTCGGCACGGAGAGAGTCAAGGCGTACCACGGCATCTGAGAGTTCCTTTGAACTCACTTTTGGCGACAGGAGGATATGACGGAAGTTGGCTTCATCACCTCGTTTCTGAATCAGCTGGATGATATGATACCCATATTCGGTCTCGACAACTCGTGAAACCTTTTTGGGATCGTTGAGGTTAAATGCCACCTGTGAGAACTCCGGTACATACGCCGAACGGGGGGCGAAACCGAGTTCACCACCATTCATCGCCGAACCCTTGTCTTCGCTATACATGATGGCGAGGGTGGAGAAGTTGGACTCGCCACGGTTTACACGGTCGGCATAATCGCGGAGTCGCGCCTTGACATCCTCAATCTCCTGCTGGGGGATTACCGGATTGATGGTGATGATCTGTGCCTCCACAAGCATCGGGATGAAGGGGATACTGTCATCGGGCAACTGATTGTAATAGTCACGCACATCCTTGGGTGTCGAGGTCAGTTTCTCGGTAAGCTTACGCTGCACCATATTGACGATATAGCCGTTGCGTGTCGCCTCGATCATCTGCTCACGCAATGCCGGGATCGATTTGCGGAAATACTCCTCAACCTTCTCTTTAGTACCGAGGTTGTTGATGAGGAACTGAATACGTTTGTCTGCCTCGCTGGCAACCATCGACTCCGAGGGGGCGAGTGTGTCGATCTTCGCCTGATGCAGATAGAGTTTCTCCACAGCCATCTGCTCGGGGATTACGCAGTAGGGATCACCGTCGATGGCAGTGCCCTCCGAACGTAACTGGGCATACTGTTCCTCGACATCGGAGCGGAAAATAGCCTCGTCACCTACTATCCATACCACTTCATCAACTACATTCTTCTTGACCGGGGCAGCGATCGCATAGATGGCTCCCGCCCCTACCAGTGCTAAAAATATATTACGGATCTTCACGTTTCTATATGATATTCAGATTATTTACTTTTCATTTTTCGTTTCAGCGGATCATACAATCCCGATCGTAATGTGCCCTCGCGTATCGCTGTCTTGTATAATGTCGTGATAAGTCGGCGACGGTATGTGGCAACATTATTATGGTTGAGAAACTCCTCAATGACAGGAAGTGCATACTCCTTGGGCATCGGTTCTCCGGCCGGAATATAATCGAGTATGCGGAGCAGATACACCGAACCGTTATAGGTAGTCTCGAAATTATCGTTTGACGACAGGAACGCGTCTGCATCATAGAAGCGATACGGGATGAGTCCCGCAATCTCGTTCCATGCCACCCAGCGGTCATTGAAATAATCATATTGGGTAGCCTGACGCAAACCGTTGTTTTCAATCTTGTCGACGGCATCGGGACTCCCGTCTGCCATCCATTTACGCAGTTCGGGCAGCATGGAGTCATCCTGCGGGACACGGAGATAGACACCCTTGATAAGGGGAGCCTCCAATATCATCTCCTCCTTATGATTGTTATAATAGCGTTCTATCTCATCCTTGTCGACTTTTGAGGCGGCACTCTCCCCCATCTCACGCAGATATGTCTCGACGATGAGGTGATTGCGATACGCCCTGGTCATCTCCTCGATTTTCTCGGGATTGGACAAATTGGCGGCTGCCACACGGTCGAGCACCATATCCTCTACCCACGACTCGACTATGCTGTTGAAGAGTTCGACGCTGTCAGACTCGCTCAACCCTGAGGGTATGTTACGTAACACACTGCTCATGGTCAATGCCGAGTCACCGGCCCATACCAACACGTCATCAGGTGCATCGCCCTGCTTTACCGAACGACGACACGCTGCCGTAACCACTGTTACAGCCACCAATACCGTTATGACGCATCGTGATATAGACATATCTTTGCTT
>CAZAWP010000083.1:0-8947 GCA_964488855.1 uncultured Sangeribacter sp.
TATACTGTACTGCCATATACTATTGGCAATGACATTTAGAGCCATGAGCCGTAACTACATACCCGGACACGTCTGTTATAGTCGTGCCCGGGTAGTGCTTTGTTGGAAAATATATTTCCTGTCTTTCTATATAGTATCTTTTATGCCGGCTGGTAGAGGAAGCGCTTGATTGAGCGCTTGGGAGTCTTCTCGAATTCTACGTCAAATATCTTGAAGCGTTTAACCTTGCTATATGCCGGAAGTTCGGTATTGAGGGTATCTATGTTCTGCGCCATGATGGGCTCGAGTTCCGTACGGTCATAACCTTCGTGTTCGGCTGCCTCGAAGTCGGGGTAGATCAAGGCAACAAGGTCACCACCCTCATCAACCACCAATGACTCCGAAACAAACGGCAGGTTGTTGAGCTTCTGCTCGATCTCCTCAGGATAGATATTCTGTCCCGACGGACCCAAAATCATGGTCTTGGATCTACCGCTGATTGTCAGATAGCCATCCTCGTCTATCGTACCCATATCGCCGGTATTCATCCAGCCGGAATCATCGGGCATGACCTCCTTGGTGGCGCTGTCATTTTTATAATAACCCTGCATCACATTGGTTCCCTTAACCCAGATATTTCCGGGAATTGAAGAGGGATCGGGCGAGTCGATACGTATCTCCATGCGGTCAGTCACCTTACCTACGGAGCCCGGACGTGCCTCCGCAGCGCTGGCGTAGGTAATCAGCGGACCACACTCGGTCATGCCGTAACCTACGGTGAGAGGGAAGCCGATGCGGAAGAGGAAGTTCTCGACATCTGCGTTAAGTCGCGCTCCACCGACGATCAACTCCTTAAGGTTACCACCGAAAGCGTTGATAAGGCTCTCCTTGATTTTGTTCTCCAAGTGTTCGTCAAGGAACGGTACCTTAAGCATAAATTTCATCAAAGGTTTCTCGAGTAACGGGAATACCTGTTTGCGGATAATTTTCTCCAGAATCAAAGGCACCGTGATGATAAGTTTGGGCTTGATGTCGGCAAACGCCTTGAGGATAATCTTGGGTGACGGTACACGTGTCAGGAAGAAGCAGTGACAACCGCGGCAGAAGGGGTGCAGCATCTCGATGACCATACCGTAGAGGTGTGCGAGCGGCAGCATATTGACAATCTTGTCACCCGCTTCAAACCAGTTGAGGTGGTCAAGACAGAAACGGATATTACTCCATATACTGCGGTAAGGAAGCATTACACCCTTTGACATTCCTGTTGAGCCTGATGTATAGTTAATCACCGCCAAGTCGTCGGGATGATCTTCGTAATATTTGATATCGGAGGGTTCGAAGCTGTAAGGATATTTGGCACCGAAGCGTTCGTTGATATTATCACGGGTCTCGGTGAGTGCCTTGCTCCGAGAGAGGGGCATTCCGAACTCACTGATGTAGATGACACCGACCAATTTCTTAAGCGACTTTTCGTCAAGGTTCTCCCAGATGGCTTCATCGACAAAGAGAAGCTTTGCCTCGGAGTGATTTACGAGATGATGGATTGTGTCTGCCTTGAACTCATGGAGGATAGGCACAGCCACTACGCCCGAGGTAAGACAGGCGATAAAAGTTACTGCCCAGTTCGATGAATTTTTACCGCAGATGGCAACCTTGTCGCCGCGCTTCACGCCGGCTGCCTCGAAGAGGATGTGAAGTTTTGCTACCATTTCCGCAACTCCGCGGTACTGATAATTGATTCCTCCCATATCGGAGAGAGACATACGTTCCCAGTTTTTCTTCATAGCCTCGGCAATGAGGTTATTCAGCGAAAGCGCCGTGTTGGGATTAGCCATCTCTTTCTTGGCTTTATCATCTTTTACTGTATCTTTCATAGCAATTAATTTTTCGTTATAGTGGATTTTTAATTTAATAGATAACTATCTATAATTTTAATAGCGGTAATCTCTAAGAGTGGATTAATACTTCAGTGGCTCGGTAAAGTGCACATTATATTAATATTACGTATGACTATATAACGTACCACGAGATATTGATTACCATGAGCAACGCCAGAACTTACCGCGCTCTATTATTAAACATTGTTAATAAATATAAGGTTTATTAAAATCCCAAAAATTACACTCCAAAATAAAAAGCCGTGTACACTTGACGCATACACGGCCGGCACGATAGCCAACAAAATTTGGTATGAAAACCTGCAAAATTCTGTCTTGTCAAATCAAGAGATTTGGTTTGTCAAATCAAGCGTAGTCTTAGTAGAGGACTTTGGTGGCTTTGTTGCCGTCCTGCTTGATGAAGATACCTTTGGTGGCATCCTCCTCCTTTACGGGAAAGCCGTAGAGGTTGTAAAGGTTTACGTTGGAGTTGAGGGCTGCCTTGTCGATGGTAGTGATGACATCAGTACCGTTGTTGATGGCCTGAAGTTCATCGGGAGTCAGACAAGTATTATACAACTTGAAATTGTCGATGGTGCCGATAAGATCCTGGTTGTCGTTGGCAACGTTGGCATCCCACCACTGTGTACGACCAACGTAGTTGCGGTCAGCATCTGCCAATACGAGCATGTAGGGCTCATTGACGATAGTGTTGGTAGTGCCGACAGCCTTATTGTCCACATAGATAGTGGTCATCTTGGTGCGTGCATCGTAAGTAACGGCGAGCTTGTAAGCACGGTTTGTCTGGAGTGATGTCGAGGCATCAACCATTATAGTGGTGCCACCGCCATATTTTACACCGGCAGTAAGGGCAGAAGCGCGTAAGAAAACGCTGTTGCCCGAGTTTGAACCGAGATCGTAGAAACGAGGCTGCTTTGAGCTTGAAGTAATAGTACCGTCAAAAACGATTGTGTAGCTGCGGACATTGTTGAGGATGTCGGCGGGAAGAAGTCCGTAACCGTTTGTCGAGAAAGCTGTGGGGGAGTTTGAAGTGAGGTTGAGGGTGCCGTCGATGATTGCCGAACCACATACCTGCATCTTGTTGTCCTTGCCCGAGAGGTCACTTACATATTTCTTTGAGCCCTCCTCGACAACCGAACCCTCCTCGAAGTCGTAGCTTGCCAAAAGGTTGTTGGCAAGATTACGAGGATTGGCGGTTACGTTAAAAGTGCGTGTGCTTTCGCCTGCCTTAGCAGTAAGTGTAACCATAGTAGCGGCTGCCGGAGCACGAAATGTACCGTCGGCTGCAAGTATCTCGGGGTGAGAAGAGGCCCATGTAAGGGCCTCTCCATTAACGCTGGTCGGTAAAACCAAGTCGGTGTCTGCTGTCTCCGGAACAGAGATAACGTCAAACGCGGCATCCGAAATAGCCTGCTTGATCTCATCCTGATTCATGCAGTTGGGAGAGAAATGATAATCTGAAAGGGTTCCTTTGAAACCGCCTAACTTCATATCCTCGATCGAGAGACCGGGAGCGGCGATAACCTGATCTATCAGACCGTTGCGGTAGATGGTGAGTGTATTGCCGTCGTAAGTGAAGGTCAGATTGAGGTTGGTCAATGGTGTAGGCCAGTTGTCTCCACTTGTGCCTCCTGAGTTGGTAGCCCACGCATCTGAGGTGTAGAGCTTGTTGGTTGAGACATAAGCATTTGTTCCTACAGTTGCTTTCGGAAGTTTTGAAGTGCCTTCGAGTTCATATTTGAGACCTTTTGACGAAAGGATTGTACCCTTATAGTCGCTCGGGTCGATGGTCACTGTCATCATCAGAGTGAAAGGATTCCCGGCAGTAGTGGTTGCTACACTTTCTGTCTCATTTGCTGCGAGTGTCTCGTTAAATATTGTGTTGGTAGCAAATGTGGTATTGGTAATATTGGGAGTGTACTCGTAGTCTGAGATGATAGCTGTGGGATAACCCTTGGGATAGTTCTTCTGTACCATCCAGTAATAGTAATCACCGTTCATCCACGCCAGTCGCATGGGAGTGCCCTCGGAATCCTGAAGAATGTAGGGACGTACATTGTTCTTCTCAGAGTTTTTGGTGATCTGCTCCTTGGCGGTGATGTTACCGTTATTGTCGAGTGTGTATTTCCAGATCTCGTAGATTTTGCCGTGAGTCCCTTCTGTCGGTATTGAGAGGTAAACTACATTTACATTCTGGGGGTCGATAGCCATACCGCCGGAGTAGCAGTACTCGGTGTTTGAAGAGTGGAACTTGCCGCCGCCGTCAGCGAGGTCAGTAAGTCTCCAGCCGTTGCCGGTCCACTTGGCATAGTAATACTCATGCTGGCTCTTGCCACCGTTGATCTTGACCATTGCGATAACGGGGTTGTCGTTCTCGTCAGAAACGATCTGCCATACCCAGTCGCGCAGGTTAGAGGGTGCCTCTACGATAGTGTTGGGATAGGCGTTCTTGTACTCGTTGGTCTTGTTTACATTAAACTTGCCCTGAGCGATAGTGGAGAGTTTGTTACCCTTGATGTCAGTAAGGATGGGGTTGGTAGTAACCTTGCCCGAAGCATCCTTGGTGGCCTGAATATCCACGACGTTGAAGTAAACCCAGTTGGGCTGCTCGTTGTCGGGGTGACCGGTGGTGTAAGTGAAGTAAAGTTTATCCTTGCCGTTGCTGTAATATTTGGCGTAGGGACGTGCACCGGTAGACTGTACCATCTGATAGGGCCCCCACTCGACGGTAACGTTGTCGTTGGCATCGGGGAGTGTCAGCTTGGCAATGGTCGGATGCCAGCCGATACCGCGCCAGCAGAGGTAGAAGTGTGTCGGGTCATCGCTGAGGATGAACGGAGAGGGGTAAGTGGTATTGTTGGCGGTCTTGATACATTTCTCCTCACCGAGGTCGGTGATGTCGCCCGGACGTTTTGACACGCGGTAGTAGAAAGCGGGTTCGTCGGTGTGGCGGGAGTAGATGATAAGCACTCTTTCGTCGGGAAGTACGAGGAATGTCGGGTTGTTGTGATCGTCGGGCTGGAAATATGAGCGTACGAGTACCTCCTTGCGTTCGCCGGTGTTGAAATTGTACTGGGCGGCGCGGATATTTCCGTGAACGTCGATATATCCCAAATAGGAATTGTTGATTGACTTGTCGGCATTCTCGTGGTGGATGGCACGCGGGTCTGCAAACCAGCACCATGCACCCTCCGAACTTACGACATCGGTTGAGGCGGTTGCCTGGATGCGTCCGCATACCATAGCAACTACTGCCAGAAGTAAAACTGAAAATTTTTTCATGATTTATTAGGTGATTATGTCTTACCCCCGAATTTGTTTCCGGGGATAAGACATAAATGATTAACGTTTTAGCGGATAAACTCTTTTGTAGTCTTGTTATTGCGTACTACAATATAGAGACCCTTGCCGGGGTTCTCCACGCGCATACCCTGAAGGTTATAATATACAGGGGCTGCATCCTCGATCTCGTCAGCGACTGTCTCTATGCCTGCGGGGTCAAGTTTGAACTTAAGTTCAAGTGTCTTGCCGGTGGCGCGGCTCGGAACATGGTTCCACTGACCGAAGGCGTTGTAAGACAGATATGCCGAATATGTACCGCCGGGGCGACCGATACCTTCCATGCTTACGGAAGTGGTGGCAGCCACATTGCTGAACGGTACCTCAAGCGTTGCATAATCCTCAACCGGAGTGTTTACAACGTTCTTCTGGGTGTTTGAGGTGGGATCGTTATACCAGATAGAGATATGGAGAGGATATTTGTTCTCACCCTCTGAGCAGTAAGCCTCAGTGTAGAACTGCAGGTCTGCGTAATCGGTAACGAAGTAGGTAGTACCCTCGCGCTCGGCGTTTTCAATGCGGAACTTACCGATCTTCATTGCCGGGGGATCGGCGGGTGCGATGGGAGTGTACTCGCTGTCAGACCAGAGGATTGCCCATGTGTTGGGGTTGTAAAGGGCAAGACGTAAGTTGCGGGTCTTGGTCTTGTCGGGAGTTGAGTCGAATGCGAAGGTGAATGTCCAGTCCTTGCTTACTGACTCACCCGGATCGAGGTCGTACATCAGACCGGCAGTCTTGGCTACTATCTCGTTGTTGCTGTTGAGCAGACACGGAGCCACACCTACCGAAGTGTCGATATTACCGGTGTTGGTGATGGTAAACGACACTGTTGTCGGATAATCGTAGTAGAGGGGTTTGGTAAATTCAGCCTCGGTATTGATGCTCACTTTCTTCGATACTGTATTCACTACCTTATAAGATGTACCGTTCTTGGTGAGGGTAGAGTAAGTGTACTTGCCCGGCTGGCAGTCGATTGTATGCCAGGGATCACTGTCAGCAGTGCGGAATTTCAACTCTACGCGATATTCACCGTCTGCGAGGTTGCAATCTGAGAGACTGAATGAGAATTTCTTGTCAGTAACCTTGCTGAGATTGGTCTTCACATTAGGCTCCATGGTGACGGGTGCCTGAGGTTTAACCTGCTCTGCAAAGGCTGCATCGGTGTTAGAGGTTATAACGAGGGCGAAAGTTACATCGAGTGTCTCGTCGGTCTTGTTGTAATAGTTAAGGTTGGGGTTCTTGGAGAATGTAAGCTGATAAGTATCACCCGATACCTCTGCCTTAACAGTACCATCCTGCCAGATGTCGCTCTTGCCGGTCTTTACGTGCGGCGGGTGCATGTCGATAACGGCATTCTGTGAGAAGCTGAAACCGCCCGGCGAACCGCCGATGCCCTGTGAATAGGGATTAAGTGCAGACAGGAGGAAGTAGCCGTCTGACTGACCGCCCCAACCCCAGTTGATGTGGAAGAGTCCCTTGCCGTCGTAACCGTCAGCTACGAAGCAGTGACCTTCACCGACATTGGAGTAACCGGAATAGATTACGGGACCAACGTTCTTGATGTTGCCGTAGATGAGGTCTGTCCACTCGGATGGGGTGTAGTTATTACGCTCCTGAAATGAGATTTCGTCGTCGTAACCAAAGTAACGACGGATTGCATCGGCGATATAAGAGGACTGTGTGCCTGAGCTGTTGGTGTTATACCACATACGTGAAGCGTAACCGCAGGCTTTCATGAGCAGTGCCACTGCATCTTTCTCAACCTGTGTTGAGTTACTGCCGTAGGTGTTGGTCATGTGTTCCCAGTCGAACTCTGCTTCGGCGAAGTTCATATAAAGGTCACCGATGTGAGAGACGTTAAATGTTATCTCACCCTGACCGCGCTCGGGATAGTTCCAGTATTTGATCGCCTGAGCCATACCTGTAGCCACGCAGCCTGTCATACAATGTTTGCCATTGTAGATAGGTGTCATGTTGTAATACGGTTCAGCCTGGCTCCACTTGGTGGTACAGAGGGGTTTGATAGCCTCATAGTTGGTGGTCACCTTGCGGGGAGCCTTACGTGCTTCCATCCCTTCGGGAGAACGGAGGTAAGAGATCTCGGCGGTGTACATGTCGAGCCACCACTGCATTGCCGGGGGCATGTTGGCGAGATCGAAGGTGCCCTGGTCTGAATAACCGAGGAGTGCCTCTGCGTCACTATCGGCGGCGAGGATCATGAAGCCCTCTTGGTCGCCGAAGAGGTAGACGGCGGGTTTGCCGAGGTTATCGACTGTGGTTTGTAAAAGACGGGGTGTTTCGCCCTTGCTGACGGCGCTGATGCGACGCGGGGCGTTTGAGTCGGCTGCGATGCGTGCCAAAGCCGCATCGGGGCTTATGTAAGCCGCCTGAGCCGCGCCGGCGAGTGTGAGCGCGCCGGCTCCAATGAGTAATCGTATATTCATAATATCAGGTTAATTATTTCGGTTACGCAAAGACGTGAACCAATTATTACTAATCATTATCAGTACGTGTAAGTCCGCGTCTGTAAAGAGCTATAATCTTCTCAATCATAGCCGTTTAAAATTAAAAAAACGTAATCTACGGTTATTAAGGTGTGTTATACTCTGTAAAATTATAAAATTTAACTCATTAAATCTAATATTTTAACATTAATTTTTAATCAATACCAAGTAATGGATTTGGTAGAATAATATTGTGTATGTATTCTGAGAGGAACTTTTAATAGAATATGCAATTATATCGCCAAAACTTACTGAATTTCAGGATACCGGCATACTACATAATATATTGTTACTTAAAAGTTATAGATGTTGCCATAAAAGTTGTATATTTGTAAAAGAGAGTATATGCTTATTGGAAATCATCCGATCATTTAAAGAGTTTCGCATTAATGAATAAGATAAGTGAATATATACCTAAAATCAGAGAATATTTCTCTCATCAACCGATCCTAAGAGCATGGCTATTTGGTTCGTTTTCGCGTGGAGAGGAATCTAAGGACAGCGATATTGATATTTTGGTGGATTTTGATGAATCCAATGGGATTGTTTCATTATTCACCATGGGAGGAATGTTGATGGATCTCTCCGATTTATGTGGACGCAGAGTTGATTTGGTTGATAATAAGGGATTGAAAAATTTCGCTCGCCGGAGTTTTGATAAAGATAAAATTCTAATCTATGAGAGAACCGCTCAAGGATAAAGGACGTTTGGAACACATGCTGGAGATGGCTCTTAATCTTACAGATGTGCCTACTCAGCATACTCTTGAGAGTATTAAACAAGACAAGATACTTTATTATGGTCTCACTAAAATGGTAGAGATTATAGGGGAGGCTGCTTATAAACTTACCCACGAGTTTAAGGATTGTCATCCGGAGCTTCCATGGCGTCAGATAACCGGTATGCGTCATATCCTCGTACATGGATATTATACGGTATCACCCGAGGTGTTATGGGATGTAATAATAAATGATATACCTCCGATGCTCCCCGTACTTAAGCAATATTTAGACGAAGAAAAGTAAGTAGGGATAAGTAAATTTTTATAATAAGTTGTAAGACTTAAAATATTTTGTTATTTTTGCAGTCGAAATGCGCACGTGGCGTAATTGGTAGCCGCGCTAGACTTAGGATCTAGTGTCTTGCGACGTGGGGGTTCGAGTCCCTTCGTGCGCACAAGATTTATAATATTTGAGGAGGATATCTACTAACGGTACCCTCCTCTT
>CAZAWP010000084.1:0-5316 GCA_964488855.1 uncultured Sangeribacter sp.
GATTTATAAGATTTATAAGATTTATAAGATTTATAAGATTTATAAGATTTATAATTATAGCAAAGAGGATACGACCGTGAGCGGTTGCATCCTCTTTTACTTTAGTTATAGTCCTTTCCGTGTCAGACTACGAAGAGGACGATGAGGCTGGAGAAGACGAGGATGAAGTTGGCGGTGGTGTAGGCGACGGTGTAGCCGATCATCGGCGCGGTGCTGTCGAGGGTGTCCTGGACGGCTCCCATCGCGGCGACTCCACAGCGACCTCCCGCCACACAACCCAATATCTCCGGTCCGCTGAAACGGAAGACCTTCTTGCCTAACCATACGCTGATGGCTATAGGGATAAGCGTGGCGATAGCCCCCACTCCCACAAGACCCAAACCGACACTCTTAACTGCCGGGATAAACGACGGACCCGAGGTGATGCCGATTACCGCGATAAACACATTCAAGCCGATATTGTCAAGGAACCACACCACCTGCGGAGGGATATAGCCGAACTTAGGCTTGCGCTGACGGAACCATCCCAAAAAGAGACCCATCAACAACGCTCCGCCCGTGGTACTCAGCGAAATAGGAATACTCTTTAATTTAAACGACAACGCCCCCAAAAAGCAGCCGAAAGCTATACCCAAGCCGATAAACACCATGTCGGTGGTCTGCGGCTCATCATTATCATCCGTTTTCGCCGGCTCGGTGTTCTTCTCTATCTCGCGAGCCTCAGCCTTGACCTTGTCGAGTCCTCCCAACATCTTGGGACCGATTACCGACAGGAACCATGCCGACCCGATGGCTCCGAAGATGTAGGTCACCGCATAACACGCCGGGATAATCTTCTGCAGATAATCCTTCTCACCCTCGGGGATGGTCAGTCCATTCACGGTATCACTTATAATACCCAACGAGGCAGATGCGGTCTGCGAACCGGCGAAAAGACCCACAGCCTCCCCCGTGGTGTAACCCATTATCTTGGCGGCTGCCACGACGGTGCCGACACACAGCATCGCCTCGACAGTGGCAAAAAGCACCTGCTTCCAGCCGTGACCCCGCAGCGCATGAAAAAACTGCGGGCCCACGCTATAGCCTATCGAAAAAAGGAAAAGTATGAAAAACAGCGATTTGACAACCGCCGGGATAGGTATATCCAACTGACCGACTATAACGCCCACAAGGAGAGTAGCCGCCACCGAACCCAATGTAAAGGAGCCGATGCGCAGCTTGCCTACCATAAACCCTAACCCGAGTACTAAAAATATCGGTATCACGGGATAATGACGTAATAAATCTATCAGCCAGTCCATAAAAAAAGTATACCCTGCAATATTATAAGATTTATAAAATTTATAAGTTTTATAAGATTTATAAACTTATTATACTTTGCAATTACAAGTTAAGATCAAATTAGAAATCGTAGCCGACGGTAAACAACCACGCCTTATTGCAGCCACCGTAAGAATAGGTCAGATTGCCGTACTCAAGGTTCTTCCATGCGTGCAGGAAACCTGCCTCATAGTGCACGGCAACGGTATAGTGACCGAAAAGACGCAAGCCGGTGCCGAACTTCAAGCCGAAGTCAAATCCCTTGGGCTTACGTGTGAAAAGCGGTTCGTCAAGAGGCTCGGCGTTACCGAAGGTACTTGTGAGCGCCTTATTTTTGAGGCTCGAACCCAAGAGGAACTGGAAATAGGGACCCGCCTCGACATCCCAGCGTATATCCGGACTGAGATTGAAGTGGAACGATGCCATCACCGGCACCGTGAAGTTATAGTTGCGGAGATGACCCGCCTGTGTGGCATAGATGAGTCCCGAGGTGCCGTCTAAATTCTCATCCGCCACCGGAGTCACAAATGTGTAATCACCCGAACGGCTCTCGAAGAAAAGTCCCGGCTGCAGCGACAGGTAATTCTTGATATTGATGTTTACCACCGCACCCAAATCAAAACCGGTTCCCCAGCTCTGCACGTTATATCCCGGCATAGCCTCGTGGCTTACCGTACGGTTGGCGGTGTTCAGACCGATGCGTGCCCCGAATGTGAAATCAGAGTCCGGAGACGCTGTGCTGAAAAACTCCTGTGCCGATGCACTCCCCGCCATCAGGGCGGCTATACTTAAAGTTGCAATTGCCTTTTTCATAACTTTCCCTTAGTATTTAATCTTTAGTATTTTATCGGATTCCGGTATCTTTTTCTGATCAGACAGACGGATACAAATTTAGCAAAATTTTTGATTATGATTTTAAAATCGCGGATTTATGAGTAATTTTGAAGAACGATTGACAGACTATCTAACCATTCTATCCTGACAATCATAATTTACCTATTCTAACAAACATAATCTAAATGAGTGTTTTCACATCGAAGAAGTTCATGACCGACGCCAGGGACTACATCATGATAGTCTTGGGTCTTCTTCTGTATTCGACAGCATTCTCCGCCTTCATCCTCCCCCACGAGATAGTGATCGGAGGACTCGCCGGTGTCGGCACGTTAGTGTATTTCGCCACCAACGGACTCATCCCCGTTGCCGTCACCTCGTATGCCTGTAACCTCATCCTGCTGGCGATGGCATTCCGCGTGGTGGGTCGCACCTTCGTGTTCCGCACCATGTTCGGAGTCACCGTTGTAGCAATCGGCATCGGAGTCACCGAGGGTTTCTTCATGGGTCTGGGTCATCCCCTCGTGCCCGACACCCTCGTCAGCATCAGCCTCGGCGCCATACTCTGCGGATTCGGTATCGGCACGGCATTTATCCATAACGGTTCGTCGGGCGGTACCGACATCGTTGCCGCCATGGTCTCAAAGGTCAGCAACGTCAGCATCGGTCGCACCATGATCTTTGTTGATGCCTTTATCGTCACCAGCTCGATATTCCTCCCCTTCGACGGCTCATGGTCCGAGCGTATCGAGGCTCGCCTCCCGACCATCGTCTACGGCTTTGCAGTGACATTTATCGTCTCCTACGTCACCGACACCCTGATCAACTCCAACCGTCAGGCGGTGCAGTTCACCATCCTCTCGCCCGAATGGCGCGCCATCGCCGACAAGGTCAATACCGAGGCTCACCGCGGTGTAACCGTCGTCAATGGTCAGGGGTGGTACTCCAAGCAGGATGTCAAACTCCTTATCGTCTGGTGCCGCAAGATCGAGGCGGTGACAATCTTCCGCATCATCAAGTCGGTCGACGAACACGCCTTTATCACCCAGGGCAAGGTAAACGGTGTCTACGGCAAAGGCTTCGATACGATGAAGGTGCGCATGAAAAAGAAACGCACCACTTTACCTGCTCCCGATACCATTCATAACGATTAGGACTCGCATGTGACGGTATCATAATGCCTCCTTCATGCGGCGGTAGATAAACGTCTTGCCACGGCTCATCTTGGCATGCTGAGGATGATTGAGGCTCTCAAACTTCATGTTGGCATGTTCGGGCACCCAGGCAGTGACGGCATCCATCCATGTTATCATACCCTCGCGTGTGGGGTGCGGATTGGTCTTGCTCTGTCGCGGTATGTTAAGATGAAAACTGCTGAAGTAGTTCCCCTCACCGAGTTCGGTGGCGAGCCAGTTATCGAGTGTGGCACCTTCGTTATGACCCGGCCATGACAACGGACCGATCCACAGATACTGACGGTTGCCGATAGCCTTGAGGATATTGCCCACCTGAGTCTTAAGACGCCCCTCGGGATTGCGCTCGAAAAGCTCGTTCATTCCCAACGACACGATGACTGCGTCGGGGTTGATCTCGTTTATCAGCTGTGCGGTACGCTTTGAGTTACCCCATTTCTGTATCGTCGAGCCGTCCCAGACTATCGTGGCGACCTCAAAACCGTTTTCAGTGCCGTAGGCATTAAGACGCTCCGCAAGCCACCCAGTCATCGAGTCTCCGAGCACGAGCACCTTACGCACGTTGTGCGTCTCACTCTTCGCTCCGGTTGCCGCGGCAGCCTGATGATCGGTATGCGCGACTCGCGTCTCGGCATGACCTCGCGCGAAGTAACTGATGGCGACCACCGCCACTAATAGGACACCGATGCCTGCACACGCCACTCTTATACGGTCTCTTATTTTCATCTTATCAAATTTATTTGTAATTTTGCTTTTAACTTAAATACACTCACGTTCGGTATGCGTTCTCATGATTTTTAGGCGCAGTGAAACCGTGACATAATATATAACAGCAGATATGGATAAAAATACTACACCCGATAATAAAAAAATTGTATTAAGTGGTATCCGCGCCACCGGCAACCTCCACCTCGGCAACTATTACGGTGCCCTAAACAAGTTCGTCCGCATGCAGGACGACTACGATTGCCGCTACTTCGTGGCTGACCTTCACGCCCTTACCACTCACCCGGACCCCAAGATGCTCCATGAGAATGTCAAGGACATCCTCGCCGAATATCTTGCCGCCGGTCTCGACCCCGAGAAAAATACAATCTACGTCCAGAGCGACGTCCCCGAGATTTCGGAGATGTACCTGCTGATGAACATGCACGTGGGCATCGGTGAACTCATGCGTACCGCCTCGTTTAAGGACAAGGCGCGCAAGGCGCTCGGCATAAAGTCCGACAGCGACGAGATCGAGAAGGAGATTATCGGCAACCAGACCAACCAGCGCGTCAATGCAGGCCTCCTTACCTATCCTACCCTCATGGCGGTAGATATCCTCATCCATAAGGCAGACTTCGTGCCCGTGGGCAAGGACCAGGAGCAGCACCTGGAGCTGACCCGCCGTTTCGCACGCCGTTTCAACTCATTCTATAACGTCGACTACTTCGGCGAACCCGTAAACTTCAATTTCGGCGACCACTCCATCAAGGTTCCCGGTCTCGACGGCTCCGGAAAGATGGGCAAGAGCGAGGGTAACTGCATCTATCTCATCGACGACGAGAAGACCCTGCGCAAGAAGGTGATGCGTGCCGTAACCGACGAGGGTCCCAAGGTGCCCAACTCGGAGGTCAGCGCTCCCATTCAGAACCTCTTCACGCTCATGGAGCTCGTTTCGACCCCCGACACCCTTGAGCATTTCAAGAACGCTTACGCCGACTGCTCTATCCGCTACGGTGACCTCAAGAAACAGCTCGCCGAGGATATCCTCAAGGTTACCCTCCCCATCCGCGAGCGTATCCAGGATATCCGCAGCAACGACGAGTACCTCTCCAAGATCGTGCGCCGCGGTGCCGAGGCTGCCCGCGCCACTGCCGCCGATACCCTCGCCGATGTCCGCCAAATCATGGGTATCCGCAAGTTTTAATGCCTCTACACGCAGCGTAATTTACAAGAGTACTTATACAGCTACCTATATATACAG
>CAZAWP010000084.1:5416-8918 GCA_964488855.1 uncultured Sangeribacter sp.
TACAGCTCAGCTGTACGCTGCCTAACTTACTCGATTATGGTTTTAAACTGGATATGGATTGCCTTTTTCGTCATAGCTTTCGTAATGGCGGCAGGGCAATCCCTTTTTTATGGCAACCTGACGATATGGAACGACATCATGAATGCCTCGTTCAGTCAGGCTGCATTCGCCTTCGAGATTTCCTTAGGTCTCACCGGCGTGCTTACCCTGTGGATGGGTATAATGAAGATCGGTGAGCGCTCCGGGATGATCTCGGGCGTGGCACGCCTTATCTCCCCATTCTTCTCGCGCCTCTTCCCCGGCATCCCCAAGGATCATCCCGCCATGGGTGCTATCTTCATGAACATCTCCGCCAACATGCTCGGTCTCGACAATGCCGCCACACCGATGGGCCTGCGCGCCATGCAGGAGATGCAGTCCCTCAACGACAAGAAGGATACCGCCACCGACGCCATGATCATGTTTCTGGTGCTCAACAGCTCGGGTCTCTGCCTCATACCGGTGAGTATCATGATGTACCGTGCCCAGGGCGGCGCGCAGAATCCTACCGACATCTTCCTCCCCATCCTCATCGCCACCTCGATTGCCACACTCGTAGGACTCTTCGCACTCTGCATCAGGCAGCGCATCCGCATCGACCGCGTCATCCTCAGCTGGCTCGGCGGCATCGCCCTCTTTGTCGCCGGGGTGACATGGTTCTTCTCAACCCTCCCCTCCGACAAGGTCTCGCTTTACAGCACTTTTGCCGCCAATTTCCTCCTCTTCGGCGTCATAATCCTCTTTTTGGGAGCCGGTGTCTACAAGAAACTGCGCGTCTACGATGTCTTTATCGAGGGAGCAAAGGACGGTTTCAAGACAGCCGTCATGATTATCCCCTATCTCGTAGCCATACTCGTAGGTATCGGGATGTTCCGCGCCTCGGGAGCACTCGATGCTTTTACGGGTGTCGTGGAGCGCGGAGTGGCTGCAATGGGATGGGATACACAATGGGTCGGCGCACTCCCCACGATGCTCATGAAGCCCCTCAGCGGCTCGGGAAGCTGCGCCATGATGCTCGACGTGATGCATACCTACGGCCCCGAGGCGTTCGTGAGTAAACTTTCGGCAGCCGTGAGGGGTTCTACTGATACAACCTTCTATATCTTAGCCGTATATTTCGGCTCCGTAGGGGTTTCAAAGACTCGCTATGCCGCCGGCTACGCCCTCCTCGCCGATATCGTCGGTGCCGTCGCCGCCGTCATCGTGGCATATTTCTTCTTCTGAAATCAAATACGAGCGCAGTCATTAGTTAAGCCCAAGGGTTTGTGTAATATATGTCCATGCGTAAATGATAAGTCATGTCAAAGCTTAAACTCAAGAAAACATTATCGACTCTGTCGGCGCCGGCGCTCGCCGAGATGCTCCTCGACCTTTACGATTACGACAAGGGCAACAAGGAGTATCTCGAATACTGGCTTGACCCGCAACCCGACAAGATGCTTGATAAGTACAAGGACTCCCTGCATAAACTCTTCTTCATCGGCGCCGACAAAACACGCCGCAAGGTATCCATACCCGACGCCAAGCAACTCGTCACCAATTACCTTAAATTAAACAATGAGCCCGAGGCCGAACTCGACCTCAGGCTCACTCTGCTCGAACGTTTCGCCGACTGGGCGGAGGACCGGCGCTTCGTCCTCTCCTACCGTACGGCTATCAACAATTATCTTGACGACACTCTCAAGGCGATGCAGCTACACTCGCTTGAAGACCGCTTCGACGAACGATACCGCCGCGTCAAGGAGCGTATCGACGAGCGCTTCGAGCACGCCGCCGGTCCCTATCCCTACTCGTCGTGGCGTCGCCGCCGTTACTGAGAGTCCCTTTATTATAAAAATTGGAGATATTTCTTTAAAATAGAAATATCTCCAAAATTAAATTTACTCGGCTACGTTGATGCGTTTGCCGATTTTTAATTTGTCGCCGCTGAGGTCTATCTCCCAGAATGAGGGATGACGCTCATAATGACCGTTGCCCTTGGGATCCGCATGATTGTGGACGGAGAATATCAGTTTGCCGTCGAGGTCGCGGAAGAACATCCCGTGTCCGAAATTGGGGGGCAGTATCGGATCAGGTTCCTGTACCCACGGTCCCGCCACCGTGCCGCTCTCGGAGTATGCCACGCCGGTGGTGTAGTTGTTGTCGCGCCATGAGGTCCATATCATCCCTAACCGTCCGGTGTCGGTGCGGAAGAGCCACGGTCCGTCGGTGACACGGTTGAACTGCTTCTTCCCTCGCACTATCTCGTTGCTCCACGGTGAGTCGGAGGCGCGGAACATTACATGAGGCTCCCCTACCGCTCCCGAGAGGTCATCCGCCAACTCGACGTACTCCATCGTGCCGTTGTCGTTATAGAGCCACTCGCCGCAGAATACCATGTAGTTCTTGCCGTCGAGGTCGCGCCAGTAGGTGCCGTCGAGGGTCGGGCGGTCCTCGGGGGTATAATTCCTGTCGCTGATATTACGGTATGGTCCGTCGGGACGGTCGCTTACCAGTACATGCGACGAGCGGCGAGGTATCGGGTTACCGTCGGGAGTCACGGCATTATGGATGGCATTGTTGGTGAACGTTGCGAAATAATAGTATTTATCACCGATCTTATGAATCTCAGCCGCCCAGATCTGCGGGTGCGCACCCATCCATGTCGTGGTGTCCTGCTCCACGACGTTGTAGGGACCGTCCCAGCGACCCAAACTCTTGCCTATATACATCTTGCCGCCGGTACCGGTCATATAATATGTGCCGGTGGCGGTATCGGCTATGATTGCCGGGTCACTCATCCATATCGAGTCTACCGGTATGTTGGTGCGGAATCCGCGCGCGGGCTCGGCAGCATTGGCATCAGCGCCCATACTCATCAATGAGAGGGCCACCAACGCCACGGCTCCTGATAATCTTAATTTTTTCATGAGGTTAGAGATATGATTATGGAATTTTTAGGTTATAGCCACGGAAATTACAGTTATAGCTGCGGGAAATTTTAGTTATAACTATCCGTAATTGCAATTTTATTGGTAAATATAACGATTTTATTTGAGATTTTTGTTGAATTGTTAAAATTATTGCTATATTTGCGCATCCAACTTAGCGGTTTGGGTATCCACTGAGCAAACCAATTTTTTACCTTATATGAAATACCTATCTATCTTGCTGACGTGTCTCATCCTCATGATGACACCCTCCTGCCGGTCAGGAAAATCCACCGATCCTACAGATGCCGACTACGCCGCTCTCGCCGAGCGCATTCAGGCACACCCCGACTCGCTGACCCAAAAGGATTTCACCCTCATGCTCGATTATCTCATCGACATGTATCAGACCTCTATCGACGACAATACCGATGAAAATGACAGCTCAGCCGTCACCAACTACTGGAGTCTCGACAGCACTTACTGGGAGAAGATGAACGCCCGTTATCCTTACGCCGGCCTCTTCAACGCCACCATCGCCGATAATTCCGACA
>CAZAWP010000085.1:0-8907 GCA_964488855.1 uncultured Sangeribacter sp.
ACGCGCGATCTTATCAAGGATAATACGGCGGTCGGTCTCGATCTGGGTCTCACCCGGTCCACGCATACCGATACCACCACGCTGACGCTCGAGGTGTGTCCACATTCGGGTCAGTCGGGGCAACAGATATTGATATTGCGCCAATTCTACCTGAGTACGGGCTGTCGCCGTCTGAGCACGGTTGGCAAAAATATCAAGGATAAGGCTCGTACGATCCAGAATCTTCACCTTGAGTTCCCTCTCGATATTGGCAACCTGCTTGGGCGATAGGTCATCATCAAAAATGACGAGACCGCAGTCGTTGTCTTCGATATACTGACGGATCTCTTCGAGTTTGCCGGTGCCGACGTATGTGCGGGGGTTAGGGTAATCGAGTTTCTGGACAAAACGTTTCACCGGTTCGGCACCGGCAGTGTGGGCGAGAAATTCCAATTCGTCGAGGTACTCATTAACCTTGACCTCATTCTGCTGACGGGTGGCAAGACCTACGAGTACAGCTTTCTCGTTAGCTTCCTTATTTATAATATTGTCTTCTATCATGACTTATAATTTTATCCGTAACCAAGAATCTCTATCCGCAGTTGAAAAATAACGGTATTTTAGACATTATCCGCAATTAAGAAAAAAGAGTGTGTCGGATAACGTCAGAACGTTTCGCAACACACCCATGATTTCAATCATTCTCGATTATCGGCAGAGGATTAAGTATTAACTGACGGTTAAACTTATAACAGAGGTTTAGACCACCTGGTTGACGAATGATTTATTTCTTTACCTTATTATATCGAGCATTGAGACCCTCTACGACCTCGTTTGTAATGTCGAGCTCGGGATTGATATAGAGAGTTGAGGCCTTGACGAAGATCGCGTCATAACCGCGGGTCTTGTTGTACTCGGCGATAAATTTCTCGATAGAATCATTTACAGCCTGCTGAGCCTTGAGGGCGCTGCTCTCGAGCTGAGACTGGAGACGTGCCATGGCATTCTGGGCCTCATTTTGCATAGAGCCCAATGCCTGCTCATCTGCCTTGTAAGATGATTCTGACAGGTATGTGTTGTTCTGGAGCTTCTTCTGCATGTTGGCAGCGAAGTTCTGGATCTTATTCTGGTGAGATTTATATGCACTCTCCATATTGGTCTGCATACGGAGCATCTCCTCGTTGTAATCCTTGGCAAGGTTATAACGGCTCAGGACAGTGTCGAGATCAACGTAGCGGTAGTTGGGGAGTTCATGAGCGGCTTTCTTAATTGCAACGGTTTTAGCCGGAGCTGCCGGCTGTGTCGATGAATCCTTACACCCGGTTGCAATTCCTGCAACCATGAGTGCCAATGAAGCGGCTACACAATAGGTCTTATTCATTATTATATTTGTATCGGTTATGCATTTGAGGCTTCGGAAAGCTGCCGGATGACAACCTTGTTACCGAAGCATGATAATTGCAATCGGGCTTTCGCTCGATTCTTATTTGCAAAAATAAACAAAAAAATCGGATGGCAAATTTTTTAACTCAAAATTACACTCTTTAACCCTTATATTGGCTGAGGACTGTTAATAAAGTGTTACTTTAGGGGCTGTGAGATAAAGTTGAGCTGCCTCGGTAGCCCAAAGAACCATTGTTTTAAAATTTTTTGTTATATTTGAAAAATCTAAAGCTTTATTTTGAAAAATCGAAAGCTATATTGATGTATATAAATCAAAATTAATATAAATATGGAAGTAAAAGACCTTAAACCTGAGTTAATCTGGAAATGTTTTGACGAGGTTACCAAAGTGCCGCGTCCTTCCTGCCATGAAGAGCAGATCCGCGAGTTCCTTCTTAAATTTGCCGCCGACAACGGTATCGAGGCAAAGACCGACAAGTGCGGAAATGTGGTTATGAAGAAACCCGCCACCCAGGGATATGAGAATGCCCCAACCGTGATACTCCAGTCTCACATGGATATGGTATGTGAGAAAAACGGAGACGTGGAGCATGATTTCATGAAGGATCCCATTGATACCTATATCGACGGCGAATGGGTCAAGGCACGCGGTACTACTTTAGGTGCAGACAACGGCATCGGTGTAGCCGCAAGTATGGCTGTCATGCTTGACAAGGATCTCAAACATGGTCCGGTGGAGGCTCTCTTCACTATCAACGAGGAGGTAGGTCTCGAAGGCGCCCAGAACATCGGTCCCGATATGATTTCGGGCAAGATGCTCCTCAACCTCGACTCCGAGGATGACGGTGAGATCTTTATCGGTTGCGCCGGCGGTATCGACACAACAGCCGAATTTGAGTACAATCGCTCTTATACCCCCGAACATTTTGACTATCTCAAGGTTTCGGTGTCGGGATTACTCGGCGGTCACAGTGGCGGCGACATCCATCTTGGTCGCGCTAACGCCAATAAGATAATCGCCCGTTTCATCTGGGAGTGCTCTCAGCAGTGGAACATCACCGTTTGTTCGTTTAACGGTGGCAACCTCCGTAATGCTATCCCGCGTGAGGCTGAGGCAGTCTTCGGCATCCTCTCCGAGCACAAGAAGGCAGTGGAGAAGAGACTGAAAGAGTATGTAGCTGAAATCACCAACGAGTATAAAGGTATCGAGCCGTCAATGAAAATCAACATTGAGGCTGTGGAGCGCCCGGAGTACTGCATTGATGCCGAGACTTCGATAGCTCTTATCCGCGCTATTTATTCAGCTCCTCACGGAGTATTCTCAATGAGTCACGAACTTGAGGGACTCGTTGAGACCTCTACCAACCTCGCTTCTGTAAAGATGCATGGTGACAATAAGGTTATCATCACCACTTCACAGCGCAGTTCGGTTGAGTCTCGTAAGGTAGATATCGCATCGCAGGTAGAGGCTCACTTCCAGCTTGCCGGTGCGAAGGTTACCCATTCCGACGGTTATCCCGGCTGGGCACCCAACACTGACTCCAAGATTATGAAAATATCGGCGGATGCTTACGAAGAACTTTTCGGTGTAAAACCGGCAATCAAGGCAATCCATGCCGGTCTCGAGTGCGGTCTCTTCCTCGACAAATACCCTGAGTTGGATATGGTCAGCTTCGGTCCGACCATGCGTGGTGTGCACTCTCCCGATGAGCAGTTGCTCATACCTACCGTAGAGAAATTCTGGAAGCATTTGTCACGAGTGCTCGAAAAAGTCGCTGAGTCATGAACCGGCTCGGTGCCATATTGATGGCGGCGTTCGCTTTATTTGGTATTACAGGTAAGGCGGCGAATACTGCGGCTCCCGAGAAATATAAAGAGGTTGAAGTCGACTCGATACCGGAGGAGGATCTGAAGACCCGATACTCCTCTTTGACCGATAAGGATTTCGAGAAGGTCGCCGCCGAACTGGATGTAGAGATCGCTGCCATAAAGGCGGTGGTATCCATCGAGGCGGGTGCTTCGATGAAGGGTTTCTGGGCTCCCGGTATCCCCGTCATCAACTTTGACCAGACGATGTATAACCGTTATCGCTCCCTCGCTCCCTCCAAAAAGGGGGCGACGGGCGAGAAGGTTCCTGCCGGTCTCACCGGTCAGGCTCTAAGGGAATGGACTCAGCTTATCAATGCCCGTAAAGTTAATGCACAGGGCGCCAATATGGGTACATTCTGGGGAATGTTCCAGATCGGTGGCTTCAACTATAAACTCTGCGGGTGCGAGACAGTCGATGAGATGGTTAAGCTCATGTCGTACTCCGAGCTTGAGCAACTGGAGTTGTTTGCAGCATTCATCACCAACGCCGGGATGCTTAAGGATCTCAAGGCTAAGAACTGGGCAGGTTTCGCCCGGAAATATAATGGCGCCAGTTATGCGCGGCGCGGCTATCACACCAAGATGGCTGCCGCCTATAAGAAATTTAGCGCCGAGTTAAACAAGAAATAAATATAAGACTATGAAAATTACAGAATTGGAGCCCAAATTAGTATGGGAATGTTTTGACGAGATTACTAAAGTGCCTCGTCCTACACATCATCTTGACAAGATGCGCGACTTCCTTGTTAAATGGGCCGAAAGACATAATATAGATGTAGCCACTGATGCGGTGGGTAATGTGCGCATGAGTGTCCCGGCTACTCCGGGGCATGAGAACGCGGTCGGTGTAATACTTCAGGGTCATCAGGATATGGTGGCGGAGAAGATACCGAGTTCCAAGCATGATTTTTACAATGATCCTATCGAGACCATCGTCGATGGCGAATGGGTTCGTGCCAACGGTACAACCTTAGGTGCGGATAACGGTATGGGTTGTGCGTCAGCCATGGCTGTGCTTATAGATCCGACTGTCACTCACGGTCCCATCGAGGCTCTATTCACTGTCGATGAGGAGCAGGGTCTTATCGGTGCCAACGGACTTGAGGCAGGTTTTGTCAAGGGTGACATTCTCCTCAATCTCGATTCGGAGGAGATGGGACAGCTCGTAATCGGTTGTGCCGGAGGTAAGGTTACAGAGTGTCGACTTGCTCTCAATATGTTGCCGGCTCCCGAGGGTGTGGTATTCTATAAAGTAGAGATCGGCGGACTTAAAGGTGGGCACTCCGGTATGGAGATCGGTCTCGGCAGGGCTAATGCCAATCAGCAGTTGGCACGCTTCCTTTGGCAGCATGAAAAGGAGTTAGGATGGATCATGGCTAAGTTCGATGGCGGTGGTCTGGCGAATGCCATACCACGCGACGCATACGCTATAATCGGTGTAGCCCCTGCAAAAGTAGAAACCCTGACGAAATTAGTGGCAGAGTTTGAGAATATACTGAACACGGAGTTCAAGGGTATCGAGAATCAGATTCATTTTACTGCCGAGCAGGTTGATGTGCAGGAAAATGTGATTGATACAGATGAGGCTTCGCGACTCGTGTCGGCAGTGTTCTGCGCACCCAATGGCGTGCAGCAGATGTCAGCCTCTATCGAAGGACTTATTGAAACCTCATGTAATCTTGCTTCTGTCAAGATGACCGACAATGAGGTACTGATTACCGTACACCAGCGCTCGTCGGTTGATTCGCGACGGGACGAGATCGCCGACAGGATTGCTGCTCTTTTCAGCATGATCGGCGGTGATGTCAAGTTTGATGACGCCTACGTAGGTTGGGCGCCCAACACTGAGTCAAAGGTTCTCCACGTTGCCAAGGCATCGTATGAGAAACTGTTTGGTGGAGAGCCCAAGGTTGAGGCTCTTCATGCCGGTCTCGAATGCGGTCTTTTCCTCGAAAAGATGCCTAATCTTGATATGGTCAGCTTCGGTCCGACACTTAAGGATATTCACTCGCCCGGTGAGAAAGTAAATATCAAATCGGTAGGGGAGTTCTACGCATTGCTCAAAGATATTCTTGCCACCCTCGCGCAAACACCACGCTCCTAATTGACGTTATCCTTATATAAAGGAATTATTATGCAAGGATATATATCAGTAGGAATATTTATCGATGGCGGATATTATGCCAAGATCAACAGGGCATTGAAGGCTCAGGAACGTTCGATAATCAAGGTCAAGGCACTCTTTGACTATATATGCAGCCGACTGGCTATGCAGGAGGAAGTAAATATCTCTGACTGTCAGATCACCGAGGCTCATTATTTCCGCGGACGATTCCGCGTCAAGGAGGCGTATGACAAACATCTGCTTTATAACGAGAGAAAATTCGAGGATTCGTTGATAGAGAATGATGTAGTGTTCCATTACAAGCATTTGCGCGAAGTGGAGCGTGACGGACAGCTCGAGGTCGTTGAGAAGGGTGTGGACGTCTGGTTTGCACTTGAGGCATACGAGTTGGCAACGTTCCGTAAGTTTGATTATGTAGTGCTTCTGACGGGTGATGCCGATCACGAGATGCTGGTGCGCAAGCTCAAGGCACTTAAGATCAAGACAGTGCTCCTGACGTGGAATCTTACCGATGTTGATGCTACTTCGCCATTGTTGCGCGAGGAGGCAGGTCACCATTGGGAACTCTCGGATGCAGTCTATGACAATCCGGGACTGAAACGTCATTTGCTGTACAAACTTCGGGAACCGGCAGTGACACCTCTCGGCGACGAGTTCTGATGAAAGTATGGGAGTATATCAAACAGCTCATATAAATACATAGGAGTACGGAGCGACACTTCAGAATATAAAGATTTGATGTGAGCGCTGACAAGTGCTTCAGGATATAAATTTTAACCGCGCTCGGGATTCACATCCGGAGCGCGGTCTCTTATTGAAAACTTTACGATCTGTGTTTCAGTGTCATTTCATGGTTAGATTGTTTGTAACTCTTTCGGATTAAGACGCCTGTCGTCTTGATCTGTTTTGTTACAATCGAGAAAACTGTGATAGTTCTCTCTCTTATATAAATTATGAAGACTTATAGCTTTATGAAGAAACTCACTTTTGAGTATCACAAATATAGTAAAGAAGTTACAAATATTCAACTAATATGTTGCAGAACATAATAAAATGATAGATAATTTCTGCAAAACATCGTCCATATACAGTCTATTGTGGCATTTTGATGTTATACAACATATTCTGTCATCCGTTCCTTTAGGTATGAGGGAAAGAGATGCAATAAAAATCTGTGTTGTTCGTTATTAATAACAGGAGAAGGGTGTTGGTGAGTGATTTCCCTCTTTCCTTTATGTGCGTTATACAATTAAATTTTGTCAATCTCCCGTTGAATCCTTCTCCGAGATTTTCTGACATAAATTTGTAGCAGCGATATAAATTTAGTATCTTTACGCGCTTTAAGTATGATGATGCACTCTTTTTTAATGGCAAAACATCATATATCGAGGCAGTAAGATTCTATAATATAAAAGGATAAGTAATTCGGGATATGTCATTCCGGATGCTTTACCATTTAATAGCTAAAATAAGAAACAAACACCTGATATGTGTGGAATAGTTGGTTACGTCGGTGACGGTAACGTATACGAGATATTAATCAAAGGTCTGCATAGACTTGAGTATAGAGGCTACGACAGCGCCGGTATTGCTCTCGAAGATGCCAAGGGTCAAATCCGTATTTATAAGGCACAGGGAAAAGTAAGCAATCTCGAAGCATATTGTGCCGACAAGAATCTGGATGCCACCGTCGGAATTGCACATACCCGCTGGGCTACCCACGGAGAGCCTTCGGATACCAATGCTCACCCGCATTACAGCTCGGATGGAAACCTGGCGCTCGTCCATAACGGTACTATCGAAAACTATAAGGTACTAAAGGAGGCGCTTACTGCCCATGGGTGCGAATTTAATTCCGATACCGATACTGAGGTGCTTGTTCAGCTTATCGAATATATCCGCGTGGATACCGGTTGTACCCTCGTTGATGCTGTCCGCGAAGCCCTCAATCAGGTAGTGGGTGCGTATGCAATAGCTGTCATAGAAAAGGATCATCCTCATCAGATCATAGCCGCCCGACAGAGCTCCCCTCTCGTTATAGGTATCGGTGACAACGAGACTTTCCTCGCATCGGATGCCACTCCTTTTGTCGAATACACTAAAGAGGCTGTTTATCTTAAAGACGGCGAAATTTGTGTTATCGAGAAGGGTAAGCCTATCCGCATTTATGATAAGGAGAAGTCCGAGCAGAAAGTCGATGTAACAACATTGCAGATGACCGTATCGCAGCTTGAGAAAGGTGGATATGACCACTTTATGCTCAAGGAGATATTCGAGCAGCCTCTGACGCTGCGCGACTGCATCCGCGGTAGGGTAGTGGAGCAGGGTGCCCGCGTAATCCTCAACGGTGTCCGCGACAATGTGGATAAGTTTCTCAACTGCAAGCGCATGGTCATTGTAGCATGCGGTACATCATGGCATGCCGGTTTGTTGGGCAAGTATCTCATACAGGATATGTGTCATATTCCCGTAGAAGTGGAGTACGCATCGGAGTTCCGTTACTCCAATCCCGTTCTTGACGAGCGCGACATAGTAGTGGCTATCTCGCAGAGTGGCGAGACCGCCGACACGTTGGCGGCAGTCAAGATAGCACGCGAGAAAGGGGCTTTTGTCTTCGGTATAAGCAACGCCGTGGGTTCGTCAATCCCGCGTGAGACCGATTCCGGTGCATACATTCATGTAGGTCCCGAAATTGGAGTCGCTTCCACAAAGGCATTCACCGGTCAGGTGATGGTGCTCACAATGATGGCGATGGCAATTGCCGAACTCCGTCATACCCTTCCGGCTGAGGAGCTGGCTAAGCTCGGTACTGAGGTATTGAAGCTCCCCGAGATGGTAGAGGCGGTATTGGAGCAGGCAGATAAGATCAAGGATCTTTCGTTGCGCTATACATACGCCCGCAACTTCCTGTATCTCGGACGAGGTTATAGTTATCCGGTCGCTCTCGAGGGCGCGCTCAAGCTCAAAGAAATCAGCTATATTCATGCCGAGGGTTATCCGGCAGCTGAGATGAAACACGGTCCCATCGCACTCATTGATGCGGAAATGCCTTCTGTTATCATAGCACCCCAGGATCATCTCTACGAAAAGATTGTGAGCAACGTCCAGCAGGTCAAGGCGCGCGGCGGTAGTATAGTTGCTATTGTAACTAAAGGTGACGAGACCATCCGTAATATAGCGGATCATGTTATCGAGGTTCCCGAGGTATCGGAATGCCTCAGCCCGATCATTACGTCAATCCCCTTGCAATTGCTGTCGTATTATATTGCGATCAACCGCGGTAAGGATGTAGATATGCCCCGCAACCTCGCCAAGTCGGTGACTGTGGAGTAATTTCCAATAAAATAATAGAGGTTATTAAGAGAAATAAAGGAATACTAACGAAATTTTTGAGATTTTTTTTCAAAAAAATTTGTTATGTGACTTTTTTGTTATATCTTTGTAACCGATTTCGCGAGAGGCGTAAGCCAATCGCGAAAACAAGCCTCTTTAGCTCAGTTGGCCAGAGCACGTGATTTGTAATCTCGGGG
>CAZAWP010000086.1:0-3500 GCA_964488855.1 uncultured Sangeribacter sp.
ATAAAGAATAAATAAAGTAATTAATAGGAATATAAAGATATAAATTATGGTTTCAGATGCATATACTCCCGATTGCAGTCGGTATGACGGGCGGATGAAATATAAACGTGCCGGACGAAGCGGCATATTGTTGCCGGAAATATCTTTGGGATTATGGCAGAATTTTGGTTATTCCGTGCCTTTCAGCCATAGCCGTGAGATTGTATTGCATGCCTTCGACAGAGGAGTGGTCTCGTTTGATCTTGCCAATAATTATGGAGATCCCTACGGAAGTGCCGAGTCGGTTTTCGGTAAAATAATGACGGAAGATTTACGACCGTATCGCGACGAACTCTTCATCGCGACAAAAGCCGGATATGATATGTGGCAAGGACCATATGGTAACTGGGGTTCACGTAAATATCTTATAAGCTCGCTTGATCAGAGTCTGAAACGTTTAAATCTCGATTATGTGGATGTTTTCTACAGTCATCGTTATGATCCGGATACACCTCTTGACGAAACTTTGCAGGCGCTCGTTGATGTTGTGCGAAGCGGTAAGGCATTGTATGTAGGAATTTCCCGTTGGCCTATTGATGCCACAAGATATGCAATCTCATATCTTAGGGAGGCTCATACCCCCTGTCTCTTGTATCAGGGGAGACTTAATATTTTGGATCAGGAATGTATAAGGCAGGGTATCCTTACCACGGCAGGCGAAGGTGGCTGCGGATTTGCCGCTTTCTCGACACTTGCAGAGGGACTACTCACATCTAAATATCTTGAAGGTATACCGGCAGGTTCACGAGCTGACAGGGGTGCTCACTTAACCCGCCGACAGATCACCCCCGAGAAACTTGAGATTGTCTCAAAACTCAATGCTCTGGCACAGTCAAGAGGCGAGACTTTGGCACAGATGGCTACCGCCTGGGTGCTGGCTCATCCGGAAGTGACCACCGTGGTTGCGGGATGTAGCTGGATGTCTCAGCTTGATGATACCTTGCGTGCTGTCAGGTCTGCTCCGTTTTCAGAGGAGGAGCTTGGTATGATTAATACCATAGTTGGAGTTTGATTACACTATAGGTGGTATTTAATGGATTATATAAATTAAAAGAATAATGTATTTCACTATTCTTGACTGATCCAACTATCAGTAAGGCTCGGATGTTATTTTATATGAGAGCTATTGAAATTGGTACACTTTTTGATTTCCGATTCAGTAGACGAAAGTTTATAATAGATAAACAATATAAAATAGGATAGAAATTAAATAATTATAGATATGGCAACAGGTAAAATAGGTGTTACAACCGAAAACATTTTTCCGGTTATCAAAAAATTCTTGTATAGTGATAACGAGATCTTCCTTCGTGAGCTCGTAAGCAACGCGGTCGATGCTACGCAGAAGATTCGTACCCTTGCTTCATTTGGTGATTACAAGGGTGAATTAGGTAAACTTGATGTCCACGTTACTGTGGATAAAGAGAAAGGGACCATCACCGTTTCCGATCATGGTATCGGTATGGATGCCGAGGATATTGAAAAATATATCAATCAGATAGCATTCTCAGGTGCAGAGGAATTCCTTCAGAAATATAAAGATACGGCAAACTCCATCATCGGTCACTTCGGTCTCGGTTTCTATTCGGCATTTATGGTGTCGAAGAAAGTTGAGATACGTTCCCTCTCTTATAAAGAGGGTGCTGAAGCCGTACAATGGGTATGCGACGGTAGTCCCGAATATGAGATGAACTCAATAGAAAAGGAGTCCCGCGGTACCGATATTATCTTATATATTGACGATGAGAGTAAGGAATATCTGGAGCAGAGCCGTATCGATGCCCTTTTGAAGAAATACCGCCGCTTCCTCCCCGTTCCCGTTATCTCCGGTAAGGTGCAGGAATGGAAGGATGGCAAGTATGTAGATACCGATAAGGACAATGTTGTAAATGCCACCGAACCTCTGTGGACTCGTAAACCCGCGGAACTTACCGATCAGAACTATCTCGAATTTTATCATGAGTTGCAGCCCGGTCAGGAAGACCCGATGTTCTGGATACACTTAAACGTAGATTATCCCTTTACACTCACCGGTATCCTTTACTTCCCTAAAATCAAGACCAATCTTGATATTCAGAAGAACCGTATCCAGCTCTACTGTAATCAGGTCTTTGTAACCGATCAGGTCGAGGGTGTCGTTCCGGAGTTCATGATGCTGATGCAGGGTGTGATCGATTCTCCCGATATTCCGCTCAACGTAAGCCGTAGCTATCTTCAGGCAGACCGTCAGGTCAAGAAAATCTCAAACTATATTTCCAAGAAAGTCGCCGAGAAACTTGACCGGATGTTTAAGGATGATTCCGAGTCATTCAAACAGAAATGGGACGATATTGAAGTGTTCATCAAATACGGTATGCTCACCGATGAAAAATTCTTCGAGAGCGCACGTAAATTCTTCCTCCTTAAGGATGTCGATGATCAGTACTATACATTAGAGGATTACCGCAAGCTCATCGAGCCGACTCAGACCGACAAGGAGGGTAACGTAATCTATATTTATGCAACAGACAAGACCGCCCAGTACTCATATATCAAGGGTGCTGAGGAGAAAGGTTATAATGTCCTTCTGATGAATGGTCAGCTCGACCAGCACATCATCGGTCTGCTTGAGCATACAATCGAGAAAACACGTTTCGTTCGTGTGGACTCCGAGACTCCTTCGCGTCTTATCAATCAGGAGGATGCCCGCAAACCGGAGATCAATGCCGAGCAGGCTGAAATCATAACCACTCTGTTCCGTTCGCAGCTTCCTGCCATCAAGGGTGCAAATATTATCGTTGAGTATAATGCCCTTACTGAGAAGGAGGCTCCTGCCGTGATTACGCAGAACGAGATGATGCGTCGTATGAAGGACATGTCGGCTATGCAGGCAGGAATGAACATCTACGGCGAGATGCCCGACATGTACGCTTTGGTTGTGAACGTGGATCAGCCGGCTGTCCGCAGTATCCTTGACGCTGCCGAGAAGAGTGTCGGTGGTGAGGTTAAGACCATCCGCGAAGACGTGGATAAGGCTAACGCCGCCATAACCGCCATGCGCAAGGAGGTTGAGGGTAAGAGCGGAGACGAGAAGACACAGCTCGACTCTGAAATCGCAACCAAGGAGAAAGAAGTCAAGGATCTTCGCGATAAACTTGAATCGACCCTCAGCACTTATGCTACCGGCGTTGTCAATATCCGTCAGATCATCGACCTTGCACTCCTGCAGAACGCTCTCCTCAAAGGCGAGGAACTCTCGGCATTCATCAACCGCTCGGTAACCCTGCTGTGATGATGTGATTGCAGAAATATTTTTTATCAAGGAAAATCAACTTTGATGAACTATTCTTGCCGCATGGATGTTATAATAATGAAAACGAAAAGAAATAGTTTTCACGTTTCATGATGTTAGGTTAGTTTGTTAAAGTATTATGGAAAATACACAAAAGGCGCTCGATGTGAATCGGGCGCCTTTTGTATTC
>CAZAWP010000086.1:3600-8766 GCA_964488855.1 uncultured Sangeribacter sp.
ACGGCACCCTGCTGCATTACAGAAGTGACCTGCAGCGGAGAACTGATAAATCCCTCGGCGTAAGCTGTTATCAGACGACCCGAAAGATTCCCGTAATATTCGTCCAAATTGTTGAAATTATCAGTATATACTGCCAACGCCGTAACTTTATCTTCGGGTAATTTTGCAATCTTGCGAACTGTTGGCAGCGGAGCGTATATATTGAGATTGTCGTAAGTGTCGAAGTGGGTGTTAAAGATACCGGTGATTGTGAATTTACGCACCCGTATACCGTCGTTCATAAAATAGGTATTGATACTCTCGCCGGTCTTCAGACCTAATTGTCGGGCGGTTATATCGGAAATCAATACTTCATATTTCGTGCTGTCAGGATCCTCTGCCATTTTCGGCATCCTTCCCTCGGATAGATTGGATTCCAGAAACTGTGAAAGGGGAGAGTCTGACACTCCATGAAGATATGTCCCCTTGAAGTCGGAATCGGTCTTGAGGATAGCCGGCATCGCTATCATCGGATGATAGTTTGTGACATAGGGTATGGAATCCAACACCTCACGCAGCGCCGGCGTGAAGTCTATGATGTTTGATGTCTGTTCGGACGAGGGCTGGGTGATGGTGAAATGAGGATTGAACCCCAAGACCTTGGCACGCACCTCCTTTTTGAAACCTGATACAATGCCGATGGTGGCAAGCATCACGATAACGCAGAGAGCGACCGCCGTAATAGCCACCTTCATCGCCGGTGTCTTGCGGTGCTCGCTGCCCGTTACCGAAATATGGCGCGCTGCATAGAGAGGAAAATTCATCATTCTGCAAAAATAATAAAAATTTTGTTTAGCGTTTTTTACAATCAGATTTGGTTAGTAAATTACTACTTATTATATTTGGGAATTAAACAGAGAGTCGGTCATCGTGCCGACGGAAACCTATACACCATGGAAACACTTAAAACTACCTGCCTCCACGATCGCCATAAAGCGCTCGGAGCGTTAATGTCACCGTTCGGTGGCTTCGATATGCCTATCCAGTACAAAGGGATAACCGAGGAACATACAGCCGTCCGCACCGCGGTCGGTGTCTTCGACGTCAGCCACATGGGTGAAGTCCGTATCAAGGGTCCAGAGGCATGCAAATACGTAAATCATATTTTTGTAAACGATGTGACGGGAGCACCCGACGGTCAGATTTTCTACGGCATGATGTGCCATGAGAACGGTGGTACTGTCGATGATCTCCTCGTCTATAAAGTCAATGACAACGAATATTTCCTCGTCATCAACGCCTCCAATATCGACAAAGATGTGGCATGGATAAAGAAGAATGCCGAGGGGTTCAATGTCGAGGTCATTGACGAGAGTCCGGTATACGCAGAGGTGGCTGTTCAGGGACCCAAGGCAGAGCAGACCGTGATTGATGTATTGGGACTACCGGTTGCCGATATACCTTTCTATAACTTCAAGGAATTTGAGGCTGATGGTGAGAAAATCATCGTAAGCCGCACCGGATACACCGGCGAAGACGGTTTTGAAATCTACGGTTCGGCGGATTATATCGGCAAAGTATGGGACAAACTCATGGATGCCGAAGTGCAACCCTGCGGTCTCGGCTGCCGCGACACACTCCGCTTTGAAGTCGGTCTGCCACTTTATGGAGACGAACTCGCTGACGATATTTCTCCGATCGAGGCAAGTCTCAGCATGTTTGTCAAACTTGACAAACCGGAGTTTATAGGTCGTGATGCACTCCTTAAGCAGAAGACCGAGGGCGTTAAACGTCGCATCGTGGGTATAGAGCTCGATGGTAACGCCATCCCGCGCCATGGTTATCCCGTCGAGGTAAACGGAGTCAAGGTCGGGGAGATTACCACCGGCTATCGGTCCATTTCCACCGGCAAGAGTGTAGCTATGGCAATGATCGACAAACCGTACGATAAACTCGGTACTGAAGTCGAGGTTTGCATCCGTAAGAAGAAATTCCCGGGTAAGGTTGTCAAGAAACGTTTTTACGATAAAAATTATAAAAAATAAGAAACTAAAGAAATATAAAATATGAGCAAGGTACTTGATGAACTGCATTATGCAGATTCGCACGAGTGGGTAAAGGTAGAGGGCGACCTCGCCATAGTAGGTATCACCGATTATGCCCAGCACGCATTAGGCGACATCGTGTATGTGGATATGCCCGATATTGACGATGAGGTTACAGCCGGTGAGGAATTTGGTGCTGTGGAGTCTGTAAAGGCCGCTTCTGACCTCTTCAGCCCTGTCAGCGGTACAGTAATCGCTACCAACGAAGCATTGGAGGATGAACCCGGTCTCATTAACCAGGATCCTTACGGTACATGGATCATGAAGGTTGCCATGAACGATCCCTCGGAAGTGGAGCGCCTTCTCGATGCTGAGGGTTATAAGAAAATATGTGAATAATCATGCATTAAGGACGGGTAACCGGAAACTCTCCGGGTATCCGTCCATGTTTTAACAAACCAAGTCTAATATCACGTAATGAAAAGCAGATACATTCCTCATTCTGATGAGGATATTAAACGCATGTTAGAGGTGATCGGTGTCGAAAGCATTGACGACCTCTATGCCGATATACCGGACTCTCTTAAATTCAAGGGAGAGTACGCCATACCCGAGGGTATGACCGAGATTGAACTCCGCCGTCATTTCAAGGAGCTTGATGCCAAAAACCGCGAGATGGTGATTTTCGCCGGCGGTGGCGCGTATGATCATTATTCGCCGGCGGTAATATCGCATCTGTTGCAGCGTAGCGAATTTTATACAGCCTATACTCCTTATCAGCCTGAGATTTCGCAAGGCACGTTGCAGTATATCTTTGAGTATCAGAGTATGATATGCGATCTCACAGGCATGGAGGTCAGCAACGCCTCGATGTATGACGGTGCCACCGCTGCCGCCGAGAGCGTGATGATGATGGTAGCCTCGGCTCGCAAGAAAAATCGTGTGCTCGTATCGGCAACCGTCCTTGACAATTATCTTGAAGTCATCAAGACATACGCCCGTTTTCATGGTATTGAATTGACCATTATCCCCGAGAAAGACGGCATTACCGATTTGGATGCCTTGAAGGCCGAATTATCGGCAGGTGATGTAGCCGGTGCCCTTCTACCTCAACCCAACAAGTATGGTATCGTCGAGGATCTGACCGGAGTGGCAGACGCTCTCCACGGTGTAAAGGCACTCATGGCTATGTGCGTGGATCCCTCGACACTCGCGGTATTACGTACACCCGGCGAGTGGGGTGCTGACATCGCTTGCGGTGACGGTCAGTCCTTAGGAATGCCTTTGCAGTTCGGTGGTCCCTGGCTTGGCTTTATGGCTTGCAAGGAGTCAAATATGCGTAAGCTCCCCGGCAGAATAGTCGGTGCCACTGTAGACCGCGATGGCAAGCGCTGCTATGTGCTTACACTGCAAGCACGCGAGCAACACATCCGCCGCGAGAAGGCTACCAGTAATATTTGCTCCAACCAGAGTCTGATGGCGCTATATGCTACAATATACATTGCACTTCTCGGACCGAAGGGTCTTAAAGAGGTAAATGAACTTGCAGCTACCGGTGCACATTATCTTTATAACAAACTCATCGAGACAGGCAAGTTCAAAGATCCCTTCACCAAACCGTTCCTCAAGGAGTTTACGCTGCAATATGACGGAGATGCGGACATCCTTATGAAGAAAGCTGCTGACAAAGGAGTATTGGCAGGCACATACCTCGGCGACGGACTTATCCGTTTTGCAGTGACCGAAAAGAGAACACGTGAGGAAATAGACACCCTCGTTGAAATATTGACAGAGAAGTAACCCTTAAATCTATTAGCGATGAAAAACTACAATCAATTGATATTTGAATTATCCAAAAAGGGTAGAAAGGGTTACGAACTGCCCCGCAACCGATTTGAAGATACGACGGTTTCCCTGCCTGAGAACTTAAAGCGTCAGCAACCTCTCGAACTTCCGGAAGTCAGTGAACCGGAAGTGGTACGTCACTATACAAATCTGTCCAATAAGAATTTCGGCGTTGATACCGGATTCTATCCTCTCGGCTCGTGCACGATGAAGTACAATCCCAAGATTAACGAGGAGGTGGTCGTGTCCGGTTCGTTTGGTGCACTTCATCCCGCGCAGCCGGTTGAGAGTGTGCAGGGTGCCCTCGAATTATACTATAATCTGTGCAAGGCATTGTCGGCATTATCGGGAATGGAGGCTTTCACGCTTAATCCGTACGCCGGTGCCCACGGTGAACTCACCGGTCTGATGGTGATGCGTCAGTATCATATCAGCCGCGGTGACCACAAGCGCGTTAAAGTGATAGTGCCTGATTCTGCACACGGTACGAATCCGGCATCAGCCATGGTTGCCGGTCTGGAAGTGGTGGAAGTCAAGTCCAAGCCCAACGGGTCTATCGACGTAGAGGATCTCAAGCCGTTGCTCGACGATACAGTAGCCGGTATCATGATGACTAACCCTAACACCCTCGGAATGTTTGAGACTGAGATTCCGGAAATCGCAGAACTCGTTCATAAAGCAGGAGGCCTCTTATATTATGACGGTGCCAACTTCAATCCACTCTTGGGAGTGACACGTCCGGGTGATATGGGGTTTGATATAATGCACATCAACCTCCATAAGACATTCTCCACTCCCCATGGCGGTGGTGGCCCGGGTGCCGGTCCAGTGGGCGTTGCTGCCAAACTCGAACCCTTCCTCCCTAACCCAAAGGTGGTGCGCAAGGAAGATGGTTCATTCGATATTGTAACCACTGGAGAAAGTTTGGGCAATATTTCCGCCTTCTTGGGCAATTTCGGGGTATTGATGAAAGCCTATGCTTACATCATGACTCTCGGAAAAGAAAATATCCGCAAAGTCGGTCCTATGGCGACTCTCAATGCAAACTATATCAAGGAGTCGCTTAAGGATGACTATCTGCTGCCGATCGAGGGAGCCTGCAAGCATGAGTTTGTATTTGACGGACTGAAGGACAAGTCTACCGGCGTGACCACTCTGAATGTCGCAAAACGACTTCTCGATTACGGTTTCCATGCTCCGACAATCTACTTCCCGCTGCTCTTCCATGAATCGATGATGATTGAGCCGACAGAGACCGAGAGCATTGAGACTCTTGACGAGTTTATCGAGGTCATGC
>CAZAWP010000087.1:0-5289 GCA_964488855.1 uncultured Sangeribacter sp.
CGACAAGACCCTTGTCGTTGCGTCTCTTGGACTTTTTTACACCCTCCACGAGGGCACGGTGGGCGATTACGGAGGTATAGCGTTCGTCCACCATGTCAATGGGCATATCGGGCATGACCTTACGGAGGTTACGGATAAACGGACGGATATACTCCATGCTTTCGGAGAACTCACCGTTCATCTGATGCGGTTCGCCGATGACGATACGCTCCACGGGTTCGGTGCTGCAGTACTCCTTTAGGAAGTCCATCAGGTCGCACGTACGGACGGTTGTCAGACCGTTTGCGGCGATCTTGAGTACATCAGTGACAGCAATCCCGCACCGTTTCCTCCCGTAATCAATAGCTAAAACACGTCCCATACTGCAAATTTAACAAAAAAACTGTTACCGACCACAATCCACAATAATGTTAGTAAGTAAAAAGAGTATTGTCTGCAATAAATAAAGAGACAGCCGGGTTGTAACACCCGATTGCCTCCTTACTTACATATTTACAAATTGATAATGCGTGATAATATTACGTGATAATATTATATGCAACTATTATTTAATCATGATTTTGTGGTTGCCGATGAAATATATACCGCTTTCAAGTTCGGGTAAGGTATTCATACCTTCATTGAGACGGTATCGACCCACGACTCTGCCATCAATTGAGTAAACAGCTATATCACAAGCTGATGCAGCAGTAATGGTAACAGTTTTGCCGGCAATTGCAATCGTCATCTCATCCGCGGAGTCTGAAGGAAGAGTAATAACGTCGTTAGTAAGGGAGCGACCCATTAACTGCTTGACTTCATCGCCACCTACTCCGTGATTGAGAACGTAGATGTCATCAACTCCGCAGTCGGCATCTATAATATCGTCCCTTGTCAAAAAGTATAGATTGGATGCGTCAAAGAGCTTTAGTGAAGGCACTCCTGTAGCAGAGTTTACGAGTTCACCATTTAGATAAATGCTGCAAACACCATCTTTATGTGTACAAACTAAATGAGTCCAATCATTTAAGGGATCTGTGCGCCACGCATTACGGATAGTAAGGACACAACCATACGTCCAATTGCCTTCTCCGTCATAGTCAAGATAGTTATATTTATCGCCGTCTGCCTTTAAAATCTCAAACAGACGCATCTTTTCGGTGCCCGGTTTGATCCACATGGCTATTGTGAAATCATCTGCATTAAAGCGGCCAACAGGAATAACAATTTTTTGTCGTTCGGCAGCATTCATAATCACGGCGTTGTTGTAGTTACCGTGTCTATCAGAAGTCCATCTACGGGTCCAGCCGTCAAATTGGTATGTTTTGCCTTGATATAAATCAAAGAAAGTGAGAGTCTCTCCCTTGATAAAGGGGATGTATATGGTATTCCCCACCTCCGGAGTAGCAGAAATAATTTCCGAACATTCACCCTCAATATCACCACGCAAAGGTTTGAGGTAATAATAGTATGTGGTGCCGTTTACTACTGTATCATCGGTATATTGCCCCGACTTTGTGGTGACAATTCGTTCATATACACCGTTTTGGGCATCAGAGCGGTATATTTCATATTTAGTGTCAAATTCGGCATTAAACATAAGGTTTACACGACCATTGCCACCACCCGCGTAAATATTTACCGGAGTATTGGGGATGTCGGTTTCGTTGGGTAAATAAATTTCCAAGACATCAGAATAGATTGGCTCTTTGATGAAGCCTGAAGCAATAGCGCGATAATAATAAGTATTACCGGGAACAACTTCCGTATCGCTGAATCGAGATTTGTTCCCTGAATATATTGGCATAAATTCACCATCCTCTGTTTTCTTTTCAAAGGTGTACTGTATGTTATCTCCGATTTCAAGGGTACTTAACCTGATTGACTTGTAATTTTCAATTTTGGTAGTCCATTTCAAGTCACCGAGTTTTTCCTTGAACTCAACTTTTTTCTCACGTGAAAAAAGAGACTTCTCATTTTTATAGGAAGTGGCGTGGACTTTGATAAGGGCGTTTTGCTCCATATCCGGACGGATACTGAACTTCACAGTTCCACCAAATTCATAATCTTTACCGGGTTCGAGAGTGGCAACCAACTTATAGTCGCCGTCATCTGCCTTGACGTAAACCTCGTAGTTAATACCTGTCTCGCCGTTATGGTCATACCAACTCAATAGAGCAGCCGAATTATCCTCAGTATAGTCTACAGCGATAAATGGAGGCGCAATTTTCCAGACATGATCATATCTGTTTGCATCACGGTATGCAAAATCCGCCTTAAAATCGCTGAAATACTTACCGGCTTTAGTCATTTTACCCTCTATAAAAAGACTGCGAGCATCTCCACCCGCACGATTGTATATGTAGTGTCGCTCTACGCGATTATCTGCATCAAGATCTTCCAATACTTTCTTAATAAAACGATATTGAACATCAGCATTGCCAACAGTATTTGGTAGATCTACTTGTTTACCTCCGGGAATTTGATTACCATCAGCATCACACTTAATGCCTGATTTGTCAATCCAATAATCTTCATAATAATTAAGTGTAAATAAATTGCCACTATTATATTCAGTTATCCACACCGGTCTCCCATTACCAATTGAATATATATTATCAACAGTTGATTTTATATCCGATAGATGGTAATAAGAATGAATCTGCATAAAATCCACCCGGTAGTTCAATGAGTCTGCCATAGCCATGAACTTATCGAGCCATGAACTCGCCCCATTAAACCCGGGGAGAACCGCCGGCGTGCCGAGACGTAGTCCAATACGTTCGAAATCACTCCACATTCTTATTACACCTTCGGGAGAGGTATAGGTCATCGTCACCTTATGAACATCAGGTTCATCCAAACCAACTATATGAGTATGATTTAAAAAGGGATCCGGGATGGTCGTAAGGGGCTCTACTTGATAAACGCATTCTACATCGGGATTCTCATAAGTTCCGTAGGGACCTCTAAGATAATTAGTTGCATTGCTTAACTCTAATTCATTAAATTGAGATGCACCGTACGCCATTCCTTTTTTTGATACCCGTTGCCATTTGACAACACGCACGAATGATACAAAAGAACGGTCAGTTCCATCTTTAGTGACAAATCCATCCGGGAGGTCATTTACGATCACATCATCATTATCGGCTATATAGCAGCGGCTAAAGCCGGTACCATCTGGATTATTAGCCATTACAGCCATAAATCCTTTTCGCAACTTAAACGAACGGACATTGTTGTCAAATCCATCCCCTAAACCCTTATGCATCGTTTCGTTACCCTTATTATCATAAATTCCGAATGATTTTGATTCACCAGAACAGTTTCGCTGAGTATAAGCGGTCAATGCAGTTTGAGCCTGACTTTTAAAATCAGGGATAACGGTAGTACCATGACGATATATCTGCAAACGGACATTGTCGTCTAAAGTCGCACATTGTCCGTCTATCTTGATTTTATCAAGATAATTGGAAATAACCACAGAAGGCTTGACATTATCAAAATATAACCAAGCATCGTCTCCAACGAGGTTTACAGTAGCATTATCTAACGGTTCATCCGCAGTAAGGTGTACCTCCGATTTCCCGGAGATTGTAACTTCCTTATTCTCAAACTTATCGAGAACAGTATTTACATTATTGAGAGTCTCGGCCTGCACCACCATAAAAGTAGACAGCAGGGAAATAAATAAAATTATTAGAGTTCTTAATGAAAATTTATTCATATTAAATGGATAGTTTTAAGGTATATGGAGAGAAGAATTTGCTATTACTCAGATATTTTTTGCAATATATAGATTTATTTTGATTAATGCAAATATAATTGAGAATTAGATATTGAGGCTTCACCAAATTATTATACGCAGAAAGTTTATTTATCTCAGCCAAGGGGGGCATAGGTAGGGGGTATATGAGTCAAATAGGGGAAGTTATTGGTCGCAGGCCGGGAGGCCTACGATCCCAGCCACTCCTGCTATAGGGAGGATTTGGAGATTGTGAAGGAAGGTTATGACAGGATTAAAACAAAGACCCTGAGGGTATTCTCAGGGTCTTGGATCTTGTTTAATAATTTAATAACAGTGCGTATAATATATAATTAATAAGATAGCAATTCCTTATAATAATAAGTATGCAATTTCTTAATAGTTAATGGGATGGTAGTTATTAATTATTAAATATGATTGTTGCATGTAGTGGGGATTACACGAGTTTGGGGATCCAGGTGTCGCGGTCGCCGGGAAGGAGGTCGATGGGGGCGACTTCGATCATGGTATAGCAGCCGGGCTGGAGGCGGGTTGTGGCACGGGCGCAGGCTACGAGGATCTGGCCGGTGAGGGCGGGGTTGTTGATGGTCATGTTGAACTCAAGACGCTGGTTCTGCGTAGTACCCGATACTCCCTTGCGGATCATGTGGACACCGTGACCCATGTCCTTGAGTTGATCGACACTCTCGACAGCCATGACATGGGTTTCGTCAGAGGCGAAATATGGGTCTGCCTTGATGGCGGCTGCCACTTCGTCGAAATTATACCCTGGTTTCAGCTCGATATACACCATACGGCGATGAATGCCGGTACCTAAGGGAATCGTCATCGAGAGAGCGTCGGCAACTCCGTCGATGGCACGGACAGCTACCGAATGACCCATGCTCATACCCGGTCCGAAGTTGGTATAGGTAATACCCTTGGGGGCGATGGCCTCCATGATGGTACGTACCATAGAGTCGGAACCCGGATCCCAGCCGGCGGCAACTATGGCGACACTGTTGTGCTCCTTGGCAATCGGGGTAAGTGATTTACGCAGATCGGCAATCTTGGTGTGGATGTCGAAACTGTCTACTGTGTTGATACCCATGGCGAGGATTTCCTCGGCATGTCTGGGAACCGAACGGGTAGGGGTAGCAAGGATTGCGACATCGACATCCGAGAGCTTGGTAATTGAATCAACAACGGGTATCGAGGCGTCGACACCGGCAGGACGCTCGGGATTGCGGCGGACAATGCCGGCTAATTCACAGTCGTTTGAGGCTTCGATAGCCTCGATAGAGGCTTTGCCGATGTTGCCGTAACCGACAACAGCAATGCGGATCTTTTTCATAACTTAATATACTCTTAACTTAATTTCTTATTACAATTATACCTACAAATATCCTGCGAATGATAAATGCACACGCAGGTTTAAGAGACAGTTGTCACCGTCTCCAACATTTATAATAACACGTCGGGAGCCATATTTATTTGGCAGCTCGGGCGTAAATGATTAATTTTGTAGAAAATTTTCCACAGGTAAACTTAGAATTTTAATC
>CAZAWP010000087.1:5389-8681 GCA_964488855.1 uncultured Sangeribacter sp.
CGTAAATGATTAATTTTGTAGAAAATTTTCCACAGGTAAACTTAGAATTTTAATCAGTAAGATCAGAATGGACTGGTTGATAGAATTATTCCGCCCTTTTAACACAGCATTGGCGAGTACCATCCTGTTGTATTCGTTTGTGATATTTGTCGGAATCTATTTAGGTAAAATCAAGATTTTCGGAGTATCCTTAGGAGTGACATTTGTGCTCTTCGTAGGTATATTCTTGGGACACTTCGGTTACGAGGTAGATCCGAACGTGCTTCACTTCCTTCGTGAATTCGGACTTATTCTCTTTATCTTCTCGATCGGTATGCAGGTAGGTCCCGGTTTCTTCAGTTCCTTTAAGGAGGGAGGCATCAGGATGAACGGCCTGGCACTCCTCGGAGTAGGACTCAACGTGGCGCTCATGCTCGCCATCTACTACATCCAGGGAGGAGCCGAGGGCAACACCTCGATTTCGCAGATGGTGGGTATCATGAGTGGCGCTGTCACCAACACCCCCGGACTCGGTGCCGCACAGCAGACATACCTTCAGGTTAATCCCGACGGCTACAACGTCAGCCAGCAGATGTCGATGGGTTACGCCGCTGCTTACCCCTTAGGAGTAGTGGGTATCATACTGACTATGATACTCATTAAGGTAATCTTCAAGATCGACACACAGAAAGAGATCGAGGAGATCGAGCATGACGAGAAGGCTTCGGCACTTGCACCGCACATGGTGACATTCAAGGTCACCAACGAGATGGTGAACGGACTCTCAATGCTCAAGATGCACACCCTCATTTCGGTCAATTACGTAATCTCCCGAATAGAGAAACCCAACGGCAAGGTTATCATCCCGACATCAAAAGATGAACTTGAGGTCGGAGACCTCTGTCTCGTGGTTTGTTCGCAGCAGGATGAGGAGATCTTCAACCGCTTTATCGGTCCTCAGGTAGAGAAACAGTGGGAGATGGAGAAGGGACCGGTCGTATCACGCCGCATCGTCATCACCAAGACCAACTATAACGGTGTCAAACTCGGTTCGCTGCGTCTACACTCGGCATATAAACTCAATGTCACCCGCGTAAACCGCGCCGGTGTGGATCTATTGGCATCGCCCAACCTCCGTCTACAGATGGGCGACCGCCTTACCGTAGTAGGAAAACTTGACGATATACAGCACTTGGCTGACAAGATGGGTAACTCGATGAAACGTCTCAACGAGCCTAACCTTGTCACCATGTTTATCGGTATATTCTTGGGTATCTTGGTAGGAAGCATTCCGTTGCAGTTCCCCGGAATGTCGGTACCGATGAAATTAGGACTTGCCGGTGGACCCTTGGTAGTGGCAATCCTTATTTCGGCATACGGACCCAAGTTCCACTTGGTTACCTATACCAACTCATCTGCAAACCTGCTCCTGCGAGAGATCGGTATATGTCTCTTCCTTGCTTCGGTGGGTATTGCCGCCGGTAAAGACTTCGTCTCGACAGTGTTCAACGGCAGAGGTGCCATGTGGGTATTATACGGCTTTATAATCACAGTTGTGCCGCTAATGGTAGTCGGAATTATTGCGAGAGCCAAGTATAAACTCAATTACTTCACCATAGCCGGTATGATGAGCGGTAACTATACCGATCCCCCGGCATTGGCATACGCCAATAAGGTGGCCAATAACGATGCACCGGCAGTTGCATACTCGACGGTTTACCCGCTGACAATGTTCATGCGCGTGATCGCCGCCCAGTTAGTCATACTCTGCTTCCTGTAATGTAGATTAAATCTGTAATATAGATAAAATAAAGACGGGATGCCCGATAAGGGTGTTCCCGTCTTTTATTTTTACTTAAAAAATCTTTATTTACTGAACTATCAGACTGATAGATGTGTTTCAAGGATAAAAATTAAGAGTAATACATAGAGTAATACATATAGTATAGCTAATAAATCGTAATCAAAGTAAATATAAAAATTTTAATCAAAATGGATACTATAATTAACACAAGAATCCCCGAGTTTAAAGTTGAGGCATTTCACAATGGTGAGTTCAAGACAGTGACCGATAAGGATGTTTTGGGTAAGTGGAGTGTATTTTTCTTTTACCCCGCTGACTTCACATTCGTATGCCCGACTGAGCTTGTAGACCTTGCCGAGAAATACGATAAGCTCAAATCAATGGGTGTTGAGGTTTATTCCGTAAGCTGTGATACACACTTCGTGCATAAAGCATGGCACGATGCATCAGACAGCATCAAGAAGATCACCTATCCGATGCTTGCCGACCCCAAAGGTCTCTTGGCACGTGCATTCGGCGTAATGGATGAGGACTCAGGCATGGCTTACCGTGGCACATTTGTTGCAAACCCCGATGGTCTTATCAAGCTTGTTGAAATTCAGGACAGCAGCATAGGTCGTAACGCCGATGAACTTCTGCGTAAGGTAGAGGCTGCCCAGTTTGTAGCTTCACACCCCGGTGAGGTTTGTCCCGCCAAGTGGAAAGAGGGCGCTGCAACACTCAAACCCTCTATCGACCTTGTAGGTAAAATCTAATTTACCCCCTATAAAGTGTAATGAACAAGGGTCGTGAGGATACAAGTCCACACGACCCTTTTATCAATAAATTTACTCACTGAGGAATAGTATAAGTCTACTCACTGAGGAATAGTATATTATTCCACTTTAGCAATTTATAAAACTATGGCACAGCTCGATAAAGATATTATAGATCAACTTAAAGGAATATTCGCCAATCTCCAGTCATCTATCCTGCTGTTGGTGCAGGGTAGTCCCGAAGATGAACGTCGTAAGGAGATGCAGGAGTTTGTAAATGACTTCGCGTCAAGTTCCGATAAATTTCAAGTCAAGGTTGAGGATTTCCCGACCGAGGAAGAATGCCCTGTCCTTTCTATCTGGAAAGACGGCATACCCACTGGAGTACAATTCGCCGGTGTCCCCGGCGGTCATGAGTTTTCATCACTCATCCTTGCCGTTCTTAATGCTGACGGTCAGGGTAAGAATATTCCCGACGAGGCAATGCAGGCACGTATAAAGGCTATCGACGGACCGGTGGATATAAAGACATTTGTCTCGCTAACCTGTACGATTTGTCCGGATGTAGTGCAGGCTCTTAACCTCATTACCTTACTCAATCATAAGGTCAATAATACGGTGATAGATGGGGGTGTGGCGCCGCAAATGATAAAGGATTATAACATCAATGGAGTGCCGACAGTCTATGCCAACGGTGAACTGCTGAATGTCGGACAGGCTACCCTCGGTGAATTGGTAGGTAAACTCGAAACAA
>CAZAWP010000088.1:0-8671 GCA_964488855.1 uncultured Sangeribacter sp.
GTTCGGTGCATTCGAGAATAACCTGCACACGATTGCCTTTAGCTTTCTTTGCCATAATATTATATGTTAAGAATTAAAGAGAAAGGATTGTAATGTCTTTGAAATCCAGATTGCCCTCAGCCTCGGCTTTTTTGAGTGCTGCGTTAAGACCAATCTTGTTGATTGTGCGCAATGCGTGTGCAGAAACGCGCAATACAATCCACATGTCCTGCTCTACCCAATAGAATTTCTTTGTGTGCAAGTTTACCTCGAACTTGCGTTTGGTGCGACGCTTAGAGTGTGAAACATTATTTCCCACCTGCGCTTTTTTGCCCGTAATCTGACAAACTTTTGACATGGCTGTTACTATAATTCTTTTATATTATACTTCTAATTGCTTTAAGGCCGCCATCTCAATCTCATATCACTTCCGACCGCATCTTGTCGGCAGCTTTTAAAGAGGTGCCATAAAACTTTGCAAAATTAATAAAAACTTTTTATTCCACCAAATCCCTCCCCAAAAATCTAAATAAAAATTACTATAAGCACGCTTTTCTTCTATGAAAGAGCTTATGGGTAATATATAATCAGATTTAATTATGGCGAATTCGCCATAATTAAATCTGATACTTAATTATATTCTTCTATTTCGGTGTAATCTTGTAAAATCTTCTGTTAAGGTGGCAATCTTGTAAAATCTTCTGTTTTGTTTATAAACTTGAGATTAGAAGATGTAGCCGAGACCGAAGCCGACGAAGACGCCGGAGGTGTCGTTCATCAGGGAGTATTTGGCATTGACGTTGATCTTGAACTGACGGGTCAGGTACAGCTCCATACCGCCGCCGAAGTTGGCACCCGCACGCGAGGCATGGGCATCCCAGCCTGAATACGACCAGTTGTTATAGGTGAAGCCGACGAGGGGATACAACGAAAAAGCGCGCGCTACGCGGAAGGGGAACTGTACATCCACGTCAAGCAGGAAAGCGGATGCTCCCTGGTTACGGAACGCATATCCGATCTGCGGTGCTACACGCACATGCTTTATTATGTCGTACTGAAAAAAGACGGAGGCGTAACCACCTTCGTTATAACCCGAATATCCGCCCTCGACACCTAAGGTCATCTCGGCGTTGGCACGCTGGGTGGGGAGAAGTGCTGCGATGGCTAACGCTCCGGCAGCAAACAAATATTTCTTCATAATAATAAAAACCATTAATTTAACTTAGGTGAAGAGAGGGGTCTATCATACCCGGGTTATCCCACAGGTCTCAAGCTCCTTATAAAGTCGTTTAATCTTAATATAGTTGTTTAATCTTATTTTGTAATAAGTTTAAGCAACTTCTATGAAAGCAAAACTCTTTTTAGAGCATTTTTGTTTGATTCGTTCGAAAAAAATATTAACTTTGCAATCGGTAACGCTTGAACTGCGGTGAAATTCCGCGACAGTCCCGCTACGGTAACAGTCCGACCTTGGTTACTTCCATATAATCAGTTTCACGAGGATGAGAAAATTTGTAAGTAACCTTATATCGGTTTCACTTCTGCTCGCCTCGGCCCTTTCGGTCGGGGTTTTAAATTTATATGCTTCTACGCATACCGTTGCAACTCTATCTATTGCCGCAACCACCGAAGCCGCTCTTGCTTCCAATAAACACGATACCGGGGCTACACCTGTTGATACGCTCCCTGAAACCGTAGTGCGTGCCAAATCCGTGGTTGCCTCTGTCAAAACCGCCGCACCGGAGTTTCGCATGAACAGATCGACGATGCGTATCACCGGTATCACCGACATGGGTAGCGCCTTATACCGACTTCCCGGAGTTTCACTACGTGATTACGGGAGTGCCGGCGCCGAAAAAACGCTATCCGCCCGCGGGTTAGGTGCACCTCACACCGGAGTCACTTACGACGGAATGGCGCTTAGCGATACCCGTGCCGGTCAAATCGACCTCTCCCGATATTCGCTCAACGGATTGAGCGAAATCGTTTTCAACCTTACCGACAACACCGATATTTTCATCCCTGTGCGTAATGCTATGTCGGGGGCATCCCTTAACCTTATTTCCCTATCTCCTCGCTCCGTTCAGGATGGCACTCCGCATCTCAATGCAACGCTGCGCGCAGGCAGTTTTGCCTTGATAAATCCTTATCTTAACGCCGGTGTCGGCAATTCACGTAATCTCAAAGGTGCGGTCAGCGCAGAGTATCTCCACGCAAACAATAATTATCCTTTTACACTTCACAACGGATCGGATACACAGCGACTGCACCGCACAAATGCAGGTGTAAACAATTACCGGCTCGATGCATCGCTTTTATGGCTACCTTCCTCTCACAGCTATCTAAGCTTCAAGTTATATGGTTATGACAATGCCCAGCGCCTTCCCGGTTTGGTGAGATATTACAATCCCGTAAGCCACGAACGACTTTATAACCGCATAGTTTTCGGTCAAGGGGTATATACTCATATATTCAACGACAGACTCAAACTGAGAGGTGGCGTTAAATTTAACTTCACACGAACCTTATATACCGATACGGATGCGAAATATCTCGACGGTGAACTCCGGCAACTCTATCTTCAGCGGGAGGCATACGCGACTGTATCGCTCCTATACTCACCGATTACACCCCTGAGTATCAATTATAGTGCCGACTACATTTATAATAATATGAATGATTACCGCACCGACAACCTCTCATCGGCGGATGCAACAGCTACAATCATTCCCTCCCGATCGACAGTGTTGCAGAGTGTGGCAGTTAAATATGACGCCAACCGATTCACTGCAATGGCACGTGGCATATTCTCGATGTTTTTCAATTCCGCCCGTTATGGCGATGCGGGAAAGAATGTGCGGCGGTTCTCCCCTACTTTCGCATTGTCATGGCAACTTCTCAATGAAGAAAAGGTATATCTGCGGGCAGCTTACAAAGAGATGTTCCGATTACCCTCATTCTCCGAATTATATTTTGACCATTTCGGGTCAATAAACCTCCGTCCTGAAAATACCCGGCAGATTAATCTCGGAGTTACCGCGGGTAAATCCATAAGCATCTTCGATCATCTTGAAATCACTGCCGACGGTTATCTCAATTTCGTCACCAACAAGATAGTGGCAATACCCTATAATCTGTTTATCTCAACGATGACAAATTTGGGTAAAGTCCGCATAATGGGACTCGACATCACACTGAGCAGCGGCATCCGTCTTGACTCCCGCAATTCGCTGGAGATCAACGGAACGTACAGTTATCAAAGAGCGCAACCACGAACCTCTCCCGACCGTGCAGACTGGATGAAACAGGTATCCTATACACCGCTAAATTCCGGCAGCGCTTCGGTGCTGTGGAGCAACCCGTGGGTTAATACCGGTATCAACATGACGGCAATGTCGGCACGATATACCACCAATACCAACGTAGCATCTTCGCGCATCTCCGGCTTCGCAACTTTCGGGTTATGGCTCTACCATGACTTCTTGTTACGAAACAGAACCGGCAAGAAACACGCCATATCAGTTCGCGGTGACCTCCGAAATATCTTCGACCGTCAGTACTCTATCGTAGCCCGCTACCCGATGCCCGGAAGAGCATGGGAAGTCAGCGTAAGCTACTCCCTATAAAATATATAACCAAACACTAAACACTCAAAACCAAACACTAAACACCAAAAACCAAACCATTATGAAGACAAATTCACTACTCCTCAGCGGGATAGCCCTTATTACGCTTCCGCTCGTTTCCTGTAACGATAATAACGATCCGGAACCAATAGATGAGGCTACCGTCAAGGCTAATCTCTACGTGCTCAATCAGGGTAATCTGTATAACAATATACCGGGTGCCTTGACAGCAATCAACACCGGCAACGGAGACGTGTATCCCGATGCGTTCAGCGCCGTTAATGATCGTTCTATAGGTGACACCCCTCAGTGTGGCGTGCGCTATGGCTCCAAGATCTATGTCGGCACCAGCGCCTCACATACTATCGAGGTGATAAATGCCAACACACTCGAAAGTATCAAGATGCTATCGCTCGCCGAAAATCCGACTTGGAAAGAACCCCGCACTATGCTGCCACATAATGGCAAAGTATATATAACGATGTATGAGGGGTATGTAGTAGCACTCGATACATTAAGTCTTTCGATAACCGATGAAGTGAAGGTTGGTCTTAACCCCGAAATAATGACTCTCCACAACGGCAAACTGTATGTACCCAACTCCGAAGGTTCGCGTTATCCCAACTACGGCACCACGGCTTCGGTGGTAGACCTCAACTCTTTTTCGGTTACTGAAACTATAGCCGTGCCGTTAAATCCGAGCGAGTTCTACAGTGCCGGCGGTAACCTTTTCCTTCTCAGCAAGGGTGACTATGCCGACATTCCCTCTGCCCTCTACAAGATGAATGCCGACAAGTCATTCACACTCGTGGCAAACTGCACAATGGCTGCAACCGACGGCACTACCATTTATATGGTGGATTCTCCTTTCTACAGTTCGACGATGGAGTATCGTAAATATAATTCGACCACGAGCACTCTCTCTGTCTGGGATCTGACGTGTCCGGGCTATCCCTCGGGAATGACATGTGACAAGACACGTAATCGAATTTATATCGCCGAGATGCCCTATTCCGGAGAATGGCCCAGCTACGAACTCAACGGAAATCTCTACGTCTATGAACCCGGAACCGCCAGACCTCTTGCAGAATATGGCATTGGAGCCGGTCCCGCCTGCATTTTCTTTGACGGCCAGTACCCGACCAAGTAATAATGTTTCTTTCTAAATATTCTAACTAAACATGTGTCTAATTGCACATAGCAAACGACTCTCATCAGTAAGTGCTGCACGGTGCAGCCGCACGATGATATTGATTCTTGTCATGGTGACAATATTATCGTGCGGCAGCTCATGCCGCCGTCCGGCGCAGTCAGATACATCCGCGGCTTCCGACAATTCGGTAATGCGTCACGCCCGGCTGCTTAAGATGACTGACCATGACGGTTATACTTTGGTGACTATCCTCAATCCGTGGGATACTCTTAAGGTGATGAGCCGTTTGGCATTAGTAGACCGAAATCGCGAAATATCCGATTCCATTCCGGCAGACTATACTGTACTCAAGGTACCACTTGAAAACAGCACGGTAGCTTCCGCTGTCCATATTTCACTGATAAACAAGTTGGGAGCGCCAGACGCCATCAAATCTGCCTGCGACGTAAAATATATCTATGATGATAATATTAAAGAGAGAGTGGCAGCGGGCGCGATAATCGACTGCGGAACGGTTCAGAATCCCGACATCGAGAAAATACTCGCATCGGGTGCTGAGGCGTATCTCCTTTCCACTTATCAAGGGGCCGCTCCGCTGACTATTCTCGAACGAGGAGGAACACATGTAATCGACTGCGCGGAGTATATGGAAAATCATCCCCTTGCCCGAGCGGAATGGATGCGGTTTTTCGGACGCCTTTACGGTAAAAAGGAGTGTGCCGATTCCCTCTTTGCGGCAACCGAGAAACAATACAGCGAACTCAAAGCGGCTGTCAAGAAAAGTAATGTCAAACCTAAAAGGATACTCACCGACCTCCCGTATCAAGGGATGTGGAATCTCCCCGGTGACGAATCGAGCTTGGGTATCACCATCGCAGATGCGGGTGGTGTCAATGCCATTCCTATTCCCGATAGTCGCGGCAGCAAATCGCTTGCGCCCGAAAAAATTATCGTCGAAGGTTCGGACGCCGATATATGGTTGATCAGATATAATGATGTTTACCCTCTCGATTACGACAAGATAGATGCAGTTTTATCGGGAGCAAAACAATTCTCCGCTTACAAACAGGGTGAGGTTTATGGTGCCGATACGGGGACATCTCATGTATTCGAGGATGCTGCCTTTCAACCACAACTGCTGTTAGGTGACCTCATTTCAATTTTTCACCCCGAACTTGGTGTAAAACCCGAAAAAAAATATTATTTTCAACTCAAAAAATAGGTAAAAAATAGATGGAGAGAAAGAGAGGCATATTCTTTATATTGAGTATAATGACAATAGCAATATTGTTTATACTCAACATAATTGTCGGATCGGTCAATATACCGATGCGACAATTGTGGGATATGCTTACAGGTCATTACACCGGACCTGAGACTCTTCTATATATAGTTACAGAAAGTCGCCTCCCGCGCGCCGTCACAGCATTGCTGTCAGGCGCTGCCTTGGCAGGGTCGGGATTAGTGTTGCAGACTCTCTTCCGCAACCCGCTCGCCGGACCCTCAATTCTTGGAATCAGCTCGGGTGCAAGCCTCGGAGTGGCTGTGGTAACTCTCTTTTTAGGTGGTATACTGACCATTGGTGCTCAGGGGGTTACAGGTGATACCGCCATTATCATTGGAGCCTTAGCCGGTTCGGCACTTATCATCGTGATACTTACAGCTGCTGCGCGCAAGGTTAAAAGCAATCTGATGTTATTGATAATCGGTATCATGACCGGATACCTGACTTCGGCTATCGTATCTTTGCTGACCTCCTTTGCGTCCGCCAACGACATTCAGGCTTACGCGGCCTGGGGATTAGGAACATTCAGCGCTGTCACTTTGCGACAACTTCCCTTTTTCACCATTGTTATGCTTTTCGGCTTAGGCGCCACGCTATTACTTATCAAACCCCTTGACGCTCTGCTTCTCGGCGACAACTATGCCTTGAGTCTGGGAGTGCGCACTCATAGGGTACGACTATGGCTCATGACGGCGGGGGGATTGCTCACCGCTGTCGTGACGGCTTATTGCGGCCCCGTTTCGTTTGTGGGTGTTGCCACACCCCACATAGCGCGCCTCATCTGGCGCACGGACCGGCATATCATCCTCTTTCGCGCCACCATGCTTGCGGGCGCGGTAGTGACGTTGCTTTGCAATCTCTGCTCTACAGCTTTTACATCTACTGTCATTCCTATCAATGCCTTGACACCGGTGATTGGAGCACCGGTAATCCTCTATATTATAATTGCACAGCGGTCGCGTTGAAATGTTTGATTTGCGAAATTGAAGGCAAATCATTATTTTTGAAAATAAAGTGTCTGATTCGCATCCGCGAATCGGCGCCTTACTAATTTTCAACCGTTCAACCGAGCGCATAGATGCTTAAATTTGGATATACACGCGTGGCAGCCGCCTCGCCCGAGACGCGAGTAGCGGACGTGGGATTTAATGTGGCACACATTAAGAAACTTATCACTAAAGCTGCCGAAGAGGGGGTGGAGTTCCTGGTCTTTCCGGAACTCTGCATTACGTCCTATACCTGCGGTGATCTTTTTTACCAGAAGACGTTGCAACGCCGCGCCATCGAGGGTGCTTTGGAGATTATTGACTTTGTCAATGACCTTGATATATGTGTCATAGCAGGATTGCCCGTAGCCATAAACGGAGCCTTATATAATTGCGCGCTCGTGACCGGCGGGGGCAATAATGGTATCTGCCATTTGGTGGCAAAGTCTCATCTCCCCAATTACAATGAGTTTTACGAACGCCGGTGGTTCACTCCGATGCCGGAAAATATGTCGGCAGATCTTGAATGGACCGATTCGCACGGACGTGTAGCCCATATAAATTGCGCTCCCTCTATTTTTACATATAAGGATGTGAAATTCGGGGTGGAAATCTGCGAGGATGTGTGGGTACCCAAGCCTCCGTGCGTGGACTATTGCCGGCAGGGCGCCGAACTTATTTTCAATCTCTCGGCAAGTCCTGAGTCCATCGGCAAGCATGACTACTTGGAGAGTCTGATACGTTACATCTCGGCATCTTGCCGTTGCGGTTATATCTATAGTTCGGCGGGTTGGGGTGAATCTTCGACCGACCTGGTCTTCTCCGGCACATGCCTTATTGCGGAGGATGGAACAATTTTAGCGCGCAACGAACGATTTGGCATAACAGATTCGCTGATTATTGCCGACATCGACTTGGATAAATTGCGCAATGACCGTCTTAAATTCAGCACGTTCCACGATGGGGTGGAAAAATTCAGCATCCGGACGAAGAATATAGATAGCTCGCGCTCTCCCTATATCGAGGATGAGGACAGTCTTAAAACAGCTGATCTCAGATTTATAGATCCGCATCCGTTTGTGGACTCAAACCCCGAGAGATTAGCACAGCGCTGTGATGAGATTCTGTCGATACAGGCTCGCGGTTTAGCTACGCGTCTTAAGGCTATAAATTGTCATAAGGTCGTAATAGGTATATCCGGAGGACTTGACTCAACACTTGCATTGCTTGTGAGCGTAAAGGCTTTCGATATTTTGGGATTAGATCATAAAGGAATTATCGGCGTGACTATGCCGGGATTCGGCACAACCTCGCGCACTCACGGCAATGCCAATAAATTAATGGATGCCCTCGGGGTAACCCAACTCGAAATCTCAATAAACGATGCGGTTGAGCAGCATTTCAAGGACATCAATCACGACCCGAATATCCATGACGTAACTTACGAGAACAGTCAGGCGCGTGAACGCACGCAACTTCTTATGGACATCGCCAATAAGGAGAACTGCATCGTAGTCGGTACGGGCGATTTGTCGGAGTTAGCCTTGGGGTGGTGCACATATAATGGCGACCACATGTCAATGTATGCAGTCAATGCATCGGTGCCGAAGACTCTTGTAAAATATCTCGTGGAGGGTTACGC
>CAZAWP010000089.1:0-8667 GCA_964488855.1 uncultured Sangeribacter sp.
AGTGTAACGGAGAGAAATTAAACTGAAAAGCTAATATCGGAACATGAATTCGCGCCTGCCGCTCATAACCGCCCTGATTGTCGGACTGGCATACGTCTGGCTTTCGTTCCAGATCGTCCCCCTCGGCGACGACCTGAACTTCCCCAATTATTACCGGGAAGTCATCGGGCGCGATATGGGTTGGCTCAAGTTTCCGGGGTTACATTTCCTATGGAGCAACGGCAGGCTCTCCGACATGCTTCAGCCTCTGTGGCTTCTCTTTATGCCGGCGTGGCTGCGCGCCCTGACAGTCGGTGCGACTGCCGGTGCCCTCTGCATCGTCGTGCCCAAGGCTGCCCGCCTGCACTCACCCGCCGACAATCTCCTCATCATGTTCATGATAGCCATGATCGTCTTCACCCTGCGCTGGGATGCGATATGGATGGAGAATGTTGCTTTTTTCTGCTACGTCTTCCCGGCGGTTATGGTGATATGCGCCATGCTCCTCTGGCAGAATATCCCTCACTCGGGCTGGCGCAGATGGTTGGCGATAATCTTCGGCTTTGTCGCCATGACTCTCCACGAGGCTGCATGTGCCCCCGTCATGGCGGGCATGGCGATATACCTTATCATAACACGCCGACACACCGGTCACCGGAATCAACTCCCCATGACCGTCGCCATGTTTGCCGGCGCGATACTCTCCCTTTGTTCGCCACCGGCATGGCAGCGCCTGTCACCACCATTTGTCCCCGAACCGATAACAACAATTCTTGGCGGGTCAGCGTTCTATGTACTCATCCTGCTGATCGTCATCCTGTTTATGGCAATCCTTAAACCGTCCGCTCTCAAACGTTTGGCGCAAAGTGAGTGGATAATATGGGTTGTCAGCGCACTTGGCTCAACCGTCTTCATGATAGCCGCCGGCTACGGAGGGCGCACGGGATGGTTCGCCCAGATTTATGCGTTGATAGCATTGGGATGGCTCGTGCGCAACTACCGGTACCGCGGTTTGGCATGGCAGTATATAATTATGATATTGGTGACGGCGCATGTTACATTACTGTGTGTGGCGCAAACCCGCCTCAGCGCCGAGACGCGCGAGGTGTTAGAGCAATACCGCCGTTCGCCCGACGGCATCGTGTATTCCGACCAGCCGGGCGACAATGCCATGCCTTTCTATCTCTTGGGCAAGACCCACGGTCTGCCCGATGCCGACGATGTCTATTATCTGCGCGAGATAGCACGTGACAATCATCGCGGCGACACATTGATGACGGTCTTGCCCATTCATGCGCGGCATATCCGACTGAGCGCCCTCACCCGCGAGCGTAAGATAGCGTCCGTGGGTTCGCCGGGCGACACCCTTCTGTTGCGCCCCGAGCCACTGCCGACATTCAGCTATACCCTCACCGACCGGATACCTCGGCAATTGACGCGACATAACGGGCGATTGTACGTACAGACAATTCTTCACCTTAAGGACCGGGAGACACAGCTCTATCTGTACACCCCGCTCCACGAAGACCGAGGTGAAAAATAGTCAAAATCGGCATAATGGAGGTATAAACTGCTCAGATTAGGGGTTTTGAAAAAAAATTAACCATATACCTGCTACATATTTAAATAATTTTAATTAAATTTACGCTCGATTCCATATATACGGGCAAACGGTTGCGTGACACCGCCGGAATAACCTGCCGGAGGTGCAAGAAAACTCAATTACGACGCAATAAAGTGCCCGACGACGAACCGACAAATAAAATCTATACCTAATATTATATTATTCGTCATGAAAAAATTTACAAAATCCTTATTGACAGGATTGGCATTTGCCGGCGCGTTGAGCGCATCGGCAGCAGCCCCGTACGCCTACGAAATAGGTGACTTGGTTGAAGATGCCAACGGCGTAGAGTATGCTATCGCCGGTGCTAATGTTATCCCAAACGGTAACCTCACCGATGGTATGACCGGCTGGACAGTGAGCAACAACGGTACCCTCATGACCGAGTCAGACGCTTGGGAGTGGTTTGCCAACGGTGGTCCCGGTGATACTCCTTACATCAACCGTACCCTCAGCGCAGGTGGTGGTGCAGCCAGCATGGGTTCTATCAGCTATACAACTCCTATCAACCCCGGTTTATATTTCTTCACTATGTGGTATGCAAACCAGGGTGACTGGACACGTGTTTCTCTTACTGCTTCTGAGGCAGGTGATGACAACCATCAGGTGATTAACAAGAGTTCTATTGTTAAATCTGAGGAATGGAACCAGGCTTCAGCTGTTGCTTTGGTAACTGATGCCACCCCCAACGTAAACCTCGCATGTTCTTGGCTTGGTGAGGGTGCTAAAGTTGCCGATTACGGTGCATATCCCCTTGAGCTTTCTGCTAATGGTCAGGCTACCGTAGCTGTTGTACTCGCTCAGAAGAAAGCAGATGCCATCGCATCTCTTCAGGCTTCTGTAGGTACAGGCTGGGGTAAGGCAACTCAGGAGAGTGTAGACGCTGCCGTTGCTGCTATCAACGCCCTCCCGTGGGATGCTGCCCATGTAACTCTCGCTGATTATTTGGGTGCTGACCAGATTATCGCTGACATCTTGAAGACTGTTGAGTACACTGTTGTAAATCTCGTATTCAATGCCAATGATAACTACATGGCTAATGTAGCCGGTTCATTCAAATGTCAGGAAGAACTCGGTAATAACTGCTACTGGCAGATTGTACCCGCAGATAACGATTCTTACCTCCTCTACAATCCCATCGATGAGGTTTACGCTTATCGTAACGGTCAGTGGACAATGAGCACGCAGGCTGCAATTAGCGCTTCATCTTATTTCCGTATCGAGAATAAAGAGGGTGATCTCTATTACCTTATTATGAATGATACAGGTAATTATGTTGCTGCTGATGATACCAATGCCAACACCAATGTATGGGGTAATAAAGATCAGGCAAAAGCAGATGCATCAGGTCTCTTCAAGATCGTTGTAACCGAGCTTCCCCAGATCGTTCCTCCCGCTCCAACTGACAACCTCCTTGAGGGATGTATCAGCGGTCAGGTCGGTAACTGGCCTGCTAAATGGTTCTGCGTTAATCGTACAGGTGAGACAGTAGAAAACAATGGTAACCTCCGTAATGCTGATGGTGGCACAACCGGAGAGGCTGAGATGTTCATGATCCGTTGGGATAAAGGTAACGGCCTCGATTACTACTATACTTATAAGGTAAATGTTCCTGAGGATGGTGTTTACGAGTTCTCTATGCTCGCAACCGAGTGGAACAACTGGGAACCCTCTCAGAACCTCCAGCAGAACGGTTCACAGCTCCCCGGTAACATCAGCTACCTCCGCGTTTCTCTTACCGACGAACCCGGTTACAAATACAGCGACACTCAGAGCTTCGTCTTCGAGACTCCGATGGACAACCCCGGTGCACAGAAGAATGGTCCCGAGGGCAACCCCTACAACTTCCAGCCGATGACTTGCAAGTTCTACGCTACTGCAGGTGAGCACTACCTCTCTATCACCGGTGGTCGCGCTATCTATCCTATCAAAGACCTTTCTCTCGTGAAGGTTGCTTCCGAGCTCACTGCTATGCCGGGTGAGGCTGAGGTTTACGTAGACGCTGTTTACCAGGGTGCCGACATGGTAGGCGGTTGGAACGTAATGCCCATGGTTGAGGAGGCTGAGTACATCTTCGTTCCCGCTGACAGCGAGGAGTATCAGATGTACACTACTATGCCCGAGACTCTCAACATCACTAAGAACGGTACTCTCTGGATCTACCAGATCGTAGACGGTGTACACGGTGCTTACGCTATGGCTGACGTTGAGATCGTTAAACCTACTGTACGCGTTATGTTTGAGGACGAAAACCTCGTTAATGACAACGGTGTTGTGAAGTTCTCTGACGCTTCTATCGAGGTTCTCTTCGCCGCTCTCTATGGTGCACAGCAGTACTATCGCATCCTTCCCACAGCTGCTACTGTAGAGGAGGGTGACGAAGTAGAATTTACCGAGCTCCCCATGGGCGAAAGCTTCACTATCTCCGAGTCTTGCACTATGGAGTGCTACGCTGAGGCTAACGGTGTCAAGGGTGATATCCAGACTATCATCTTCGACAAGATCGAGGCAGGTGTTGAGGCTATCGACGCTGCTAACGATGCCGAGTACTTCAACCTCAACGGTATCGCCGTTAAGGGTCAGATGGCTCCCGGTGTTTACGTAGTACGCACCAACGGACAGGTACGCAAGGTCATCGTTAAATAATTTGATCTAAACCTAAAAATTTAGATATCTTCCTTATGAGCCGGAATCCCTCGGGGTTCCGGCTTTTATATATATATAATTGGAGTTATTGGAATAATTAGAGTTATTGGAATAATTGGAGATATATGTACCATAGAAGATATATGTACCATTGTAGATTTTCAACTGATCTTTTCATTAAAATAATTCTTAAAGTAATTCACAAAACTATTTTGTAGATTTTAGTTTTATAACTATCTTTGCAGCCGGTTTGAAACAACTTGACCTCATGACACCTGCCAAAAAAGAGCCCTCCGACACGCTGTTGGCATCCATACTCCCCATTCTGCTGGAGCGTGGACCCAAGCATACCACGATGGATACGGTAGCCGCCCGGCTCTCGATGTCAAAGCGCACCCTCTACGAGATATTCGACTCCAAGGAGGAGATGCTTGCCGCCGTGCTCCGCTTTCATCACCGCGTTATTAACGCCCGCAATGAGTATATTCAGGCTTCGTCTGCCAATATGATGGAGGCGATGGTGCGTATCCTCCTTTATCACATCGAGTCGATGAAGGATCTGTCGCCCGATTTCTTCCGCGATATGGATAAGACCTACGCCAAACTGCGCAAGGTCTATGATCGGCAGCCTGACCAATTTCAGGAGCAGCCCCACAGCAAGGATAATGAGGACCGCATGCACCAATCACTCAAGCTCGGCATCGCGCAGGGGGTATTCCTCCCCTCGCTCAATATCAAGATGACGATGGCGGTGCTCAGGCTGCAGCTCGAATCACTCAAACGTATGGAGGAGTTCTTCCCGCCGGATGTCTCGTTTGCCGAGGTGCTGCGCCACATCATGATCGGTTTCCTGCGCAGCATCGCCACTGCCAAGGGTATCGAAGTACTCGAATCAATCATCAACAATGATGAGGGAACCGCAAACCATAATAACCGGGATACAATCCCGAATCCACAGGATACCATCCCGTCCGATAAATAAACTAACTCGATATATGAAAATCCGTTCACTACTCACAGCAGCGATTTGCGCTGTCGGTGCCTTAGGGGTCTCGGCGCTCGAAAGCCCGGTACCCGACATCGCCGACACTCTCCGCCTCTCGGTAGACCAGTGCGTGGAGATTGCGCTGAACGAGAGTCCGCAGATCAAGATCGCCGACCTTGAGGTCAAGCGTCTTGACTACTCCAAAAAGGAGACGCTCGCCTCGCTATTCCCCAACATCGATTTCGCCACCCAGTACCAGCGGTCGATTGAGCTGCAGACTCTCTCGATGGACTTCGGCGGTCAGTCGCAGAAGATCAAGATGGGTCAGGACAACATGTGGAATCTCGGTTTTACCGCCACGATGCCTCTGATCAATGCCTCGCTCTGGAAAGCCATCGGCATCTCCAACACCCAGATCCTGCAGGCGCTGGAGTCCTCGCGTGCCTCGCGCCTCAACATGGCGGCAAATATTCGCTCCGCCTATTATGCGCTAATGCTCGCCATCGCCTCGCGCGATGTCATCCGCACCAACTATGACAATGCCCTCTTCACCCACGAGGTCTATCAGAAACAGTTTGAGCAGGGCACGGCATCCGAGTATGATGTGCTCCGCTCGTCGGTACAGGTAAAGAATGTGGAGCCGGAACTTCTGCAGGCTGACATAGCCGTGCGCCAGTGCCAGCTGCAGCTGCAGGTACTCATGGGCATCGACACCAAGGCGGCGTTGTGGCCCTCGACCACCCTCACCGCCATGCGCGACGAGATGAAGGGGTATCTCGACCATGTGAACCGTGACCTCTCGGGCAATACCTCGCTGCGCTCGATCGACCTCCAGTATCGTCTTGCCAAGCAGAACACCACCCTCAAGAAGTTCGCCTACATTCCCTCGCTCGGTGTGCAGTACGGTCTCAACTGGAGCGCTCTCAGCAATGGCAATGCTCTCAAGAATCAGGATTTCAATCCGTACTCATCGGTGGCTCTGTCGCTGAGCGTACCTATCTTCTCGGGTGGTGCCCGCTACAATGCGGTGCGCCAGGCCCGTGTTCAGGCGCGCCAGCTGGAGTTCCAGCGTGAGGACTTGCTCCACTCGCTCAACATGCAGGTATCGCTCGCCATCGACAATATCAACAAGCAGCTGATCCAAATTGATTCTTCGCAGGAGGGTGTGGCGCAGGCTGACAAGGCGTACGAGATCATGCAGAAGAGTTTCGACATCGGTGCGGCGACTTACCTTAACCTCCGCGATGCCGAATACGCCGACACCGCCGCCAAGTTAGGGTACCTCCAGGCTATCTACAACTACTTGGAATCGACTTCGCAGCTCGACCTCCTTCTCGGCAAGGACCTGCCGGTCAGACAGTGATCCATGACCGCATGAGCGACTTTTGTCTATCTATCCAATATCCTTTTAATCAATATAGTACGATAAAAGAGTACGATAAAGAAATATCATAATACGATGATAAAGAAATATCTATATGCAGGTCTCGCCTTGGTTATGTTAGGCGCCTGCTCCGGCAATAATAAGAACAGTCAAGAGACTGCCGAAGACGCCGAGCCGGTTGTAAAGCTCGCCTCGGTCGAGGCCCGTGACGTGGATCATATCGGTGTGTACACCGCCACTGTGGAGCCCGAACTTATCAACAACATTTCATCGTCGCAGCCCAACCGTATCAAGCAGATTCTTGTCGATGACGGTATGCGCGTCAGCCAGGGTCAGCGCCTTGTGGTGCTCGACGATGTGAACAGTGTCACCTACGAGACCCAGCTCGACAATGCGCGCGCCAACCTCGCCAATGTCGAGGCTAACTACAAGCGCGCCGAGGAACTGTTTAAGATCGGAGGCGGCACGCGTCAGCAGGTCGAGAATATGGAGGTTCAGCTCATCAACGCGCGTAATGCCGTGGCTGCCGCCGAGCGCTCGCTGCGCAATATCCGTGAAAACACGGTGCTCACTTCCCCCATCTCGGGTGTGGTGACGGCGCGCAACTATGACCCGGGCGACATGACCGGTGCCATGCCCATCCTCACCGTGGCACGCATCAATCCGGTAAAGATCGTCATCAATGTATCTGAGTCGGAGTTGTCTGCCGTCCATGTCGGTATGCCGGCGACTGTCACTTTTGACACCTACGGTGACGAGAAATTTACCGGCAAGGTCACCATGGTCGCTCCTACTGTCGATTCGCAGTCGCGCACCCGCGGTGTCGAGATCACTGTCCCCAACGGCGATGACCGTCTGCTGCCGGGTATGTTCGGTCGCGTCACTCTCAACCTTGGTGTCGCCCAAAATGTGGTGGTGCCCGACAAGGCTGTCGTAAAGCAGCCCGGTGCCGGCTCTCATTACATCTATGTCTACAACAGCAACGGCACTGTCTCTTACCGCAAGGTGGAGTTAGGTCGCCGTCTGGGTGCCGAGTACGAGATCGTCGAGGGTATCGACCCCGGTTCACGCGTCGTAATCTCGGGTCAGAACGCTCTCGCCGACGGTGTTAAAGTCAAAGTAGCTGAGTAACGGGATACGGAGTAATGTCTCCCTCCCTTTTCCATCATTTTAATCATTCCTAATCATGAGCCTATACTCATCGGCGGTGAAACGCCCTATCATGACGACGCTCTGCTTCGTGACCGTCATCATCTTAGGTCTCTTTTCACTTACCAAACTCCCTATAGACCTCTTTCCCGACATCGACACCAACCAGTTGATGGTCATAACGATGTATCCGGGTGCCTCCGCCAAGGATATCGAGCAGAATGTAACCAAGCCGCTCGAAAACACCCTTAACTCCGTGGAGCACCTCAAGCATATCTCGTCGGTTTCGCGCGAGAATACCTCGGTCATCACCCTTGAGTTTGAATACGGCTACGACATCGACGACCTTACCAACGATGTGCGCGACAAACTCGACATGGTCAAATCCATGCTCCCCGATGATGCCGAGAACCCTATCATCTTCAAGTTCTCGACCGACATGATACCTATCTGCCTCCTCTCCGTGCAGGCTTCGGAGAGTATGGACGGTCTCTATAAGATTCTCGACGACAATCTCGCCAACCCGCTGGCGCGTGTCGATGGTGTCGGTACGGTGTCAATCTCGGGTGCCCCCAAGCGCGAGGTCCACGTCTACGTAGACCCCAAGCGCCTCGAAGCCTATAACCTCTCGGTCGAGGGTATCTCAGCCACTATCGGCGCGGAGAACCGTAATATCCCGGGCGGCTCGTTCGACATCGGCTCAAACACCTACGCGCTGCGCGTGCAGGGTGAGTTTGATGCTACCGAACAGCTCGCCGACCTCCCCGTCGGCTCTTTTGAGGGGAGGACAATATATCTGCGCGATGTCGCCAAGGTTGTGGACTCTCTCGAGGAGCGCACCCAGCAGACCTATATCAACGGCAAGCAGGGTGCCATGATCATCATCCAGAAACAGTCGGG
>CAZAWP010000090.1:0-3552 GCA_964488855.1 uncultured Sangeribacter sp.
CTTGTTCTTGTCGCTGTCTCTCCTCGGGAACAAAAGCCTCCGGCTTTTGGCATGATATCATAAGGAAGTACATAAGTAAAGTAAAAACGCAGTAACATTGTGCCAAAAGCCGGAGGCTTGTGTTCCCGGGAGAGCCAACGGCAGGAAGGGGATGGGTCAAAATGAGATATTTTTTTATTTTTAACGGCGATATGTTTTTATTATCGCGGATTTTGCGTATATTAGCGGATACTTATCTATAATAGTTAGATAAGATACACGTTACTATATAGATACACGTTGATATACGGATAAAGAGGTAATATGGAAACTCCTTACTATTTAGATACGTGTAAAAAGATACCCGTTAAAATTATCTTTAACAGGGAAATAAGAAGAATATTCACTAACCCGGATTATGAAATATAGCAAGCACTCTTTTCTCAAGTTGGGTACAGCCGCGATGGTTGCAGGTACCCTGATTTGTTCATCGCTGTCGGCGGACGCCAAGCCGGCGCGCAAGGACGCGCATGTCCTCACCAATGCCGACGGAAGCACACTGACAATCGTTAAGCGCGGTAACGCCCGCAGCAACACCACATATACCGCCGACGGGCTCCCCTTGCTCCGCGACGCGGAGGGTAACTACGTCTATGCCACAATCGGTGCCGACGGTACCCTGCAGGCAAGCAATATCCATGCCCGCGACGCCAAATACCGCAGCGCAGCCGAGAATGCCATGCTCTCCACCATGAGTGAGGATGCGATTCAGCAGGCAGTAGTCAAGACACATACCTCCAAACCGCGCAACAGCGCACAGCGAGTGCAGGCAAAAGGACCGGGTCTGAGTTCCACGACCTTCCCCTCGAAAGGAGAACAAAAAGGACTCATCATCCTCGTGGAATTTACCGACGTAAAGTTCAACCAGTACAACAGCGCCGCATATCAGGGGGACGACATCCATACATATTACTCCGAGATGCTGAACAAAGAGGGCTTCAGTGCCCACGGTTCCACCGGTTCGGCGCGCGACTGGTTTATCGACAACTCCAACGGACTCTTCATTCCCGAGTTTGACGTATATGGTCCGGTTGCACTCACCTCGCCCATGGCTACCTACGGCGGTAACGACTACTGGGGTAACGACAAGGCACCGGAGAAGATGGTGATAGAGGCCTGTCAGAAACTCGACGCCGAAATCAACTTCGCCGACTACGACCGCGACAACGACGGCTGGGTAGATAATATCTACGTCATCTATGCCGGTTATGGCGAGGCTGACTCTTATCTTGACAACACCGTATGGCCTCACAGCTGGAGTATAAGCGAGGCTTGCGGCGGTGCAAGTAAGAATAACTACCGCTTCGACGGCAAGCGTATCGACCATTACGCCTGCTCCAACGAGACTGACTACTATGCCAAGCGTCCCGACGGCATCGGTACCTTTGTTCACGAGTTCAGCCACGTATTGGGCTTGCCCGACCTGTATTGCACTCAGGACACATACCCCGTCCCCTTTACCCCGGGAGCCTTCAGCGTCCTCGACTACGGTCCCTATAATAACGACGGACTCACCCCCCCCAACTACTCAGCTTACGAGCGCCTCGCCCTCGACTGGATGGAGGTGACAGAGTTCCCCTATACCGGTGAGTTCGAGTTGGAGAACCTTGCCGACAGCAACTTCGCTTATCTCGTAACGACCCCTGTGGATCGCGAGTACTTCCTCTTCGAGAACCGTCAGCTCAAGGGTTGGGACAGATACCTCCCCGGTCACGGAATGCTTGTATGGCACATAGATGCCCTCCAGAGTCAGTTTGACAACAACACTGTCAATAATAAGGATGCGCATCAGTATGTAGACCTCGTGGAGGCGGACAATAAGAAGAACGATAACGACCAGAGCGGTGACACCTTCCCCGGCTCGAAGAACATCACCTCGTACGGTGCCAATACCGTGCCGGCACTCAAATCTTGGGCAGGCAAGACCCTCGGCATCGACCTCAGCAATATCGCCGAGAATGACGGACTGATAACATTCTTCGTTCAGAAGGAGGGTAGTACCGGTATCGGCAGCGTAGCCGCCGAGTCAAATCTTGCGACGGTCAGCGGCACCATGCTCACCGCCAACGAGGATGTAAAGGTTTACTCCCTCACCGGTCAGCAGGTGGCTGCGCTTCAATCAGGTGACAGCGCCGAACTCTCCGCCGGTATCTATGTAGTACGCGGTGCCGACAGTTCAATTAAAGTCGCTCTCCGTTAATCCGCTCTAAACTGCTCTCCGTTAAGTAGCATCCGTTAGAGTAGCTATATATTAAGTAGCAACATCCCAAGATTAGCATACATGATAAAGAAAACAAGTGTGGCACTCCTTGCCATGACCGCAACTATAACCGCTTCGGGAGCCGAGATAAGCCCCGAAGCGGCTTTACAACGTTTAAGCGCGGATACCGGAATGCAGAAGAAAGCCGGTATCTACGGTAACACCCTCAGTCTGCAACGCACCATCGCCGACTCTAAAGGTGAGGCAACCCTATACCTGTTCGCCGACGCAGCCAAGTCCGGTTTCGTCATCCTCAGTGCAGACGATATGGCTCAGCCGGTGTTGGGATATGCCGACAGCGGCACACTCCCTGACGAGGAGAATATGCCCGAGCAGATGAAATGGTGGCTCGGTGAATATACCGCACAGATCGAGGCAGCCCGTAACGCCGGTCTGCAACCCTCCGGCATTAAAAAGCCCGGCAGGAAAGCGGAGCGCGCAGCCATTGCCCCGATGCTTAAGACTACTTGGGATCAGGGTGACCCCTACAACTCGCTATGCCCCGTAATCCGCTCAACTCGTACATATACCGGCTGTGTGGCTACCGCGATGGCGCAGGTGATGAACTATCATCAGTATCCCGCCAAAGGACAAGGGTCGATCTCGTACCAATGTTCATCGTTGGGCAAACGTATCAGCCTCGATTTCTCCAAGCAGGAGTTCAAATGGAATGATATGCTCGACTCGTATGCGGGTACATATACCGACGAACAGGCAAACGCCGTGGCAACGCTGATGCGAGCATGCGGTTATTCGGTACAGATGAACTTCTCCACCTCCGGCTCGGGCGCACTCTCGTTACGCATAGCCCCCGCCATGATGGAGTATTTCAATTATTCCCCCTCGGCACGCTACGACATGCGTTCGTTCCACACCACCGATTCGTGGTTTGACCTCATCTACGGTTCGTTGGCTGCCGGGGCCCCCGTCATCTATGACGGACAGGCACCGACGGGCGGTCACTCGTTTGTATGCGACGGTTATAACGGAGACGGTATGTTCCACTTCAACTGGGGTTGGAGCGGTGTCGGCAACGGTTATTTCATCCTCGATGCCCTCGATCCCCTCTATGAAGGAATCGGCGGTTTCGCAGGTGGCTATAACTCACTGCAGGATGCCATCACTTACGCGCTTCCCCTCAAGGAGGGAGATACACCGGCCTTGAGACAACTATGTGCCGACGGCGAACTCGAGGCGGAGATCGCCGGCAATATCCTCACCCTTTCGTCAGCCGGGTGGTATAACATGAGCTG
>CAZAWP010000090.1:3652-7214 GCA_964488855.1 uncultured Sangeribacter sp.
AGATCGCCGGCAATATCCTCACCCTTTCGTCAGCCGGGTGGTATAACATGAGCTGCAATAACCTCAGAGCCTCCGTTGCCGTTGAGTTTGTAAAAATCAATAGCGACAATACATACGGCACACCGGTTTATCTCCCTGTTCAGGAACTGGATAACGACTTAAACGGCGAGATAGATTTCCCGCTGCTTAACGGATTCAACGAGGTAAGTGTAGACCTGTCGGCAGCTGCTGCCCTTGACCGCACTGCATCATATAAGGTTCGTCCGGTTACCAAGGATCTGGATCAGGCTAATCCGCAATGGGTGCCGATGTTGGCACCGCCGGCGTATGTCAGCGAGGTTGTGATTAACTTCGGCAACGGCAACGAGATACTCCCCGTGGACGGCAAGGCATTTGTCGTCAGCGACCTCAGTGTAGACTCCGAAGTCCATATCGGGGATTATATCAAGGTGCACTTCACCGTCACCAACCCGACAAACGAAGGATTGACGATGAGCTTATACCCCGCAATCTTCGACTCAACACTCACCAATGCGCTGGCACAAGGTACCGGTTTCCTCCTGTCGCTCGCTCCGGGTGAAAGCAAGACTTATAATGCCGGCTTGCAGATGCAGTATACCGGCAGCATTGCCAACGGTACACCGGGTACTCTCTGGTTGTACGACAACAATATCGGCTACTTCTATGACACATACGCCGATGTCACAATCCTGGATGCCGTCGACTATAACTGTGTGCCTGCCAACTTCACGGTAAACAGTCCCAACGGCGAGGTGTCAGATAAGATGGCGATACCTTTCACCGCCGACATCACCTGCACCGAGGGGTATATGGCAAATGCTCTCTATATCGCCATTACTCCCAAGAACAGCTCCGACGTACTTACATACGCTCCTACCAATCCGCTCTTTATTGCCAACGGCGAAAGCGGTAAGCTCGACTGTACGATACCTTATATGTGGGCAGCCGACGGAAGCGAGTATAATGCCCTCCTCTGCCGCGTGGAGAAGAATCAGTTGGTTCCGCTCGTGCAGAGTGCCAACGGTCAGATCGACCCCGGCTGTATTTGTAGCTTCAAATATGTCGCTCCGCCCCAGACAGCTGTTGAGGAAGTCGAGACTGCCGGATCATTCACGCTTGCCGGCAATGTTCTCACCGCAGAGGCAGCAGTCTCAGTGTTCGCAATCGACGGACGCAAGACAGCAGACGTTAAGGCAGGTGGTTCGGTTATGCTCGAAAAGGGTATTTATATTGTTAAGAGCGAAGGTGCAACCTCTAAAATTATTGTAAGATGATCAACGGAAAGATATTGACAGCGATTGCAGTTTCAGGCGTGGTACTGAGCGGCTGCAAGAGTCAGGCACCTGCCGGTGCTCATAACGGTGCAGACAATGCCGCAACCGCAAAGGAGATGCCCTTGGTGATGACCGAAACAAAGGTTTTGGATTCAAAGCCCTTGGGTGCGGTGCTTAAGGCTACAGCCTTCCGCATGAGCGGTGATTATGCCGACAAGGTCGCCATAACCATAGGACCGGACGGCGAACTCGTCTATTATCCCGCTCCGACCGATATAACAGTCAATTCGGCTCCTGTTGATCTCGGTAACGGCTGGTGGCTCAACCGCCAGGGTGTTTCGGCAGGGAGCGTATTCACCAAATATACATTTGAGGAATATGCGGCTCTGAGTGAGGTGCCGACACCGACCCAATTGAAGGCTGCCGTAATTCCGGGTGCGAAAGTGACCACGATGATGCAGCTTCCTTACCCGGCATCACAGGCAATGCAGCACCTTCCCGAAATAAAGGCACTTGTCTCCGCCGCCGAGTAACCAAAATCCAAAAGCCATAACAGGGTCAATTACCATAGAGTAAGCTACCCGCTTTATGATACAGTAAAATGACCACCGCAGTGATAAGGCTACGGTGGTCATTTTGTATTTTATTTTTATAATGCCAATTTTTATCGACCTTATAGATTTTATCTTATCTGATTTTCTGTCGTCTTATCGAAATTACAGCGCCGGGGTGAAGGGCTCGGATTTCTCGAAACGCTTGTGAGCATTACCTACGAGGTCTGAGGTCTTGGAGGTAACGAGCTTGTAGACCGGCTTGCCGGGACGGAGATCAAACTCCGAGAGGTCTACATAATAGAGACCGGGATTAACGACGAGGTCGAAGTAATAGCGTTTGTCGCGGGTGTCGGCAAACGAACGCCACTGCGTAGAACTAAGGTTAGGTTCACCCTCGATGAGATAAGTGTAAGGCACGCTTGCGTTCTCTACGATTGAGCGGCAAATGGCTACTGCTAAATCGGTGTCACCGGTTTTCTCGACGTGGTGAGCGAAGAAGTTGGCGCGGACGGCACGGTCGGGAGAAGTGACGGTACCGGGGAGCATGTGCTGACCACCGATCTTGTTCCAGTAATCAATTATGGCGGTCATTGCGGGCCAGTTGGGGTCGTTGGTCATGGCGAGGTAGTCACCCATCTCATAGACGTTGATATTGCCGTTGTCGAACTCAAAGATTACCGAGTGACCGGTTGCATCCGTAACACCCCAGTGGAGTGCGGTGGTAGTGCCGTTATCGAAATCGGAACCGGAGAGATCGAAATTGTGTTCCTTGAGGATAGCCACTACTTCATCGGTCGTCTCGCAGGTGTCGAGGAGCCAGCCTACAAACATAGAGAGCGAAATCGGCGCGCGACCCTTGGTCTCGGCATTGCCGAAGACAGTGCCTTTGCAGAAAAGTCCGTTTACCACGAGACCTTTCTCGTTCATACCTTCGGTGATGCCGGCATCATAGCTGACGGCATAGACAGCACCGTATTTGGAAGTCCAGGTGACGGCTCCGGGTTTTGCCGAACCCACCTTCTGCATACCGCGCGGATATACGTAGAGGTTGGTGGGGATGGGGGTCTTCCAGTCGAGCGAACGACCGACGACGTAGAGCGAATCGTTACCCTGATAAAGGACACGTGAACAAGCCTCTGCCTGAGGCGCGGGTGCGAGCGCTGCCAATCCTAAGGCCGCCGCAGCTACTGATAATATCTTTTTCATAACAACGAGTTTACAAAGTGTAGTTTTGACTTGGCATAGTCTCTAACAGAGAGCTAAGACTCCTGAAAAGAGAGATGACTATCCGTCAAGTTTAGTCTATGTGGACAGCGACATGACTGTCGCTTACATATAAAACACCGCTAACTCGTTTTGGTTTGATTCGCCGCTATTCTGGCATGGAAGTTTGCCTACTAATCTATAAGAACAGCTATCCTATCTTCTTTTTTCCTATCTTCTTTTATCCTATCCCTTCTCTCTTATCCTATCATTGTTATTACATAGCGGGTTTGTCTTCGGGTTTGGGTTTGGGTTTGGGTTTTACTCCAAAGGCGTAATAGGCGTTGATGCCGATGTTGATATGGCCGGTGCCGTAGCCGGGGATAAAACGGGGAGGCACTTCATTGGCGGAGGTCTTGAGCTTGAAGCGGTACGAGAAGTTCCAGCCGAGGGCAAACCCCGCCACGACCTTTACCTGAATGCCGGCGTTAAACTCGCCGTAGAGCGCTT
>CAZAWP010000090.1:7314-8593 GCA_964488855.1 uncultured Sangeribacter sp.
AACCCCGCCACGACCTTTACCTGAATGCCGGCGTTAAACTCGCCGTAGAGCGCTTTCCCTTTATGGGTCAGGGACTCGTCGCCCGTCAAGGTGACGGTGTCATAATTGAAGATGGAGCCACCTGCCGCCAAACCTACATACGGACGGTAGGAGGGATTGGATTTATAGAGGAAGTTGTAATTGATACCAACCTTGCCGAAGAATGACGGAGGTATATGGTACCGGTATTTGGAAGTCGCGGGGTCACCCCAGCCGATGCCTGCCTCGATGAAAGGGAAGAACCAGTTATGGAGCGAAACCTCGGCAGCAATCGAGGGTGATACACATTTCTGACCGGCAATCTTGAAGATGAGGTCTCCGATACCTGCGCGCACCGTGATACCGTTGAACAATGGGTATTCCGGCCCCGCCTTGGCAACCGTGGCAGTGTCGAGAAGGGCGAGGAAGCGGACGGGTTCGTCAAGCGCTTCACCGTGCTTGTCGTAATAGTACATCTGAACCGGCTGCTTCTTGTCGTCGATGTCGACCGGCGTAATCGTGGGTCTGCGACGCGAACTCTTGGGCACTGAATCGGTGTGGGCAACCGGAGCTTCGCCCGTAGTTTCGGTTTGCACCGACAGAGAATCGGTCGGTAAAACGTCGGTAGGTTGTATATCAACAGCCATTGCCGGCAAAAACGCAAAGACTACCGACAGTATTATTAAGGATACGACGAAGAAGCCGCGGCAAGTTGCCGTAGTTTTAAGTAATGAGAGATTATTATGGCTGACGGTTATTCTCAAAACTCCTCCGCGATTAGATAGTTGTTGCGCTCGGCAGAATTGCGTGTGATCATTTCTCCGATGAATCCTGTGCAGAAGAACTGCACGCCCAAGACCATGAACACCAAAGAGAGGTAGAAATATACCGACTTGGTGATATAGAAATGGAACGACCCGGAGTTCATCGCTATAATCTTCAGTATCAAAGTTGTGACGACAGCCAGGAAGCCGATGACGAACATCAGCGAACCCAACAGACCGAAGATGTGCATGGGCTTGATACCGAACTTCGACTGAAACCAGAGAGTGGCGAGGTCGAGGTAGCCGTTCACAAAACGGTCAAGGCCGAACTTGGTGTGTCCATATTTGCGCGCCTGATGATGCACCACTTTTTCACCGATGCGGGTATACCCTGCATTCTTGGCGAGATAGGGGATATAGCGGTGCATGTCGCCGTACACCTCGATGTGCTTGACCACATCGCGGCGGTACGCCTTGAGACCGCAGTTGAAGTCGTG
>CAZAWP010000091.1:0-8558 GCA_964488855.1 uncultured Sangeribacter sp.
CGTATGTGGTCTCTGCGTAACGCTCTACGATACAGTCGCCGTTCTTATAGATATTGTAACCCGCGATACTGTTGTCGGTTATCGGTGAATAGAAGATGTCATCCAGACAGATGCCGAATATATCTTCACAACGGTAATGGAATGCAAAGTAGCGTGCATCGGCAGGCAGTGTCACCTCGAGAGGATTCCATGCGATACGCGCCTGCGAGAAGGTCTTCAGCAATGTGAAGTCCTCGGGATTGCGTCCGGTTGTCGAATAAAGCACATCGACAGATTCGGCACCGTAGTTCTCCGACAGGATGTTGAGACGGAACGAAACCTTCGAACCTCCGACTACCTCCGGCGAAATCAGCCAGTCGTCAGCTGCGCCCTCGGTCGGGGTGATAGCCATGAGATACTTGTCACCGCTGAACGGATCTCTAACCGTACCCGAAGGCATTTTAGTGACATCAATCACCTGGAAGGCCTTGGGCTCATACTGACCCTCGAAGACTACGCCTGTTCCGAGTCCGTAAACCTCCTTGCCGTCACGGTCGATGTTGAGCCACTGACCGAGGTTTGTTGAGAAGTCAAATCCGTCGTAAGACTCGATGTCATCATTACCGGTCAGCTTGATTTCAGGGGCAGTCCATGTCAGCGTAGGTATACCTGCCTCGTTGAGATCACCGGTCAGGTCGGTGACGATCGGTTTGTCACCGGCAGTGATGGCAATGATATTTTCCGCCACATTGTTGTCGGCAACCTGGTCGGTGTAGTTCACAAGTTCAAATTTGAGCCAGTGCTCACCAATCATTTCGGCGGTCGGTGTGATGTTGTACACAAACCGCAAGGTCTCTCCTGCCTGAATTGAAGTAGCCTCGGGCACCGAAGAAGCCTCAAGAACAGTGTCGCCAAGAGTGCACTTGACTTCGGGAAGTCTCTCGGCAGTCTCGGCACGGTTGGTCATATATGCCACTACCTCATAAGTGTCGCCCACAATCATCTGCGAGGCTGACTGAAGTTCAACCTGAAGCTCCTTCTCAAATACGGGAGTAACTGTGTATTCCTTCAAGATAAACGCCTCGGAGCCTTCGCCAAAGTCCACGCGCAGTGAGAGCGCTACCCATTTCTGACCGTTCATTTCGGCGGGGAGTGTCATCTCAACGGTTCTCCAGTCATTGCCTGACTTGGCATCTATAGTACCAATCTCTACACCTTTAGCAGTATAAGTATCACCTAATACCACAATCGAGGGGGTAGTCGAAGCCGCATATAAATCCAAGGTCAATTTGACAGTCGGTGCACCCTCGGTCGAGAATTTCGGCAACGTAAGCATAGCGTGCTTATATCCGCTCTCGGCGGTGTTGGCGCAGAAGAGAGCCGCAAGGTTCTTGCCCGAAAGCGACGGGATGAGGAGACCCGGGTCATCGAAGAACCAATCCGGACAATATTCCGCGGTCGGGGTCGGGGTAACGAGCGGTGAATAGAGGTATCTGCCCGTAGCAAAATCATCACCTATCGGGAGAGGATAGGGAGTTCCGAGCACATCGTAAGTCAATCCTAAGTCAGACATTCCCTTATCATTGATGGCAACCACACCCACGTAAGCTATATCAAGGAGTGCATAGTCCTCGACACTGTAAACATAAGAATCGGTGCCTGCCGGTACTTCGGCAATGAGCGACCAGTATTCGCCGGTGGCATCCGCCGGGATGTAGATATTATGAGAGAGAAGTGCAGGATTTACCGCTCCACCGTTGGCACCAACGGTGGCATCCTCCCATGTAATCGTCATGGTAAGGTTGTCGGCGCTACCTACATGGCTTACGGCCGGGGCTGACGGTTTGTCGAAACCGCAGTACGCATTAACGGAAACGGTGTTACCGCTGCCATATTCCTCCGACGAAACCACAACAGTAAACGAAGTATATCCGTCCGCTCCGGCAACTCTTACGCTAACCCGCTCTCCGGGTTTGCCTGTAACGGTTGCCGACTGTCCGGTCGCACCGGTTACTGTGGCGGTGAGGTCAGTGTTTGCATCGAGAGCAGTACCCGAGATTGAAACCAAAGGCATGTTGAACGAGATGGTTGCTGCCGCCACGCCTGTAGGATCAGCCTCGGCGGTAAGGTCTGTAGCCACTCCCGGTGCCTTGGTCGATTTACCCGAGTCGGAGATGCCTACACTATGAACCGACAGTGTATGGGCATTCACGCCGCTGCGGCGATGAATACCGATCACGTACTCGCCGGCTGCGGGAGCGGTATATTCACCGGCAACCTCGCTATAAAGGTAGCTCGTGTAGTCATCGGCAGAAGCCACTACAGTCATTGCAGCGGGACTTGCCTCGGTACCTATGCAGATGTCGAAGTCCTCGGGGAACTGCTCCAGATAGGCACGTGCCTGTGCGCTGACGGTATAGATCTTGTTTACGTCAGTTATTGCTACTTTGGGGAAGAATACCCACGCATCCGAAACTTTGTCGTCACGTGTGCGGCATACCATGGCTCCATTGCCATTATCGGCACCGGAGTTGTAATCCCAGTTGATGTCGCTGTCGTTTGCATCGAGGGTGGTGAGTGTCTGGAACTCCCCGGCGGTAGGACGCATCATGAAGGGTAATTGGTAGACATAACCCTCGGGATTGGAGATAAGGATGTTGGAAACTACCGGCGAACCCGATAATTCTTCGTCACCGTCAGCGACAAAGGCTGTTGCGGTGATTGTATGGTTACCCAATGCCAATGTCATGGGCACGGTCACATCCGAACCCGCAGCAGCCGGCTCGGTACGGGTGACGAGCGCTCCATCGGCAGTAACGATAAGACCGACGGGGAGAGAAAGCTCCTTGTTTTCGACCGTGACGGCAGGGAGTGTATAGGTAATGCTACCCTCCGTTCCGTTAAAGTCGATGCTCTTGACCACGGGGATTGCCGGCGTATTGTCGGGAGCACCTGTGATGCTTATGTTGCGCACGTAAAGGCTGTACTGATCGGCGTCGCTGGTGCAGTGGACAGCAACATACCATATACCCCCCTCGCTGAGAGTGATCTTACCTGAGTAGTTCTCCCAGATAGTATTCTTGATATTATTGCAAGCCAACATGGGAGTCATGCCGCCGGTACTTGCCGTACGCCCCACACATACCTCAAACGACTCAGGACTATAGGCATTCGCAACCTTGGCATCAATCGAGAGATCGAACGCCCCACCCTTTGAACCGAAGTTGATCGGCGGAAGGAAGAACCAGTCATCGGCTGCATTGGAACTGTTATAGTAATACTGTAGCGCCCCCTCCGAAGTGCTGTACTCCCAAGTGGAACCGTCATTGTTAGAGTCGATGACGAAACAATCGAGATTAAACTGATCGGCAGTAGGCTCGATGAAGACCGGTAGGTCAATTGGTTCGGCATCGGATGCGCGAACTGAATCGCTGACACTATCGCTTAGCTGTGTCTCACCTCCGGCAGTAAGCGCTACGGTATAGGTTATCACGTGAGTACCCTTTTCGAGAGTAAGGGCAACGTTTACTGCCTCACCGGGATTACCGCTGAGACGATTAACCTCGGCATCATCAACGGCTACAATAAGTTCGATGGGATCGGTGATAACCTTACCCTGAACAGTGGATGTCGGCATCATCACCTGCGCCGTATAGCTTAGTCCGTCTATCGAACTCTCGGCAATCTGCGGAGCCAAAGGCATAGGAGTCGTTAGTGCGCTCAATGAAATATTGCGCACCCACAGTCCATATTTATCTTTGGCGGATGTGGCATGAAGACCGATATATACTGTACCGGATGTCGGAATCGAGAATGAAGTGGTCGAGGTCTCCCAAGCAGTATTCTTAATATCGTTTTTCTCCAATACCACTTGCATCACCATCGGATCCGTGGAAGTACCCCACCCTATCTCGAAGCTCTCGGCGTACTGGGCATCCTGAACGCGGCTCTCAACTGAAAGGGTGATGAAATTATCCTCGGCGGTCATGGTCACCGGGATGAATACCCAATCATCGGCACTCTGGTTTGAGTTATAATCATACTTGAAATAACCCTGACCATATTCCTGACGTTTCCAGGTCTTGCCGTCGGCGTTGGCATCGAGTATCTCGATGTTGGCAAATTGCTCGGCAGTGGGTTCTATACATACGGGAAGCGAATAGGGTCGCATGGCAGCCCGCTTGATCACCTTGGCCGGTGAATGAGGGGGAGCCTGCGAAGCGCGTGTGGTGCGCTCGATACCTGCCGATACGGTCACGGCACCGATCAGCGCCGCTCCTACCACAGGTAATAGTGTCTTGTAATGTTTCATGTTTTGAGTGTTAGGCAAGTACAGCAGGGCGATTCATATTTTTGGATGCCCTTAACTTGGATTACTACTTAAGTAACAGTCTCTCAATACAAATATAATAATTATAACAGCATTCACGCAATCCCCCTGACATTTTTTTAATTAATTAAGTTAAAGAGCATTATGGGTTACTTTATAAATTAATTGCGTTACTTTATGAGTTAATTTTCAATGGTTACTAACTTACGGTTATTAATTTATGGTCAAAAGTGTTGTCGATTATCAGCGGATGTTAGTATCTTTGTATGGTTATTACAAGGCGCTGAGTTTTTATGGCACAGATCAGTTATTTGCAGATTGAGGATCTTACGAAATCGGTCGGTGACCGCATGCTTTTTTCAGAGGTCACCATGGGAATCTTCCAGGGTGACAAGATTGGCTTGATAGCCAAGAATGGTGCCGGCAAAAGCACTTTTCTCAATGTCATCGCCGGCAAGGATGATTACGATTCGGGCAAGATAACCTTTCGCTCTGATATACGTGTCGGTTATCTGGAACAATCTCCGGCTTTTGACCCCGAGATGAGCGCTCTCGACTATGCCACTCCTCCCGCCGTCGCACACGATGAGACTTGGAACGGTCGCGACATGGCGCGACGGATGCTTACATCCTTTCGCATCGACAACCCCGACCAGCCTCTCGGCGAAATGTCGGGTGGTCAGATAAAGCGTGTCGCGCTTGCCAAGGTCCTTCTCACCGAGCCCGATATGCTCATCCTCGACGAACCGACCAACCACCTCGACATTGAGATGATCGAGTGGCTTGAGAACTATCTTACACGGCAGAAGATAACCCTGCTGATGGTCACTCACGATCGCTATTTCCTCGACAATGTATGCAACCGCATTATCGAGATCGACCGTGAGGCTGTCTACAGCTACGACGGCAATTACGACTATTACCTGCGCAAGCGTCAGGAACGCCTTGATGCCATGGACGCCGAACTCGCGCGTGTGAAGAACCGTCTCCGCACCGAGCTCGAATGGATGCGGCGTCAGCCGCAGGCCCGCGGGTCGAAGGCAAAGTACCGTATCGACAATTTCCACGAACTTCAGAACAAGAGCAAGGTCAATCTGTCCTCGCGCAATGTCAAGCTCGACATGAAGGCGGGGTATATCGGCTCAAAGATATTTGAGGCAAAAAATGTATCAAAATCTTTTGGGGATAAAACCATCCTCAAGGACTGGTCGTACACCTTCGCCCGCTACGAAAAAGTGGGAATCGTCGGCGATAACGGTGTCGGCAAATCCACTTTCATCAAGATGCTGTTGGGAGAACTCGCTCCCGACTCGGGCGGTTTTGACATCGGCTCCACAGTTCGATGGGGTTATTACTCGCAGGAGGGAATAACCGGTTTTGACGAAAACAAGAAGGTCATAGATGCTGTCACGGAGATTGCCGAGGTGGTGCGCCTCGACGAAAACACGCGTGTGACTGCCTCACAGTTCCTCAACCGTTTCCTCTTCACACCCGAGACGCAGCAGAAATATATAGCGAAACTTTCGGGTGGCGAACGACGTCGCCTCTACTTGGCGACCGTGCTGATGCGCAACCCCAATTTCCTTATCCTCGACGAGCCCACCAACGACCTCGACATCGTCACCCTCTCCGTGCTTGAGGAGTATCTTATGGAGTTCAAGGGGTGCGTGGTCGTGGTCAGCCATGACCGATTCTTTCTCGACAAGATTGTAGACCACCTCTTTGTCTTCAAGGGTGACGGCGAGATTCAGGATTTTCCGGGTGACTATTCCACTTATCGTCACTGTGTGGCTGAGGAGGAGAAGGAGAAACGTCGCGAACTGTCTGCGGCTGCCTCTCCCGCCGAGAAACCCCGGCAGCGTACGGAGAAAAAGAAGCTGACATTTAAGGAGCAGAAGGAGTTTGAGCAACTCGAAGTCACCATGGCTCAACTTGCCGAGCGACGTAAGGCTCTCGAAGAGGAGATGTCGAGCGGTACCATGTCGCCCGAAGCACTGGTCGAGGCGGGTTCCGAAATTGCCAAGGTTATCGACAGCATTGATGAAGCCGAACTGCGTTACCTTGAGCTTCTCGAGAAAATAGAATAAACAATTTAATAAAAATAGAATAAACAATTAAATATTAGTATTCTGATGAAACATAAATTACAGGGACTGAAGATGCACTTTTATATATTTGTGCACGGACATATTCTGAACCCATTATGGTCTTCACATGATGACCGACGCCGTAAAAGACGTGCCGCAATCGTCAAAGCCAAAAACCGATATTTAGAATCATACAAAGATAAAGCGACTTCTATCAAGGCTGTATATCCGGACGCAGCACTGAAGCCGGAACCGGAGCATGCTTTTACCATCTGGCTGCAGGGTGAAAAGCAAGCCCCGCCGATGGTGCAGGCATGTTTCAGGAGTATGCACAAGTATTTGGAACTACCCCTTGTAATCCTCGATGAAAATACTCTTTTTGACTGGATTACACTTCCGGACCATATAATGGATAAATGGCGACGGGGGCTTATAACTCGTACACATTTCAGCGATATTTGCCGTATCGAACTATTATATGAACACGGCGGTATCTGGGCTGACGCCACTGATCTTTTCACCGCTCCCGTTCCTGAAAAGATAATGGATGAAGATCTCTTCATGTTTATGGTCGGGAACAATATCAAATTGGGAGGTACCCACGCCTTTATACAGAGCTGCTTTATTCGCGGCAAGAAGGGTAATCCCCTGTTGGGAATGTGGCGCGAGTTTCTTTTCCATTACTGGAAGGAAGAAAATACCCTGCTCGACTATTTCACATTGCATTTCCTTTTACGCTTCCTCGTTCAGAACAACCCGGAAGCGGCTGCTCTATTCGCCAAGATGCCCAAGATAGATCAGGATCCGACACATGTACTCTTCTACGAATATCGTGATGCCCCCTACTCTCCCGAATTATTTGAGAAAATCACCTCGCCGACATTCTTCCAGAAGACTACGTATAAAAATAAAAGTGCCAAGGAACCAATCCCCGGCACTATCTTGGAGCATGTAATCAACAATTGATTTTATCTCAGCACTCGTAATCGACGCACGTTCTGACCTCCTTGAGGGGAGCGATGATCGCTGCAGCGGCTACGTGTGCCGGATGCTTGGCGTAAACATCTACGTCCGCCATAGTTGGCACGACAGCTGTCAGGACGACATCACAATCCTCGGCAGGATTTTGGTTGAGACCTACCTCGATTGATTCGAGGCACTCGATCTGTGCGGGTAAGGCACGCAACGCCTCAGCAAATTTCTCGGCAGCTGCACGGCGCTCCTCAGCTGTGCCCTTGAGCTTGAATGTAACTATATGTTTTACCATTCTGATTATTCTTTGATAATGTACAGGAATAATAATGTTTTCAGTTATTACTCCTGTACAAATTTATTACGTATCGGTTACTGATTGCCTAAAGGTTACTGATTGCCGTAGAGACGCTCCTTGGCGGCTGCAACCTTCTCGTCTACGATGTAGTCATCGTAATCCATCATCTTGTCGATGATGCCGTTGGGTGTCAGCTCTATGATGCGGTTGCAGACTGTCTGGATAAACTCGTGGTCATGGCTCGACATCAGGATTACACCCTTGAAGTTCTGCAACGTATTGTTAAACGCCTGGATTGACTCAAGGTCGAGGTGGTTGGTCGGCGAATCAAGTACCAATGTATTGGCATCGGTGAGCATCATGCGTGCTATCATGCAGCGGATCTTCTCACCTCCCGAGAGTACGTTAGACTTCTTGAGAACCTCCTCGCCGCTAAAGAGCATCTTACCGAGGAATCCCTTGAGATAGATCTCAGATGAATCATTGCTGTACTGACAGAGCCAGTCCACAAGGTTAAGATCGTTGTCGAAGAATGCACTGTTGTCGAGCGGCAGGTATGCCGTGGTGATGGTCTGTCCCCATTCGTAGGAGCCGGCATCAGCCTTGCGGTTACCCATGATGATCTCGAAGAGAGCGGTCATGGCACGCGGGTCGCGGCTGAGGAAGGCTACCTTGTCACCCTTCTCTATCTGGAAATTGACATCATTAAAGAGCACCTCGCCGTCGATAGTGGCTTTGAGACCCTTGACCTCAAGAATCTTGTTACCCACCTCACGGTTGGGGGTGAAGATGATACCGGGATAGCGGCGTGACGAGGGTTGGATCTCCTCGACGTTAAGTTTCTCAAGCATCTTCTTGCGCGAAGTGGTCTGCTTGCTCTTGGCAACGTTGG
>CAZAWP010000092.1:0-6074 GCA_964488855.1 uncultured Sangeribacter sp.
AGAAAATCGTTTCATGATGTTAGGTTAGTTTGTTAAAGTATTGTATTATTAAAATGCACCAACACGAGGTCTGATGTGAATCAGGCCTCGTGTTGCGTTATATTATATCGCCGGAGACGAATACTTGGGTTTAGAACTGGTCGGGGATGCGGCCTTCGGTGTCGGGCCAGCGGTGATCCTTGGGGAAGGGCTTGCCGCTCCATGCCTTCTTTGAAGTCCAGTCGGCAGGGGCATCGGTCCAGAAGGGATGAGTTGCCGGCAATCCCAAGGGGAGGAAGGCAAGCGAGGTCATGTACAACGAACCGTTGTTAGTGTACCAGTCGGCGATGTTGGGCTGACGGCCGGCAAAGCCGATGGTGAGGTAACCTTTCTCATTAAAGTTCTCCTTGCCGTCATACATATTGTGCATGGTGGCTGTGAGCGCCGAACGGACCTGACCCGGTGTCATGCCGGCAGGAAGACGGTCATACCACGCCATCAATGCCAGTGGCTGCATGGTGGCCATACGGTAAGGTATAGAGCGACCGAAGACGGGGAACGTACCCTCCGGTGAAATAAGACGTTCAAGAACTACGGCATATTTCTGCGCACGGTTCAAAGCTCGCTTATAATATCGCGGATAATTTATGCGGGTATAGTCACCGGCATCAATCATGTTTTGCAATGTCTCCAGATACATGGGATGAAACACATACGAAGTGTAGTAATCGAAAGCGAAATCAGGACCGTCGGAATACCAGCCGTCACCGGCATACCACTCCTCGGTCTTGCGGATAGCGCTGTTGATGATATACTGCTGATACTCGGCACCCAATTTGGCGAGGAAGCTCTCGATTGTAGAGGCAAAAAGTACCCAGTTGGTATAGGGAGGATCGATGCGACGCAGCTGCGAAAATTCCTCGATATATCTCTGCTTGGTCACTGAATCGAGCGGTTCCCACAAAGCGTCGTAGGCGCGGATGAAAGACTCCGCCACGTATGCGGCATCCACAAGAGCCTGACCGTGACCGCGCCATGCGAGATAGTCGGGGCTTTCAGGGTCTACGGCATTCTTATAGCTCTTGAGGGCGAGTTCGCGGAGTTCCTTGCGCATCTTGCCCTCCTTGGTGTCATCGTCGGGGAGAGCGAGCCACGGGGCGATACCTGCCATAAGGCGTCCGAAGGTCTCCATATAGGTAACATTCTTGTCGCGACCGTCCCAAGTCGGGCTGAGTTCGACGAGCATGTTCTCATGCAGTTTACCCTCCGCCATGTTGCTCAGCACCGGCTTGGCAATCTTATAGGCGAGGTCTGTCCAATAAACGCGATCGGACGACGCGAGGTCGTCCGATTCAAGCATTCTTATGTATTCGCAGGCTGCAAGCAGGAAAGCTCCTACGCCGAAGTTGGCTGTCGAGTTGGCATCCACCACCTGTCCGGGTATCGCCTTCTCGCCGATGGGCTGAACATATCCTAATCTTCCATCTTTCTGAACTGCTACATTCTTTAGATAATTCCAACCCTTGAGAGCTGCTTCCTTATATTTGGGATCCTTCAGGTAACCGTTGTTTACACCCCAGAGGAGACCGTAAGTGAAGAACGCTGTTCCTGAGGTCTCGTAACCGGGAGCATGCTCGGGGTCAAGCATCGACCGCGTCCAGTAACCGTCGGGCTGCTGAGAGGCTACCACTGCATCGGCGAGCTTCTTGTATTTGTCCTCGAAGAACTGACGGTGCTCGTAGTCGGCGGGAAGATCCTTGAGAACCTTGGCAAGACCGGCGAGTACCCATCCGTCACCGCGTGCCCAGAAGTCTTTCATGCCATTGGCTGATTTATGCTTGGGATAAACATATTTGCCGTCGCGGAAGTAAAGACCTGTCTCAGGGTCGAGCATGATAGAGTCTGACACCTGTATATACTCATAGAGTTTGTCGAGGTACTGAGGATTGTTGGTAAGCTTGTAGAGCTTGGTCATTACTGGCATCACCATGTAGAGACCGTCAGCCCACCACCAGTAGTCATTGTTGGGAGTAGACATCTCATACTCCATGACCTCGCGGGCACGTTTTACCTTGTGATCCTCGGGGAGGATATTATAAAGGTCTACGTAAGTCTGGAAACAGATCTGCCAGTCACCGAAAAGTACATGGTCGTCAGTCTCGCCGTAATTATATTTCCACTTGGAGCGGTCGTCACCCTTGGCACCTTTCCACTCATTGTGCTCAGCCCACTTTGTAGAGTAGTCGAGCCAGTCCTGGTTGCCGGTGAGGAAATACGCCTCCATGTTACCGGTGTGGTAAGCGGCGTTATCCCAGAACGAACGCACTTCAGGCTTGTTGTTAGCCTGCCAATAATTGTTGACCTTAGTCATAAGGTCGCGAGCTTCCTTGGCCTCCTTTGCGGCAGAGTCCTTCTTTGCGGCAAAGCCGGTCGAAGCAACCAACGCCAACATCGTGAGCGCCACTGCGCTTCTGAATTTGTTGAGTTTCATGAAATTTATGGTTTTTTATTAAAGTTATCTTATTATCAAACCCGAAATTATATTATCTACGGGGTGCTAAATCATCAGCGGCGGCGGGGATGACGCGGACGCCACTTCATCTCAAGACGGCGCCGCTCTGTCTCGGTGATGGGGACTATGGCACCGTGCTTGGGTGAATCGAAGTTGGGAGCTGTCATGACACCCTCCGAGAGTTCACCGATATTGGTGTAGTTCTTGAAGTCGGTTGTCTCAGCGAAACCGAAGTTATGAGGATTACGACCGAAGATGTCATAGAGCAACACGTATGTATCTGTTCCGGCGCGGCGGAACATGTTGGGAGCCTCGCATGAAGTGCCGGCGAAGTCCACGCGTACATCCTCGTATGTCCACGGGCCGGTCACAGTCGGACCGAACGCCTGACGGATGCCGCTCTGTCCGTCCTGAGCCACAAACGACAGACACCAGTTGCCGTCGGGCATCTGAGTCAAGTCGCCGTCGAGAATCTGAATCTCGGGGTTAGGATACTCAAAGAGTTCCTTAGGCTCAGTGACGAGAGTGGTAAAATCGTAGTCGGTGTAAGCGTAATAAAGTTTGGTCTTACCGTTGCCGATACGCATGGTGAAGTAAATCATGGGTCGCTGCTCGCGGTCATCCCATACTGTCTGTGGAGCCCATACACAACCCACGTCGCCAAATTTCTCGGGGAAAAGGTCGGCGATACGGACATTGCTGCGTGTCCAGTTGATGAGATCGTATGATTTCATCAGCACGAGGCCGCGGTTGTTGCCCCAGCTGTACTGCTCGGCGGGACGCTCCCACTGAGTGTCGCGGTAACCCTTTTCCTTACCGAAGATATGGAGGTCGGTCATTGCCATGTAGAAGGCACCGTCGGCACCGCGTCCGATGTGCGGGTCGCGGATACCCTTCTGGTCGGCGATAGTGTCACCGGCGATGATGGGCATACCGTTGTTGAGCGAAGTGAAGGTATAACCATCCGGAGAAGTGGCGAAATGCACCGAATGGTCGGGATCGGTGAAGTACACCATCAGATAGTTGTCGCGCGGCTCCTGACGGTATGGAGAGTAAATCACGGGCACACCGTTGTCGTCAAAGTCTATGGGTAGCCACAGATGACGTGACACGCTGAGGTTCTGGGGATTCCATACGTCAGCCATGAAATAATACCTGCCGTCATTATCATATATATAGGTAGACTGTCCGCGGAATGTCAGTTCCGACAGTTCACCCTTACAGGGGTTGGGAAGCTGTTCCCAGGGACCCCAGATGTTGTCGGCACGCATGAGACGGGCCTCGTTGGGCGCCCAGCCGGTACATCCCGAAGTTATCATCCAGTAAGTACCATCCTTCTTGAAGATTGCCGGGGCCTCGTTGTGACCGCCGGGGAAGATACGAATATACTTGCCTGTATGGTTGAGGTAGGTCGAATCGAGTTCGGCGATCTGTAGGGTAAGGTTTTCCTCCGATGAATATATATGGTAAGCCTTGCCGTCATCGTCAATATAGATGGTCATGTCACGCGACATCTGTCCCTTATCCTTGTCGCGGAAAGTGAGCATACCCTCCTCGATAGCCTTGCGCCAGGTCGGAGTCCACCATGTCAGCGTGTCGCTCCAAGTGTTGCGCGCATCTTTGGGAGAGTACCCCATGGGGAGGATACCGGGATTCACCCTACCGGTACGCAGGAAGGTGAACGGTCCCTCGGGAGAGTCGGAGACAGCCACACCGGCGTATGCCGAACCGTATCCGACACCGCGCATCTCGTGGTGGAACCACATTACATATTTGCCGGTGGCGGGATTATATACTACCTTGGGACGCTCGATGATACAGCCGCGTTCCAAAGGGTGTCCCTCCTCATCCGAAACTTCGAGCACGACACCGACGGGTGTCCAGTTCTGCAGGTCGGGAGACTTGTAAGCCACCACGCCTTTCTGTTTATTGTCGGCTTTCTTGGGATTGCCGCGATGTTCGCCATACCAATAATAGGTATCGCCTGCTTTAATTATGTTGCCGCCATGGGCGTTGATATGCTTGCCATTCACATCCGGGAAATGGTTACCGGTGATGGTGGGCATCACATTTACAACAGGCATGGGCATCTCCTGAGCCATGGCACTGAGGGAGGAAGCGACCGCGAGGGCAGCTAAAGCGGAGAGGAATCGTTTCATGCTTAAATATGTTTCTAATAGATCTTATGGTCAGATCATGGGTTATAATGCAAATATAACCGATTTTTTTAAATTATGAGAACTAACAATGATTTTTATAAATATCTGAAAAAATAATTGAATTAGTAAGGAATATTTATTATCTTTGCAAATCTTTTAGCATTTCGGAGCCTCCCTGCAAATTTCCGATACCGAACACCGCAGGGGTGGTAATAAGTCGCGAAACTAAAGGCCTTTACAGCATGGAAAATCAAATTACTGTCGACGGCCTCACCTTTGTGCCGTACCTTACGAGAGAAGAGATCAGCAAGCAAGTAAAGCGCGTTGCCGACGAGGTGCGCCGGGATGTAGGAGGGGGCAAGCCCCTCTTTATGGTAGTCCTCAACGGTGCATTCATTTTTGCCGCCGACCTTATCAGAGAGGCGGGGATTAATAACGCCGACATAACTTTTGTCCGCTACGCATCATACGAGGGCACCTCCAGCACGGGTAAGGTGCGGCAGTTGGTCGGACTCCACGAGGATATTGAGGGTCGTGACGTGGTTATTATCGAGGATATCGTAGACACCGGTCTGACCGCCCAGCGTATGATTGACGACCTGCGGCAGAAAAATCCCAACTCAATCCGTTTTGCCACCCTGCTGTTCAAGCCCGAAAGTTCGACAACCGGCTTCACTCCGGATTATATCGCATTTTCCATACCGCCTAAATTTATCATAGGTTATGGTCTCGACCTCGACGGAAAGGTCCGCAACCTTAAAGACATATACGTAATCAAAGAAGAAGAGGACTGAGGTTCCGGCCGCGGTCTATCATGAAAACACAAAAAGCAGAATTATGTTGAATCTCGTAATATTCGGTGCTCCCGGCAGTGGCAAAGGCACTCAGAGCGCCAAACTCATCGACAAGTACGGTCTCTATCATATCTCGACCGGCGAAGTCTTACGTGATCATATCGCCCGCGACACCGAGCTCGGCAAGCTGGCAAAGGAGTATATCTCTAAAGGTCATCTTATCCCCGATGATGTCATCATCGAACTCCTCGACGATGTACTAAATACCGAGGCTGCTGCAAAGAACGGCGTGGTGTTCGACGGTTTCCCCCGCACTATCCCGCAGGCTGAGGCTCTTGAGAAGCTCCTTGAGAAACGCGGCACTAAAGTGTCAGGTGTCATTGGTCTCGAAGTTCCCGAGGAGGAACTCGTGGAGCGTATGCTCAAGCGCGGTCAGGAGACAGGACGCGCCGACGACAATGTCGATACCATCAAGAACCGTCTCGAAGTCTATCGTAACCAGACCATGCCCCTGATGGAGTACTATACCGGTAAGGGTCTCTACATGCCTATCAACGGAACCGGCGTGGTAGACGAAATCTTCGATTCAATCACCGACAATATCGAAAAAATAAAATAATCAAGCATTAT
>CAZAWP010000092.1:6174-8429 GCA_964488855.1 uncultured Sangeribacter sp.
AAATCTTCGATTCAATCACCGACAATATCGAAAAAATAAAATAATCAAGCATTATCGACTTTAGCGATAATCTTATTATCCTCACTCCTATAAGTCTTATCTTACTTCTATAAGTATGAAAGTCTGAATTAAGACAATTTATTAATATCAAAGAGCGTTAAATCTGTATGAAGAATTGCAGATTTGACGCTCTTGTTTTAATAATAGGCCTGCTTGTAGTCATGACGGGCTGCAAGACCCCGAAACTCTCCGTTGCTGACGAACAGATGGCTCGCGGAGAATATTTCGATGCCTCCAAGACGTACAGGGCGGTGTATAACAAACTCACCCGTAAGGAGGACAGACCTCTTCGCGGCGAGGTGGCTTATAAACTGGCTACCTGCTACCGCCGTCTCAACATATCCAAAAATGCAGCCGCCGCATATCAGAATGCGATCCGCTATGAGTATCCGGACTCTATGGCATATTATTACCTCGGACGGTCTCTACAGGCTGACGGCAATTATCAGGGAGCCATTGACGCGTACCGCACATTCCTGCAGTATTCACCCGATGACCTTCTTGCCAAGGAGGGGATAAACGGCTGCCGTCAGGCGATCCGCGCCAAGGAGTCACCACAGACGCGATATGTTGTCAAGAATGCAAAGCTCTTCAACTCCCGTCGGTCGGACTTTGCGCCGATGTTTCTCGACAAATCGCTCAACTCGCTTTACTTCACCACCACCAACGAGAAAGTCGTGGGCACAAACCGCTCCGAAATCACGGGTATGAAACGCTCGGACATCTGGGTAAGTACCAAGAACGAGAATGGTGTATGGCAACGTCCGGAGGCAGTTGAGGGAGAACTCAATACGGAGCATGAGGAGGGTATCTGTGCTTTCTCGCCTGACGGCCAGACGATGTATCTGACCGTATCCCGCCGTTCGCCGTCATCGGATTCGACGGTCGAGATCTATACCTCGCAGCGGTCGGATGCTTCTTGGTCGGCACCGCAGAAATTCGAGGTTATCCCCGACACTCTTTCGGCGATGGGTCACCCGTCGGTATCGCCCGACGGCACTTACCTCTATTTCTCCTCCGATATGCCGGGAGGGTTTGGCGGCAAGGATATTTGGCGTATCAACCTCAAGGAGCGTAGTGGAAGCCTTGAGAACCTCGGGCCACAGATAAATACACCCGGCGATGAAATGTTCCCGTACGTCCGCACCGACTCATTGCTCTACTTTTCGTCGGACGGTCATCCGGGGTTCGGCGGTCTCGACCTCTTCAAGGCGCGCCTAAACTCCACAGGCGAACGATGGAGCGTCGAGAATATGGGATTGCCGATGAACTCTGCCGGTGACGATTTCGGTATCACCTACGGCGAAGGGGAATCAGGTTTCTTCTCCTCAAACCGCGGCGATCGACGTGGTTATGATCATATCTTCTCATTCGAACTCCCGGAAATCAAGGTTACCATCTCGGGTATGGTACTCGATAAGGATGAGGAACCGGTGCCTAATGCCGTGATACGTATCGTCGGCAGTGACGGCTCCAATCAGAAAGAGGTGGCACGCGATGACGGCTCGTTCCGCTTCAACCTGGAGCGTGGTGTGAAATATGTGATGATGGCGGGTGCCAAGGGTTACCTCAACGTCAAGCAGGAATTTGAATCCGATATTGCCGAGGAGGATGCCGACTATGGCATAGACTTCATCTTAGCCGCCATAAATAAGCCGCAGGTTGTGGAGAATATCTTCTACGATTTCGATAAGGCTACCTTACGTCCGGAGTCAAAGGAGGCTCTCGATGAGATGGCACAGATACTTCGTGACAACCCGAACGTCACCATCGAGATGGGAGCACATACCGACCGTAAGGGAACGGAGGAGTACAACATCAATCTGTCTAACCGCCGCGCCAAGAGTGTGGTGGATTACCTTATAGAGGCCGGGATACCGGAGGAACGTCTTTCGTGGAAAGGCTACGGCGAAAGTGTACCTAAACGTGTCACCAAACGCATTAACCGCGAGTATCCGCAGTTCCCCGAGGATACTGTCCTTACCGAGGAGTACATCCTGACACTCGACCCCGACAATCAGGAGGCGGCTGACCAGATTAATCGTCGCACCGAGTTCCAGGTAACCTCGACAGACTATGAGGTTTTTTAAACGGTATCTGTCATTAATATAAGATATATGAAATTTCGCACAGAATATAAAGCACACCGGTCATCGCTCACTATCAGCGCCGATGACCGGTTGCTCTTTTTAGGG
>CAZAWP010000093.1:0-1687 GCA_964488855.1 uncultured Sangeribacter sp.
CCTGTGTGAGTTTTGCGAAAGCCTCTGCATCCTCGGGTGACCACCAATTGACCATGTTACCCTCTGCATCGAAGTTGCAACCCTGGTCGTCGAAGCCGTGAGTAAGCTCGTGACCGATTACAACGCCGATACCGCCATAGTTCTCGGCATCACTCGATTCGGGATCGAAGAAGGGTGCCTGAAGGATACCAGCCGGGAATACGATTTCGTTGTTGAGGGGATTATAATAAGCGTTGATAGTCTGAGGAGTCATACCCCACTCGGTGCGGTCTACAGGCTTGCCCCATTTCTCGATATAACGATCCTGTGCCCACATCGAGGCATTGTGCATATTCTCATAGTAGGAGAGGGTGGGATCGATTTCGAGCAGAGAGTAGTCTTTCCAATTATCAGGATAGCCAATCTTTACGGTAATGGCGTTGAGTTTCTTGAGAGCCTGAACCTTGGTGTCATCACTCATCCAGTCGAGGTGCATGATATGTTTGCCGAGAGCATTGCGGAGATTCTCTACAAGACCCTCCATGTAAACCTTGGAGCTTTCGGGGAAGTACTGCTCAACGTAAAGTTTACCGATACCTTCGCCCATGACACCCTCGGTTGTGGCAAGAGCTTTCTTCCAACGGGGACGCTGCTGCTCAACACCACTCATTACTTTGTTGAACTCAAACGAAGCATCTGAAAAGTCATCGCTCAGATAAGGAGCGGCACCGCTTACAACTTCCCATAGGTAAAGGTCTTTCTTCTCACGGTCGGTGAGGGTGCGCATCAGGTTGTCACCCTGCTTGACAGTATTGAGCTCAGTAACGATTACCGACTCGGGAGCGTCGATGTGCATGGTAGCCTGGAAGAAGTTGTCCCACGGGAAAGCAGGATACATATCCTTGAGCTGCTCGAAAGAACGGACGTTATACATCGCCGGGATGTTACGGCTCTCTTCACGGGTCCATGTGGAGTCAGCGAGCAGAGTCTCGATCTTGATTACATTCTTGGCAATACGTTTGGCATCCTTCTTAGAGTAACCGGCGAGCTGCATGTCGGTCTCTATAAGTTTGGAGTAAGCATTGCGAATCTCCTTGTTGCGTTTGTCGTTGAGAAGGTAGTAATCGCGGTCGCCCAAGCCCAGACCTGTGGAGCCAACATACATGGCATAAACCTGACTGTTGGCAAGATCCTCCTGATGACCGACACTTATGAACGGCGAACCGTAATTGCGGAACATCCAGAGGAAGAGGTCATCCATATCGGCGGGAGCTGTCTTCTCAATTTTAGACAGAACCGGCTTAATGGGTTCGGCACCCAATTTATTGCGGCGAACAGAGTCCATCGCCATCTCATAGATGTTGGCGATCTTGTAGGCATCTGTGCCTTTCTCCGGGTTTGTAGCAGCCAAACCGGTCACAATGCGCTGCACACGGTAGTTGCTTGAGTCGTTAAGGATGTTGAATTGACCGTAGCGTGAATACTCCGGACTCAGAGGGTGATCCTCCATCCATTTGTTGTTTACGTGACGATAGAAATCCTCCTTAGGCGAAACGGTGTTATCGAGTCCCGCACCGTTAAGGCTCTTGAGGTGTTCCTGTGCAGACATGCAACCGACACCGGCGGCAACCGCGAGGAGTAAAATTGGAAGTTTCATATTATTGTTGTTTTAGATATTTATTATAGTTTACGTGATAGTATTTTACGT
>CAZAWP010000093.1:1787-5940 GCA_964488855.1 uncultured Sangeribacter sp.
TGCTCCACAATATTTTTATTATCCCATGGTTCCGAAGTACCGGCTTTTCGAGTCCCGGCAAGCGCCACGGTGTTAAGTTTTATAATATCGTCCGTTACCGCGGTCCGCATCAGCAGTTCGGGAGTGGCTGTAACCCATAGACCGCTCTGCGGAGTATAGAAAGCTATGATACATGACGTTGGATAGCTTTGGCTGAGCAGATCGAGTGTCTTTTTCAGATCAAAGTCATTATCCTCGGTGATGACCGTAGTTGCGATCGCTTTCTCGGAGGGTGATGACAAACCTTTCTGTATCTGCAAAATGGCATTGCGATGCTGGAATTGAGAGGTTTGGTCAGCGGGGAGTGTATAAAGGCGCCCGGTGTTGTAATCTTCGATAGAATTACGATAAAGATTATACCAGTTACCGATATCGTCGAGCGATATTTCCCTTTCAGCCGGAATTGTGAGAATGCTTTCCGGATTATTATAGAAATCGCCGATAGAAAGTCCGTCGACGGCAATGCCTTTTACAGGCTCTGCTGCCGAGAAAGCCAAGGCTCTTTTACCCGGTTCTCTATAATAATAAAAAGAGGGAAGAGGAAACTCGCTACTCATCGTGTAATCAATTTAATCATCAATGCGGCGAGCCGTCAAATCAAAAGCTGACGCACCTGTTATCACAGCATTTATGAACTGTCCCGGCGCGGCATTGGCATCCGCAACATAGTACGAAAGATCCACCTCGGGGCTATCATACTCGGAGCGACATACAGCCGTGCCGTCGGCGCTTACCTCCTCGACAAGAAGTTTGACGCGCTGACCGATCATTTTTTCGTTAAGCTCAGTGGAAATCTCCTCCTGGAGTGCCATCAGACGGTCGAGTCGGTCTTGCTTAACTTCATCCGGGATTTTATCCTCGAGATTTTTTGCCGCCCAAGTATCTTCCTCCTCGCTATAGGCAAATGCACCCATGCGGTCAAATTTGACCTTACGCACAAATTCCATCAGTTCCTCGAAATCTTCCTCCTCCTCACCCGGAAATCCAACCATGAGGGTGGTGCGGATCTTGATCCCCGGCACTTCGCGGCGCAAACGGTCGATGAGTGTCAGGGTCTCCTCCTTGGTGATATGACGACGCATGTTAGTTAGCACGCGATCGGAGATATGCTGGAGGGCGATGTCGAGGTAAGCGCACACGTTGTCGCGACGGCGCATCACCTCAAGAATATCGTAAGGGAAGTCTGCCGGATAGGCGTAATGGAGTCTAATCCACTCGACACCTTCGATTTCCGCCATACTGTCGATCAACCGCGCCAGTTCGTGTTTGCCGTACAGGTCAAGACCATACGACGACAGATCCTGCGCGATGATGTTAAACTCGCGTACACCCTCACTGACCAGACGACGGGTCTCTTCGAGAATCTCCTCGATAGGACGTGACGTATGTCTGCCTGTGATTAAAGGTATCGCACAGAATGCGCAGAAACGGTTGCAGCCCTCCGAAATCTTGAGATAAGTCGAATAGGGAGGAGTGGTTAGCTTGCGTTCCCATTCGCGCGGTTTATCATCGCTCTCCGAACGGTCGGGAAGTGAGTCGATGAAATTCTTCCAGTCGAATTTACCGTAAATGAGGTCGAGCTCGGGGAGAAGTTCACCTATATCATTGCGATAACGCTCAGAGAGGCACCCCATGACACCTAATTTGCCGATAGCTCCGCTCTCCTTGAGTTGTCCTAATTCGAGAAGGAGTTGTATCGACTCCTCCTTTGCATCGGCAATAAAACCACAGGTGTTTACGATGACCCATTCCCCCGAGGGTTCCTCGGGATCATGTGATACGGTGTAACCCTTGGACTCAAGACGGCGTATCAGACGCTCCGAATCTACAAGATTCTTGGAGCACCCCATCGAGATGATGTCAATATGATTCTTTTTATATGCCATTATATCAGCATTATATCAGATAGAATTGCCGAAGAGAGAACGAACGAATTCGATGGGGTGGAAGATCTGGATATCAGCCATTCCTTCTCCCAATCCTATATATTTAACGGGAATGTTGAGTTCGTTGCTGATACCGATTACCACGCCACCCTTTGAGGTGCCGTCGAGCTTGGTAACCGCAAGTGTAGTGACCTCAGTGGCTGCGGAGAACTGACGGGCCTGCTCGATGGCATTCTGTCCGGTAGATCCGTCAAGCACTAACAGCACTTCCTGCGGAGCGGTCGGCGCCAATTTGGCAATTGATCTCTTGACCTTTGTCAGCTCGTTCATCAAGCCGACTTTATTATGAAGACGTCCCGCAGTATCTATGATAACAACATCGGCATCCTGCGCGATCGCAGACTGCACGGTATCGTACGCCACTGCAGCCGGGTCTGAGCCCATCTTCTGTTTGACGATGGGTACACCGACACGCTCAGCCCAGATGTCAAGCTGGTCTACGGCGGCAGCGCGATATGTATCGGCAGCACCGAGTACAACCTTATAGCCTGCCTCCTTATATTGGTGAGCCAATTTGCCGATGGTAGTGGTCTTGCCAACACCGTTTACACCAACCACCAAGATGACGTACACTCCCTCATGCGGGGGTAACTTGAAATCGAGGGAGTCATCGACATCTTCACATTTAGCGAGCATGGAGGCAGTCTCCTCATAAAGGAAATTACGCAGCTCGTCCATGGTGACATATTTGTCGCGTGCCACCCGCTCCTCAAGTTTCTCTATGATGGCGATGGAGGTCTCCACACCGATGTCACTGGTCATGAGTGCCTCTTCGATATTATCGAGTACATCCTCATCAACCTTGTTTTTACCGGCAACAGCATGGGTAATCTTATTCCAGATTCCATCCTTGGTTTTTTCAAGTCCGGTGTCGAGAGTCTCTTTTTTCTTCTTAGAGAAAAGTTTGTTAAAAAATGATGCCATAGCAATATTTTTTAGCTTCGGACGGTGTGTTGCCAAGCCCTCCGAAATTTCATACAATTACTGCAAAAATAACGAAAAAGAGTGAAACTGGCAACCGTAAGATAGCGCACCGTTTGGAATTACACGGTATCGGGGGTTAGATGCCCCCGAACCGTTGTTGTTATGCAGGATAACCGTTGTTATGCAGGATAACGGTTGTTATCATGCAGGATAAATGGAGAGAGTTATAAATCCGGCTGTGCAGACTATGACAGAAATGATGACTAAAACTAACAGGGGAAGCCATACTTTTTTCTTCATTGTCGCGTCTTTACCTTTCAGAACCATATATATTCCTGCAAATAATAGCACTGAGGCTAAGAGAATTACAGCAAACATACACAGTATCGCTCCGATATCATGGGTAGGTAGTTCTCCGATAAAAGTTAGTTCCGTTATAGAGCCGGGATTGAATAGCGGGAGGCATGCCCATGCTATCAAAACAGCCAAACATCCTAACATAGCTATCACGCCAACTGCAACCGACGGAATGGCAATGACGAGAAAGACAATGACCGCAACCTTGACGAGAATCTTTATAATTCGCGTTATCAGCGTAGATTGGGGTTCTTCATCCGCCTGTGCGAGGTCTACGTTACCCTTGCCGGTGAAATAGTTTGATATATTCTGCAGAGTGGGGGATTGTCCGTTCATCTGCAATTTCTGTAAGGGTGTACGTGCCGGTGGAATTATAATCCACATCGCCAGATAAGCAAGACACAAGGAGAAAGTGGAGAAGAAATAATCCGTAGTCATGGATAGAAACAGCATTATTACAAATACAAGCCTGATCCATACGACATCTACATTTATATATTTCGCTAAGCCGGCGCATACACCCCCTATCAGACTGTTTGTCGTGTCGCGGAACAGTCTGCGTTTTACCTGGGGCACTTCGGGCAGTGGGGGAGGCAAAGGAATCTCGTTACTGCTTTTTTCTTCAACTTTAATTTCAGTATCGGTTGCCGAGGCATTACCGGGTCCGGATACAGGTTCCCCCTCCACTTCAATCTCGATATAATCATCGATCATGTCGGCGGGTTTACCGATGCGAGCGATGACTGCCTCAACATCTTGGTAAGACACTACGTTGCCCGAGTCGGCGAAACTTTCCTGCAGCAATTCGGAGGTGCGGATCTCGATGTCTTCGACGACTTCCATCTCACCGCGAGCGCCGAATGTATGTTTGAGAGTCTCGAGGTACT
>CAZAWP010000093.1:6040-8421 GCA_964488855.1 uncultured Sangeribacter sp.
GGAGGATTATTTTCCGATACCACCGCCTCCTTGTGAATTATCAGCCTTGGTATCGTTATTGTCGATGTCAGATGAAGTCCTGTCTACACGTGCCTGTGTGTTGCCGAAACGCCAGCTGACACTCACACCCACGCCCCAGTTCTTGTTATGGCTGGTAGACTTGGTGCGGCTTGTGCCGTTCCATGACTCTGATGAGAATCGGGTGGAAGGTGCAAGGAAGTTCTGGGCATAAATATTGACATTGAGTTTCTTGCTGCGGAGGAAGTCCCGGTTAATCGAAACACCGTAGTAATACCATCCGGTCCAATATCCTTGCAGTGAGATGTGACGCAGGGACTGTCCGCCGTAAGCCGAGAACTTCACATCCGCCGGACCCACGTATGACCAATTGACATTATAGTTTCCACCCCAGCCGTGGTTGGAGGCGAAGGATGCCTTGATACTCTTGTATTCGACACCACCCGACAGATTAATCATCATGCGGTGTGTGATGTTCCACATAAAGTTACCATCCAGACGCAGCGACGAATTTTTACCGGCATTGACGACGGTGTTATACTCGATGAGGTCTACTACGTAACTGGTCCACTCTATTGAATTGTTTATACGTGACGCTGTGAAAGTCAGACCTCCTCCGAGTACTCTGCCATAATTGGAGTAGCCCAGACTGATATTGTGTGCTTTCTCGCTGTTAAGATCCGGATTACCGACGTGTACATTGTAAGCTGAAATCTGCTGAGGATGCGGATTGAGGTTCTCGATCGACGGACGGCTTATTCGCATCTGGTAAGCCAATCGCAGTGTCTCAGCCGGAGCCAAAGAATAACTTATCGAAGCGTTGGGGACGAGGTCACCATATTTTCCCGAGAAGTTATCCGCCGGATTCCCGGCATATTTGATGCCATAATCTGTAAGCTCATAACGTAGACCGGCGCGGGCGTTCCAGCTGTTTAACTTATAGTTATAAGAGGCATAAATGGCATACACATTTTGGCGCTGCATCATCTTGGTGTTGGCGTACGATCCCGAAAGGGCGGGTTGATTCTCTTCACCCACAAGGTATGTGTTGTATGCCGTGTTATATCTGAACAGTGCCTTACCTCCAGCCATCAGTTCATGATGTTTGCCGCCGAAAGGATTGATATAGTCGATCTGGACTGTATGCGACCGGTTATAATTGGTATTGTCAGTTGTTTGAAGATCATATTCGTAAGGCATATTGATTTCCTCGATATTTCGCGTGTTCACCGCGGTAGATGACTTACCGAGGTCAAAGCGATATGCCAAGGTAAGAAGGTGACCGTCATCGCTGAAGTTGTGCTGGTACGAGGTGTTTCCACTCGCCCCGAGATTATGAATGTCTCCGTCAAGTGACTGGCGCAGATATGTCTGCAGAGTATTATCTATATTGTATGTGCGGGCTATGATGTTGGTGTCAAATAGCTTCACCGGCGTACCGTAATAAGATGCTCCGAATGTAAAGAGATTCTTGTCATTGGGACGCCATGAGGTGTTAAGGTTAGCACCTAAGTATTGATATTTGAAACGTTGGCTTACCTCCTGTTTGAGCAGGGAGTAATTACCGGGAGCGTTATTTTCGGTTTCGGTGAAGTTGGTATTAGATACCGGCCATAAGCTGTGACTGTAATTGACATTGGCGTCGGCGGTAAACTTGTTTACCTTAACGAGACCGTAAACGTTAGCACCGGCTGCACGGTTTCCGAAATTTCCCGACAAGGTTGCCGAATATCCGTCATCACTGCGCTTGCGTGTAGTGATAATGTTGAGAATACCCACAGAGCCTTCGGCATCATATTGCGCTCCCGGTTCGGTGATTACCTCGATCTTGGCAATCGACTCCACCGGCATATTCTTGAGTATAGTTGATGCATTGGCAGTCATCATTGGATTCTCGACACCGTTTACATATATCTTGAATCCCTGACTACCCTTGATGTAAATTTTATCCTCCCCATCTACGGTTACCATCGGCACCTTTTTCAATGCTTCGAGAGCGGTTAGACCCTTGGTGGTGTCATCTGCGTCCATGTCGTATGTGAGTTTGGCACCGTCACTGGTTACGACAGCTTTCTTGGCTTCGACAACTATATCATCCAAATCGACAGAAACCTGAATGGAATCAGTCTCTTCTGAATTAGTAGCCGATACCTCCTGTAAATCAGTAGCCGATACCTCTTGTAAATCCGATGTGGAAATTTTTTTCGGAGAGGTTGTCGGAGAGGCAAAAGCCTCTCCGGTTACTCCTCCCATAATAAAGCAACAAGCTCCAACGACTGATGCGGCCTTCATACTGCCAGCAATAGTCAGTTGAGAAATTAGATAAGTCTTCATAAACAATAAAAGAAAGAATCGTGAATAAT
>CAZAWP010000094.1:0-4481 GCA_964488855.1 uncultured Sangeribacter sp.
GCTGCGGTGAAGCTCGACTGCTCGTTGTTGAGGATGCGGAGCTCCTTTTGCTCAAGGAGGGCGCGGATCTCGGGCTGGTTGTAGAAATTGGCGCGAAGCTGCTCGTTGATTGTCTCAAACATCCAGTAGCGCGCCTGCTGGTTGCGCTTCTGCTCGAAATACCCGGTGCGTTTCACATACTCGAAATAGCGGTCAATCATGTCCCATACCTTGTCGATATTCAGCTCATAATAACCACTGTAGGTAATAACCTCGGGCACCCACTTGCTCGGAGTAGGCGGGAAGAGGTGAAGTGCATTGCGGAACTGTGCCGCCGCCAGATTGGCACGCTCCACATTATCGCCGTCAGCCTTGTTGATCACAATGCCGTCTGCCATCTCCATGATACCGCGCTTGATACCCTGGAGTTCGTCGCCTGTACCCGCCAGCTGGATGAGGAGGAAGAAATCCACCATCGAGTGTACCGCCGTCTCCGACTGACCCACGCCGACCGTCTCCACAAAGATGTTGTCGTAACCGGCAGCCTCACAGAGCACGATCGTCTCGCGGGTCTTGCGCGCCACGCCACCTAACGAGCCCGCCGAGGGAGAAGGGCGGATGAACGCGTCAGCCTGCTGCGAGAGCTTCTCCATACGCGTCTTGTCCCCGAGGATAGAGCCATGGGTACGTTCCGACGACGGGTCGATCGCCAGCACCGCTAATTTGCCACCCTGACGGAGCACATGCAATCCGAATACATCAATCGACGTGGATTTGCCTGCGCCCGGCACACCCGTGATGCCAATGCGTCGCGAATTACCCGAGTAGGGGAGGCATTTCTCGATTACCTCCTGCGCGAGAGCCTGATGACGGGGCGCCGAGCTCTCTATCAGAGTCACCGCACGACCGAGGATGCTTACATCCCCCTTGCGGATACCCTCGACGTAATCGGCTGCCGTCAGGTCGGGACGACGCGCACGCGGTTTGCGGTAGGGATTTACCGACGGTGCCGAATTGACACCACTGTTTACTTGAAGTCCTTTATAATCGGGATGGTTTTCAGGATGTTCCATGACCGGGAAATTAAGGTTATGACGATTGATAAACTGACGATTGACACACCGAGGATTGATAAACCTCACGGCTGATACACTGACGACTGATAAAATGTTATCAGCGTATCTCGCCTGTGATATAGATGGTCGTAACGGGTGTTACAGGATCAGTCGAATAAATTTGAATCGGGAGTTTGAAAGGTCCCTGCGGCAGCGACGAGGGGTCAAACGAGCCTTCGAGCTTGCCCGACTTACCGGGGCGTAAAGTCACCGGGTAGCGGCGTACCTTGACATTGTCGGGTGTCGCAGAACGCTCTATCCGCAGAGGAGACTTCCCCTCGTTGAGGATATTGAAGCTGAATGATCTCACCGACTGGGGATTGGTGATGATTCCCGCCTCAAGAGTCGAGGGAGAGATGAATATCGACGGAGCCTTCTCACGCTCCTCGGCGCTGAGCGTATTGACCGGCGGGAGGACGTTCACCCTGAAAGGAACCACCCGGGTTTCGGAGAAAGGATCCTCCATATTGGCGACGAACGTAACCGGTATCTCAATGTTGCCGACATCACCCTTCTGGCGTGAGTTGTAATAGAAGCTGAACGTCACGATGTCGCCCGGACCCGCCTTTTGCGGAGTCATTTCGGCGCTCAGTGCCTTATCCTTGATTATACAGCCCGGGGTGACACTGTCGAGCGAGGCATTATAGGCATTAAGAAATACCTGCATACCTCTGCCGAAATCCACTTCCCCGCCATTGATAGTCGGTTCGGTGAGACGCAACGGACCTAACTCGACCGGGTACAGGATCGAGAGCGACTCGGGGGTGCCGAGTACGTTACCCGTGATACGGATAACCTGAGTATCGTAGGGACCCATATAGACACGAATGGTCTTATCGAACTTCCCCGGACGCCCCAAAGGATTATAGCTAAAGCGTATCACGGCAGTATCGCCGGGAGCCACCGGTTCCTCGGGTATAACCACGTCAGTGCACCCGCATGACGGGCGCGCACCCATCACCACAGCTTCCTCCGGACCCGGATTGACGAAACGCACGAAACCCTCCTTTTCACCCTCGTACTCCTTGATGAGCCCGAAGTCGTAGGAAGTCTCAAGCCATCTGACCGGCTGGGTAGCATTCACGACGGCGTTACCGAACAGTGCGGCAATAAATGCGCAAATTACAGAATAACCTTTCACTTGATTCTCTTTATTAATTAAGTAACTATTGAGAATTAATGAATAGATATAACCTCTTTATTTTTTACCGGGGATAACCTCGCCCGAGATACGCAGATAGACCTTCTTTGGTTTACCGTTGGTGCGTACGGTTACGGTTTTGTTAAACGAACCCGGACGCGCGATCGGGTTATAGGTTACCTTGATCTTGCCCTTCTTGCCCGGTGCGATGGGGTTTTCGGGGAACTCCGGGCGCGTACATCCGCACTCCGCCGAGGCATCGAGGATCACCAGGGTGCCGTTACCGATATTGGTAAACTCGAACGTACAGCTTACCGGACCACCCTGTTCGGCGATTTTCCCGAAATCATGTTGCGTCTCCTTAAATTCGATCAGGGCCTGTCCACCCTCGTTTTTCTTTTTGGCGGCAGCCACTGTCACGACCGACAAAATTGCCACCAAGATTATAGCTAATCTCTTCATATTGAGTTATTATTTCTAAACTTTTTTGGCAGTTGGCTATGCAAGGCGGGAAGTAAGTCCCAACCCTTCATGCACTGTATGATTAAATGTCACCGCTCCATCGGTTACATCTCACCGCGCTGCGGCTAATCTCACCGCGCCACCCTCGAAACCTTTGACCGCAGATAAGGGGGCAGGTTTACTCGGTAGTTGTCCCATTCGGCATGACGGAGCGAGTCAAGACGGAGTATCTCAAGACCCTCGGCGGTCATGTCCTCGTCGCCCGTCGCCAACCCAGCATTACGCAACAGCAGCCCTAATTCGCGTGCCACGTAGTAGATGGAGTCCGCATTACGGTCGGCAGTATAAGGATAATTTACCGGACCGAACCGTTCCACGGCATGCCGTGCCATCCGCGCAGCAAGGCTATCCTTGCCGGCTGCTAACATCCGGTGACCCTCAAGGATGGCACCCGCCCGCATCGCCTCGATCTGACGTGCCGGCGTACCGTCCATATAGACATAACGTCCCGAGTCGTTGGGTAGTTCGAGCCTTGCGACATGCGCCAACGACAGCGAGTCGATGACACGGTCGCTCACGTAGCCGAAGCGTCGGGCAAACAGTGCCGGCGACGTATGGGGACGCAACCCCGCGTAAGCCGCGTGGTGTGCGTGACGGTGCCAGTATATGGGTCGCGGAGAGGACGATGAGGCGTTCGTCGCCACAACGTCAAGCACGAAGAGCCGCTTGAAATCGAGTGACCTGCCCCCCGGTGTCCGTGCGAGGGCATTTACCGGTATCACTATCGAGTCATTAACGCCGGCATGGATACGCAGGTGAGTGGCCCGCAGGTACGGTTCCGGTGCATTACGCAGTTCGCGTAGGGCTTCGACGGCATCACGCTCTATGCGCGGTGATGACGGACCGGGCCACCCTACGAACGCCATTGCATTGTAGATGAATGACTCCTTTCCCAATGTCGATGGAACCGCCTTCGCCTCACGCCACGGCAGGAGCCGCGCGGCGGCATATTCCGGGAGTATGAGGTACGACGTATTGATGACAGACACATCCTGCCGGATACCCTCCACTTCCGAGGCGTACCATAGCGGGAAAGTCTGGTTATCACCGCTTACAAAGACGATCGCATCCGGTTCGAGAGTCGAGAGGAAGTTCGCCGGTATCACCGATGCTGCCCGGCGACCGCTGCGGTTATGGTCATCGTAGTTCTGTGCCACCATGATCAGCGGCACGATGAGCGGAATAGCCGCAGCCACCCGCGTAACAGTCTGCATCCGGGATTTGCCAAGGTGCATTCCCGGTATTTTCGTCGCCCACTTTATCAACTGCCGGGCTGTCAGGAAGGCACCCATACCTATCCATGCAGCGAAAGCGAAGTAGGAGCCGGGGAAAGAGTAGTCACGTTCCCGCGGTTCACCGGGGCTTTGATTGAGGTAAACCACGATTGCTATGCCGCTCATCACGAAAAGGAGGGCGATCACGGCATCCGCGTGTCTTCCCGGCTTGTGGAGAAACAGAAGTCCTATGGCTCCGATAAGTCCCAAGATGAATGGTAATCCCCAATACGTATTGCGCCCGGGATTATCCTTTCCTGCCTCACGCGGCAAGGAATCCTCGGCACCGAGCATCGCATTGTCGATTGCGTTGAAGCCTGTGATGAAATTGCCGTGCTCCACCTCCCCCGTGGAGTGCATATCGTTCTGGCGACCGACGAAATTCCACATCAGGTATCGGAAATACATATATCCGAGCTGATAGGTGGTAAAGAATTTCAGATGCTGCAT
>CAZAWP010000094.1:4581-8406 GCA_964488855.1 uncultured Sangeribacter sp.
CGGCAGCCGCTATCTTGCTGTCGAGCACCGAGTCCTCGGCTGTAAGCATCCCGTAGGGATCATAGAGTTTGGCACCCTTCACGTAAGGTACAAAGATAGGGTAGTCTGCCGAAAGCATCACACGCGAGTAATCAGGGACCGAGTCAGCGCCGAATCGTTCCCGTATCATCGCACGTGATTCGGGCGTACGACCGTACAGCAATGGTGCCGAACCGTACTGGGCGCGCGCCTGATAGGCGGCAAACGAGAACGGATTGCCCGGCAGTGTAGGATTGGCGGGAGAGGGTATGTCGCCGCGGATCGGTATCAACGCGTATGCGGAGTATCCCGTAAGAAGCATTGCCAGCATCCACACACCGAGATTGACACGGCGGCGTTTGAAGTGCTTCCCCTTGACCAACAGGCTTACGGCAATGACCGTTATGGCAGCACCTAACGAAAAATGCTCGTCGATTATAAAGAGTCCCGACAGATATATCGGCGGGAAAAGCGAGACGGCGATGAGGGCACGGTTATTCGATACCGAGGTAACCACGAGTGCGAGTGCCAGGGAGATACCTAACAGGGCGATGTAGATGGCGACCCCCGATAGCATCGGCAGACGCAGCGCATTGACCGCCATCAGTTCGATGCGGGCGGCAAGGGCGATAGTCGAGGGCATCATTCCCACCAATATCGCTCCTACGACTATCAGCGACACTATGATGATACCCCATACAGCGCGGGCATGAGTGAAGCCCCGTCGGTATGCCCATATCAGTGCCAACGCCGGCAAACACAGCAGGTTGAGCTGATGCACGCCGATTGAGAGGCCTGTCAGGTATGCTATGAGCAGGAGATAGCGCCAGGCGAGCGTGCGGTCACGGCAGACTGCCCACTTGAGCATGAGCCAGAGCATCAGCGACGTCAGGAAGATCGACATCGCGTACACCTCCGCCTCCACTGCCGAGTACCATATCGAGTCGCACCAGCCGAACGACAGGGCGCCGGTCAGGGCTGCCCCCGCCGCCAGCGTGGCGTGACCGCGCCGGCGACGCTGCGACGAGCCGGCTATCCATATCACCGTCACATAAAGAGCCTTGGCGAGGAAAAAACCGGCAAAGGCGGTAAAGAGACCGCTTGACAGGTTGATTGCCAGTGCCGCGTAACGAGCCGAGGGCGCAAGCATGGTGATGACGCGTTCGGTAAGCATCCAAACCGGATTGCCCGGCGGATGACCGATCTCCAGAAGCCATGCTCCCGCCACATATTCCGGACAATCCCAGAATGACACGGTCGGCGCTACCGTCAGCCAGTAGGTGGCTGTCAGTATCACAAATACAGACCACGATACGATGTGCTCTATGCGTTTATAGAATCGGCGGTCTTCGGCTGGTGTCACTCGCTAAAATCGTAAATAGGATTAAGTTTGTCGATAAATTGCTCCCATGCCAGATGCGCGTGGAAATAGTCGTAGGCAGCTTTGCCGAGACGCTGACGCTCCTCGGGGTTGTCGATCAGATAGGTTATGACCTCGGTCAGGGCGGGCGCATTCAGCGGCGGCACCACCAATGCTGTCTGCTGGGGTATGCCGTAGTCAAGCTGTGCACGCGTCGCCGAGCAAATCTGCGGTCGCCCGATCGCCATATACTCTAAGTTGGCGATTCCGAACCCCTCGCGCGAGTCGGTGGGGAGCACCCCGACATGACAACCCGCAAGGAGTGCCCCGGTGTCGGGATGATTGAGCTGCCAGTCGATCATATCCATCACACCGGCGGTCATGGCGCGCCGGCGCAGTATATCGACGGCATCGGGGTTGCCGCGCCCTGCGATGCGCAGACGCACCTTGCGTCCGCGTAGCTGCGAGAGGGAGTCTATGAGTGTCTCCAGTCCCTTACCCTCGGTGATGTGACCGTGAAACATTATCACAAACGGTCCGCGGTCGGGTTCGGCGACCGGTTCGGTGATCGGCGTGTTGAGGGAGTAGGGGAGCAGCAGTAGCTTTGCGGGGTCAAGAGGCAGATGCCGGTTTACCCATGTGTCCTTGAAGCGGTTGAGGGCGACATTGGATACAAACAGGTGAGTGTCTATACGCTTGTAGAGGTGCCGGAAGAGAAGTGAGTCTCGTCCGATGCCGACGACATGTCGCGTGGTCACTATCCGTATCTCGGGGCGTTTGGCAAGATGACGGGCTATGACCGCCAACCCCGCATCGCGGTAGCGGTGCGTGTGGACAGTCACAGGCTCTCCCTGCGGCAGTCGGCGCATCCACTCCGTGAGCTCATGCAGTGAGTACGTATCGAGTGGACCGCGCAGAGGGGCGTTGAGCACGGGTATATCCGCTTCGGTGAAATGCCGGTCGATGGTCATTGCACCGCGTGTCATCGCGGTAACCTTGACCCCCGATGCGCGGTAGTGACGACAGATATCGTAGGCGTAACGCTGAGCCCCTCCCCAGTAATTGTCGGGGACCACATGGAGCAGATGCCCTTTCATCCGGCAGTAGTATTATTACCTTACCTTAATTGGTGGCTGTCAGCATGACACTGATATCGACACTCGGCATACTCAGGTAGGAAGCCACGAGCTTGTCGACCAAATGTCCGCGATAGGTTACTATACCGTTCTGTACACCCGGTGTGGTCGATACCACTCCGTTGAAGCCTCCCTTGTTGGCGAACTCGTCGAGGAAATTGACCATGACGTTGGTGATTGCCATCGTTACCGTACGTGGTACCGATACCGAGGGATGGCTCTCGTTGAAATCGAGCATGTAGACGCTCTCCTTCATCGCTGCCATCAGATTCTTGGGTAACTCGAAGGGGCGTGTGCATGTGCCGCGGAATATAACGTCGGCTGTCTTTATGCGGTTGAAGAGTACGCGCGGATGTATCGAGATGAAATCGATCATTGAGGCGAAGATACCGCAATGTTTCTTCATCGACGCAAGCGAGGATATGTCATTATCCATGATGGTGACCTTGGCACCGGTCGAGGCTGCCGCACAGGCTGCGGATTCTACCACCTTGCCGCTGCCCAATATCATCACCTCGCAGGGGTTGAGACCGGCGACGCTTCCCAAGAGCACACCCTTGCCACCGCCCAAGAACGACAGCGCCTCCTCGGCGTACATCACGGCGGCGCGACCGTCGAGTTCATCGAGTATGTCGGCAAAGATTGCCGTCTCGGCGTGGGAGTACATGTTGTCGAGACATCCGCAGATGATCTTCTTGTCGAGCAATGCGATTATGGTATCTTTTTCGAGGAGCTGGTGACCCATCATGCAGAGCAGGGTGGCACCATCGTCCATTTTGCGGACATCGGCGGCATATAGAGGCGAGTATGAGAGCACGAGTTGAGCCTTGAGCGCCTTGTCACGGTCCACGATCTCGGCACCGTATTCGGCGTAGGCATCATCCGAGTAGTTTACATCGACGCCGGCACCGGCCTCTACCATCACGCGGAAGCCTGCCGAGGTAAGCATCCCGACGCCCTCCGGAGTGAGGAGCAGGCGCGTCTCGTAAGACTCGGGATAGTTTGATAATAGACCCACCACGTGTTGGGTCGGTATTTTCTCGATGATATCGAACATCGGCTGTGTGTCAATACCGGTATTAGTGTTATCGGTCATAATATTCAAAAAGTTTCAACGACATTATTAACGCAAAAATAAAAAATAAAAGTGAATGAGCAAAAAAACCGTCCCTTTCCCCCGCCGCCTGTCGCTGTATAAAAAATAAACATCGCCGTCCATTGTCAAATATTGCGTTTTGGAGTGGTCATTTTATGTAAAATATTGCGTTTTGGAGTAGCTGTTTTATGTAAAATATTGCGTTTTGACTACCC
>CAZAWP010000095.1:0-8374 GCA_964488855.1 uncultured Sangeribacter sp.
TTTAGAGATACCATTTGCCATCCTTTCGGGTTGGTGACAGGGTCACCGAATGTATCAAGGAAGATTGATTGAGCCAACGCATCAAGGTCTACAATCTGTTCTTGATAACCGACGATTACCTCCTGCAAAGCATCAAGTTCAGATGCAATTGATACTTGATGATTCAAAGGTGGCAGTAAAATTTCAGCAGAGCGCAATTTTGCCATTGGCACACTTTGAATGGTAGCACCTTTGGAAAATGTTTGACAGTATTCTAATAAAGGGGCACTATGAAGATAATAAAGCAAAAAAATGGAATATAGAATATCTTGCTTCGGTTTAATAACATAGACACCTTCCTTTATATTCCAATTTTTGGGAGTTTCATGTACCAATGCAGTGCGACCTATTGTCCCTGTACCTGAAAATAACACATCACCTTTTTCTAAATTGGAGCGATGGTTAATTAACGGGAAGGCATAGTCACAAAAGAGATCGGTTTTATCTGATATAGTTATCCCTCTGCCATTAAGTTCTCTAACTGTTATATAAAAATTAGTTGCACCAGTCTCATTTAATAAAAAATTTTTACGAGGATTCAGTCCCGTCCTAAGCGATGTTATACAATCCTCCAATTTGCACTTCCGCCACTTGCTCTTATCTACCCTCATAATTTTCCTCCTTTCTCCTCAATGCGGTTCACTTTCCAATAACCGGATCTGTTGCTGCCGACACGTTCGATAATGCCGGCTCCGCGTAGGGTAGCGATATACTTACGTACCGTTCTATCACTTATACCTAATACCTTACCAATCTGATCGGCGCTTGCGTCCGGAGTTTCATTAAGCAGCGAGGCAATTTGCCATGCAATATCGGGTATCCGTGGATATTCTGAGCGAACTTTATTAGGAACTTTATTAGGAAGTTTATTAGGAAGTTTATTAGGAAGTTTATTAGGAAGTTTATTAGGAACCGACTCCTCCTTCTGCTCACAATCGCCTGCCTCTCCACGCGAAAGTGCAGCAAGAATCTCACCAAGCATAAACTCGATGAATGGTGTAGACTCGCCCGCTGCTGTCGAAGCGGTAATGGCATCGTAATACGCTTGCTGATTTGAGAATACCATATTTTCAACAGGCAGATGAGCAAAAAGCGGATGAAGTTTAGACAGAATCAGTGACTGCCATAGACGCCCCGTGCGTCCATTCCCGTCAATAAACGGATGAATAAACTCAAATTCGTAATGAAAAACACAAGAACGTATCAAAAGATGATCATCGGAATTTTTCAGCCATTCAAACAAATCATCCATCAGGGAGGGAACTCGATTGGGGGGAGGAGCTATATGCACACATCCCGTTTCTCCAAACACACCGACTCCGCTCGTGCGCCAGTGTCCAGGATTGTCGATTAATGTTTGTATCATGGTCTGATGAGCAAGAAGCAAATCTTTCTGATCGAACGGATTAAGTTTAGGAAAAAGGTCGTAGGTGGCAATTGCGTTCTTAACTTCCTGAATTTCACGTATCGGAGCAATGACGTTTTTACCGTTTATGATGTCGCGAACCTGTCCCTCAGTAAGTTCGTTTCCCTCAATAGCAAGTGAACTATGTATGGTTTTTATTCGGTTTGCCTTACGCAACCGTAACTCGGTGTCTTGCTCCAACAATATGGCGTACCGCTCAATCTTCGCTGAAATTTCAGCTACAAGATTGAGTATTTGAGAAGTTATCTTGAACGGCGGCGTATACATTGTTTTCAGGAGTTTAGCAGGCGTTGGAACTCGGCGAAGGCGGTGTCAATCTTGGACTGGCGTTCTTTCATGCGGGCGATGATGGTCTCGGGAGAGTCGTATTCGATGACCTCACGCTCTACTTCGTGGTAACGTTTATAGCTCAGGTCATAACCATTCTGACGGATCTCCTCGGCATCGACGAAGAATGACTGAGCCTTGCGGTCACGCTCTTTCTCCGCTTCCAAGTTTTGAAAGCGGGATACTATGTCCGGGATGTCATTGCGGTCGGGCTGGGGTGTGCGTTGGGTGGTCAGTGAGTAGCCGTCAGCCCTCATGTCGTAGAACCATACCTTATCCGTACCGCCCGTGCCGGTCTTGGTGAAGATCAGGATGGCTGTGCTCACGCCGCTGTATGGTTGAAAGACTCCGCTCGGCATGGTGATGACCGCCTTGAGGGAATGTTTGTCGACGAGTGCGGCGCGGATGGTCTTATACGCTGCACCGTCACCGGTAAGTACGGTATCGGGCACGATGGAGGCACAGCGTCCGCCCGGTTCAAGCATACGCATCATAAGTGCCAGGAAAAGCAATTCGGTTTTCTTGGTGTTCACCGCCGTTAGGAGGGAGTTGGCAATATCGTCCTTATCGAGGCTGCCGGCGAAGGGTGGGTTGGCGAGGCAGAGAGTATATCTGTTGGTGTCGGTGTTGTCATCGGACAACGAATTGCGATAGTACAGCTGAGGGTCGGTGACATCGTGAAGCATCATGTTCATACAGCCGATACGCATCATCGAGGCATCCGAGTCAGAGCCGAAGAAGGTATCTTGCTCATATTTCCGCTTGGCATCGATGCTCAGGAGTTCGTCGCCCTGATTCTCGGCGATATATTTGGCAGCCTCCATGATAAAACCGGCACTACCCATGGCGGGGTCGCAGATCTTGTCTTTGAGGGTAGGCTGCATCAGGTCTACCATCATCTTGATGATATGGCGGGGAGTGCGGAACTGACCGTTGGTGCCGCTGGCAGCCATCTTGCCGAGCATGTACTCGTAGACATCGCCCATCATGTCGGAACCGTCTTGTGTGAGTTCCTCGATCCCCTCGACTACGCGCGAAAGGAGCCGGGGGTTGGTGATCTGGAAAACTGTGTCCTCCATGGCGCGGCTGTACGCCGAGCCCTCACCACCGATATATCGCAGGAAAATGAAAGCGTCATTGCGGACACGGTTGAGCATCCGTGCCGGTTCCATTTCCTTGAACATGTGCCAGCGCATCTCCCTGTATGGCACGGACTGGTCGGTGGCAGGGTTCTGCCATTCGCCGGGGAGGAAGACGGGGTTATCGACGGTGTCGCCCGTAAGGTTTGCAATCTGCTCCTTCTGACGCTCGCGGTCGTCAAGCATCTTCATAAAGAGCAGGTAAGTCATTTGTTCGAAAATCGCCGATGGCTGGGTAAACCCATTATTCCAGAAGGTCTGCCAGATGGCATCAACCTGTTGTTTCTTTTCGCCTGTAATCATAAATAATCAAGTAACCTTGAGAATTAATTACTCCTCAATCCTCAACAGTCATACATAGCCACAAAGATACAAAAAATTTTTAACCCATTGCCCTTACCTGCGCTGTATTTGCACGGTAGGGACGCGATTAATCGCGTCCCCGTGATATTGCTTATTGGTTTTCAGGCGGACAAGGATGAACTTCCATAAAAAAAGAGCGAGACTACCCGACTAAGTGGTAGCCTCGACTTTACCTTTTTTTATAGTGCAAGGATGTAGCGACGAAGTCTACATCGGCACTTTTGATAGTGCAAAGGTAATACTTTTTATTTATATAGACAAAATGTTCTCATAGAAATGCAATATTTACGTAATGTTACCGTAATACCACATTAAAAAAAGAGCGGCCTTAGGCTGCTCTTTCCCATCTACGCCAGCATATGCCTAAAATCGTTGCACTCGCACTCGAAGTATTTCTTTATTGCGGTGGAAACTAGACCCTATATGGTATCACAAAGATAATGATAATTTTCCTATTTGCAGAATAAATGTCCTCTATCTTACTGAATGAAAAATGTTATAAGTCTTTTTAATTGTACCGAATTCGGTACAATTAAAATGCTGATTAAAGTAATAGCTTTGTCTTATTTGCAGTAAGTTAGACAGAACATACTTATTACAAAGGAATATGTTACAAGATTGGAAGATATTTTTTCTATAAAGATTATGATTATAAAAAAATGAGTAGTACCTTTGCAAATATAACAGTGCCGGTATTGACTTTAGCTCAATGCCAACACTATAAAAAGGGAAAAAAGAGGTCGTGCATTCAACTGCACGACCTCTATTGTTAAAAACAGATTTTTATTTGCGGATGCGGGCGTTGATGTAGACGACCATTTGGGCCGGAGCGTCACAGCCGAGGACATATTGCTTGCCGTCCTTCATATATAGGAGGATAAGCTGCATAAAAATAGCGAGACTACCCGACTAAGTGGTAGCCTCGACTTTACCTTTTTTTATAGTGCAAGGATGTAGCGACGAAGTCTACATCGGCACTTTTGATAGTGTAAAGGTAATACTTTTTATTTACTTAATAAAATTTTCAGAACTTTTTTGGAAATTTCATCGTACATTTTATCGGAATCACACTCATATAGCGGATAAATCGGGTATTAGTGACCTCAGCCTCGGAGCCGAGGAGCAAAGATCCTCATAGAGGTTCTTGACCTCTCGGCTTAAATCCTCAGCACGGTTGACTGATACCTGCCCCAATATATACTTGATAACGCGCAACGCACCGATAATGTTGCCTGACTCCTGCGGTGTCTGATGCGCGGGTCCGCGATTAATACGGCGCGTAAGATGCAAGTCATATAGTAGGAGTCCGTGGGCGCATGCGTTACGGACTTGTCGGATGGTATGCATATAGCTCTCGAAAGTCACGACTTGTCGGATGCCGAACTTCTGAGCAATGAAAATTTTATCCTCTTGCTCTTTAAGTTGCTCGTAGAGTTTCATCACAGCACCAAAGGTCATAAATTCGAGCGTTTTCCACGCGGGTGCGAAGGGGTCGCAGGGATACTTACGGTGGTGACGGTGAATGATAGGATTACGGCGGAAGTCGGCATTATACACCTTATGGGAGAAGTCTGTAGAATATGAACTGTTTACAACTGAGGATGACACAAACCAAATAGGATTTGGAGCGTACTTATTCGATAGGTTGTAGATAATGGAGGTGCGGAAGGCAATCTCGATTCGGTTGAGATAGCGCATGAGGATAAGACGCAGATCAAAATCGAAGTAGTAGAGATTGACCGCGTCTTCAAACAATGCACCCTCAATATATTTGTGGGTACGATGCGCGAGATTCGGAAAGGTCTTCTCAAATGGAAAGAGATAGAAACCGAGTCCATAATATCCGATGTCTTGCAGGATTTCTCGTGCCTTGTTTCTATCTGATATGACGAGACCTCTTGACTCCAAAAGGTTGATTTGCTGTTCTATTGTCGTTGCCGTTTTCACCATATTCAGGTTTTGAGTCATAAATGCAGCTCTGACTTATGACTTAGTCAGTGGATGCGGGCGTCGATGTAGGCGACGACGGCGGCGGGATCGTCGCAGCCGAGGACGTATTGCTTGCCGTCCTTCAGGCGGACGAGGAAGCAGTCGGAGGCTTTGCCGTAGAATCCGTAATATTTGCCGACATCGCCCTCACGAAATACTCCCCAATAACCCATGAACCCGCCGGAGGCGAAAACGCGGATCGCTCCCATGGTGGGCTGGAAAAGGCGGACACTTTCTACTTCGTCGAGCGGTATCTTCTTGCTTCTTAACAGACTGCCCATTACTATGTTATCATTATCAACCTTTATGTAGGCGGCTCCATAAAACAAAGCAGACACAAAAAGTATCAGATAAATAGCCAAGAAGCAGAAAAACATAGCCGGTTCTTTGACTGTAAGGATACATCCGATAAACATTGCCGCTATCAGGACAGCAGTTAGTATAGTTGCAAAAGTACTGAATGTTATTCTTGATTTCATAATCTAATGATGGTAAGTTTATAGGTTTATATGTTGATAAATTTACAAAAAATCTGTCAATTACCAAAGAGAATTAATATAAGTAACTATTGAAAATTAATTAAAACTAAGCCACCAAGACTCAATTAATTCTCAATAGTTACTTAGTTTCCTGAAATATTTATAAATTTGTAAAAAGAATACTCCAAGTTATACTCTAAATTTTACTCTTAAGCTATGTGGTGGGTAATAATAATCGTTTGTATTATTTTCGGCTTTATATGTCAGCCGGTAAATCGGGTAATTAAAAAGAATGTTGCCAATAAATGGCTGGCAGTTATCTTGGAAATTGCTGTGTATATGGTAATCCTGTTGGCACTCTACGGCATAGCAGCTTTGTGTGGCTATAATATCTATAAATAGAGACTTTTAACCGGTCGGGATGATGGCCTTTCCACAGGATAAGAAAAGGGGAGCGCAGAAGGAGATAACCCCTCGCTGAAGCTCGGGACTGCTCAAAAATGGGATACTTAAAAAAATCTGTAATTAGTAATTTTAAGCTGTTACACGTCGGAATTAGTAATACTAAGCTGTTATAAGTCGAGTTGGAAAAGGAGGGAGTCGCGGTCGGGATCTAATCTACCACTCTCATATTAAACTTTATTAAGGCATAATAGTCCTATTAATACGTACATCTATAATCCGTATAATCTGATATAATCCGTATAATCTGACTAATCATGCAATACATCTCCACATTCTTTTTGTGTATTTTTTTCAGTCTCTCGGTATTGGCAGAGTCTACCATCTCCTTTCATAAGGATGAAGTAAAGGATGGCTATAATTTTATCCTTGCCACACCCAAATCTTCAGACCGGACGACTATCGACGATACAGATACTGTCACTAAGAAGATGCCGCTGATCATCTCCTTACACAGCCGCAGTGCGTCGGGCAAGAATCTGCAGGATGTGGATAATTTCGGCACGATAGATGCTATCGAGTCCGGCATGGACTTAAACGCATACGTGCTTGCCCCTCAAGCCACCGGCGAAAAATGGGATGTGGAGAAGATTATGAACGATGTAGAATATGTGATTGCTAATAAAAATATCGACACAAACCGGATATACGCCATCGGGATGAGCATGGGTGGTAACGGTGTCGCTGAACTCGTCAATACTTATCCCGACCGGATTGCAGCTGCCATAATACTTGCAGGAGGTATCGACGGAAATGTCGCGGAGATGAGTAAGGTTCCGCTGTGGGTCATCCGCGGACTTAACGACAGGGAAGAGGCGATCCGACGAACCGACAAGATGGTTGAAAATATCCGCAAAACCGACAGTTCGCGGATAGTCTATACCAAAGTTAAGGGGGTGGATCACCGTCAGCACGAACGGATACTTTACATGCCTTATTACTATTACTGGCTGATGTCGCATAACCTCCAGAACCTCAACCGACCGGTCAATACCACCATGGACGTAACCCTCAAAGATCTCAAGGATTCGTATAAGGGTTTGAAACTTCGTGACGGTTCGGCAGCCAAACGTAAAAGCCGTGCTCAGGGACACGGAGGTCCTCGCGGTCCTCGCCGCCACTAATTTTTCAAATGATACATTCTGCTTAACTAATTTAATATAAGGCTTTACACCATGAACCCCGAAACCAATGAAGTCTTTGCGGCTTGTGTGCACAACGGCACCGAGGAAAGCTCATTTTATATAAGTGAGAATACCTTGGTTTATGTCTCTTCGGGGGAATGGAATGTGAATATAGCCAACTTATCATCGGTAACGATCAACGAGGGTGAATGTATCTTCATCCGTAAAGATCAGCATTTTATACTTAAAACCTTTTCACCGGAGAATAACTCCCGCGCGGTGGCCGTTCTCCTTTCTTTCTCACGTCAAATCCTTTTTGACTACTATAAAACCCTGTATAAATTAGACTTACTGAAAAATGTAGAACGAAGTCACAAAAGTTTCACCACCTTCCGGCAGTCCTCCTTGCTGACCAGTCTCTTTGACTCCTTTAAGCCATATTGGCAGAAAGGGGAGACTCCTGAGAAGCATTGGTTGCGCATTAAAATTTTGGAGGCCATAAGGTTGCTGTTGGTGCTCGACGAATCAATCTATCAGTCACTGTTTGATTTCTCAAGCCAATGGAAATTGGACATCATGGACTTTATGGAGCATAATTACCGATATGATCTTAATATCAGGGAAATAGCCCAATGTACCGGCAGAAGTCTGTCAAGCTTTAAACGAGATTTCAGCAAACTCAGTGACCAATCTCCGCGCAACTGGATTATAAGTCGCCGTTTGCGCGAGGCGCATCGCCTGCTCCAAAGCACGGATTGGTCTATCTATAAGGTCATGCATACGGTAGGTTTCAAGAACTTCTCCCATTTCTCGCGACGTTACCGCGAATGTTACGGAGAAACCCCCGGCACCACTCAAAAGAAACAGGGCAAGATATAGCGTAGTGTATAAAACCATAATTTCGGTAGGGATACTGAGCCGTACAGCACAATATATTTAACCGTAGAGAACAATAGTATTTATCCGTTTCGGCGTTTTAATTACAGTTAAGTAACTATTGAAAATTAATTTATACTAAGCAACCAA
>CAZAWP010000096.1:0-8306 GCA_964488855.1 uncultured Sangeribacter sp.
TCAACCCCGAGTATCGTTATGATGCCGCCAAGGAGGATCCCTACAAGATGAAGCGTAAGATCGTACGCGGCGGATCGTGGAAGGACGTGGCGCAGAATATCCGCGCCGACCTCCGCACCTGGGAGTATCAGAACGAACAGAGATCATACATCGGTTTCCGCTGCGTGCGCTCACAGATAGGATTCGCACGGGGTACCAAAAACCGACGCAATAAGTAACCACCGGGACCGCGAGTAAAGATTAAGTATTTATCAACTCCACGCCTCCCTACACAATACACGACTCATGGTAAAGATTCGTAAATACGCCAACGGCATTGAGCGGTTCCTTCACGGCGAGAAGGGCCAGCGCTTTTTCAACTTCGCCTACTCTATCGGTGCAGCCATCGTGATCTGGGGTGCCCTCTTCAAGATCCTGCATCTTCCCGGCGGTGCTACTCTGTTATGTATCGGCATGGGTACTGAGATCGCCATGTTTATCCTGACGGCTTTCGACCGTCCCCCCAAGGAGTATGCCTGGGAGGATGTCTTCCCTGTCCTCGATTCACGTAATCCCGAGGATCGCCCCGACTTCCACGGCGGTGGTGGTATCCACATCAGCGGCTCGGGTGATTTCTCAAGCACGACTCCGGGCTTTGACGGTGATCTCACCCTCGCGCCCGCTGCCGGCGTCGCAGGCGTCGCCGGCGTACCCGCCCAACCCTTGGCGGTTCAGGATGCCGAGGAGTTGGAAAATGTCTCCAAATCATACCTGGAGCAGATGCAGGAGATTTCCGACAACATGACCCGTCTCAACGAGACCACCCGCGCTCTCAATGAGGTGTCCGAGACGCTTCTCGCCTCTTACCGCGCCATCACCGAGAACTCAGGCACCATCTCGGATGCCTCGACCGGTTATGTGGGTCACATGGAGGATCTCAACCGCAACATCGGCGGTCTTAACACCATCTATGAGATACAGCTCAAGAGCGTCGCCGCTCAGCTTGAGTCCATCGACCGTGTAAACCGCGGTCTCAAGGATATCCGCGATATGTACGAGAAATCGGCTGCCGAGTCCTCACGCTACTGCGAGGAGACCGAGAAGATGGCCCGCTACATGAAGCAGCTTAACTCTGTATACGAGAAGATGATCACTGCCATGACCATCAATATGCACAACCCCATGATGGGTGGAGCGGCGATGGCGGCAAATCCTTTTGAGCAGTCCACCCGCTCCGACGCGTGACGCTCATAAAACAGATACGTCACCCCGGTCAAGCCCTTAATATCGGTTAGTTCCTTTTTATCGCTTAGGTCGGGTGACGCTCCCAACTAATTTAACACTCCCTATATATGGCAGGCGGAAACAATGTGGCGCGAATGTCGCCACGCCAACGAATGATAAATCTGATGTATATTGTGCTGACGGCGATGCTGGCACTGAACGTCTCGTCGGACGTTCTCAACGGCGTCAGCCAGGTTCAGGACAGTATGCACCGCACCGCCCTTAACATGTCGGCTAAAAACGAGGTGCAATTCCGCTACCTTGCCGACCTCTACCAGCAGAACCCCGCAAAGGCGGCTGTATGGTACCACAAGGGTGATTCGCTGCGTCAGCGCTCCGAAGCCATCTATGAGACTATCGAATCTTATAAGACAGCAATCGCCCGCGCCGCCGACGGCAAGAAGGGTGATTACCGTAATATCAAGAATAACGATGATCTCGAAGCCGCTTCGGTGGTGATGTTAAACCCCTCGACCCTCAACGGTCAGAAACTCCGTCAGGACCTGACGGCTTACCGCGAGTTTGTCACGGCTCTCGTCCCCGACTCGCTAAAACGCGCCGGCATCGACCAGATGCTCTCCACCACCGCCGGTACCAAACCGGGTACCATCGGGCCCACACAGTGGGAACAGCAACTCTTTGAGAACATGCCCGCCGTGGCCGCCGTCACTATCCTCACAAAACTACAGAATGACATACGTCAGGCAGAGAGCGAGGCTCTCTCGTCGCTGATAACAAATATCGACATAGGTGATGTACGTGTAAACGAACTCAATGCCTACGTCATCCCTCACTCCAATATGATCATGCGCGGCGGCAAATACTCCGCCAACATCGTATTGGCAGCCATCGACACCACCAAGCGCCCGGAGATATTCATCAACGGAGCCAAGCTCAACAACCCCGACGGTCTCTACGAATTTGTCCCCACCGCCTTGGGTACCCATGACTTCACGGGATATATCGAGGTTGCGCGCGGTGACGGGTCTACCGACCGCCGTGAGTTCCGCTCGTCATACACCGTGATTGAGCCTATGGCGACAATCTCGCCGACGATGATGAATGTCCTCTACGCCGGTATCGACAACCCTATCTCGATTTCGGTGCCGGGTGTACCGATGAACGCTATCCAGGCAACCATCACCAACGGCACCCTTACCCGTAACGGTGACACATGGATGGCACGTCCCGGCAAGGTCGGCACCGAGGCCGTGATTTCGGTGACCGCTCAGCTCGAGGGTCGCTCGCAGACCGTTGGCTCGATGACCTTCAGGGTACGCAAACTGCCCGATCCTACCCCCTATCTCGCTGTCAAGGATGCGCAGGGCAACACCGTCCATTACAAGGGCTCGCCCAAACGCATCAGCAAGGCTGCCCTCATGGCTTCCGAAGGTCTCGGCGCAGCTATTGACGATGACATCCTCAACGTCACATACTCGGTGGTGTCGTTCTCGACAGTATTTTTCGACCAGATGGGCAACGCTATCCCGGAACTCTCCGATGGCGCCCGTTTCTCTAACCGTCAGAAAGAACAGTTCAAGCGTCTCAAGGCGGGCAAGAGTTTCTTTATCTCTAACGTTAAGGCCAAAGGCCCCGATGGTATAACCCGCGATATCTCCCCCATGGAGGTGGCGCTGAATTAAGCATAGCAATGAAGTCTCTAAGCAGAATAACTCTAATAATAGCCGGCGCAATGCTCGGTTTAGGCGCCATGGCGCAGGTTGAGAACGCCGGGGGTGTGCGCAAACGCTCCGAGCGCGACAAGAAGCCGCAGCAGGAACAGCCCGGTGTCACCGAGCGCATGCAGGGTTTCTATCAGACCAAGTCGGCGCACGATGCCGACCTCGCTTACATGCGCGAGATATATCGCTCGCTCGACCTCGCCAAGGATGGCAACACCCCCCTCTACTATCCCGAGGATGTCGTCGACGGGCAGATGAACCTCTTCAGACTCATTCTTAAATTGGTGGTCGACGGTACTGTACCTGCCTACGAGTATCTCGACGGGCGCGAGGCATTTACCGACCAGTACAAGATCAACGTCGGCGAGATGCTCGACCGTTTCGACATATATCACACCACTGCCAAGGGCTCGACCGAGAAGAATCCCCGTTATGCCATCGAGGAGGCGGATGTACCCACCAATCAGGTGCTCAATTTCTATATCATCGAGAAATGGGAGTTTGACCGTCGTACCAACCGCATGAAGACACGCGTGGAGGCTATCTGCCCGGTGCTCAACCGCAGCGGTGACTTCGGCGGCGAGGCGAAATACCCGATGTTCTGGGTCAAGTTCGACCAGCTCCGTCCCTACTTGGCGCAGCAGTATGTCTTCCTCAACGACGACAACAACCTCGCCCAGTATTCCCTCGACGATTACTTCAACCTCGGCATGTATGACGGCGAGATTTACAAGACCCGAAACCTGCGCAACCTCTCCATGGCACAGATGTACTCGGATCCCGACGATCTCAAGCGTGCCCAGGACAGTATTGACAACCGTCTGCGCAATTATGGCAAGGATCTTTACGTGCCCACACGCGAGGAATACCTGGCACAGCAGGAGGCTGCCGCTCAGGCTGCCGTAAGCGCGGACTCGATCCCGGAGCGCACCGAGGTTTCGGCTAAGGAGGCAAAGACAACACGCACTGCCCGCGGTGCCTCACGCACCTCGACTCGCGCCAAGAAGACCAAGACCCCCAAGGTCAAGTCCGCTCCCGCATCACAGTCGTCTCAGTCCAACAGCTCGGCTGCCAAGAGCGTCCGTCGCCGCCGTCGCTGATACAAGATACTGCGCTGACCCTCGCCAATACGTCGGCATATGCCGATAAAAGCTACATCATAGTGTTAAGCTATAAAATTAGGCTATAAAAGATACATCATAGTGTTAAGCTATATAGTGCAAACTATAAAAGTGGATGGGCTGCAATACATCTTGCAGTCCATTTGCTTTAACAACATTAAAATTATCAATATGGGAGGGTAATTGCAATTAATTCATTATCTTTGCAGAGATAACCAACACTTTTTAGATTTTGGATATAGATCCTTTACCGGAAACACCGGTCTTGAATATGATATTATGCGCCACATCGGCGATTGAATTTCATGCCCCTGCCAATTGGGTGACATGGAGTGTACTCATTTGCATAGTCATAGCCTGTTTGGGTATTTCGGCGTTTGTCTCGGGCTCCGAGATCGCATTTTTCGGTCTCACCCCCGAGGATATTGATGACCTTGAGGAATCCGAAAGTCCGCGCGATTCAAAGATATTGTCGCTGCTTAAAAACAGCGAGAAACTATTGGCGACGATACTGATTACCAATAATCTGGTAAACATTACTATGGTTGTTCTGCTGACCTTTGCCATCGGTCAGACAGTGACATTCAACAGCGATTTGCTCAGTTTCCTGCTGCAGACGGTATTCATGACGTTCCTGCTCCTCCTCTTCGGCGAGATATTCCCGAAACTGGTGGCACGTAACCGCAAGCTGCGCTGGACACGTATGGCGATACCCGGCATTTCGCTGCTTTACAGGATATTCTCACCTCTCTCGGGCATGATGGTCAAATCGACCGTACTCGTCAATCGCGTGGTAACAAAGCGGCGCGAGGAGATCTCCACAGACCAGCTTGAGGCGGCTCTTGAGATTTCCGATGTCAAGGATGCCAAGGAGAAGGAGATGCTCGAAGGTATCCTCCAATTCGGCGAAAAAGAGGCCCGCGAGGTCATGATCTCACGTGTCGATGTGACTGCAATCGAATATCACGACACTTGGGACGAGGTGATGCGCGTCATCCTTGAGAGCGGCTTCTCCCGTATCCCCGTCTACGACACTTCCGAGGACTCGATAGCCGGCATACTGTATTCCAAGGATCTCCTCCCCTATATCGGACATGCCGACAACTCCTTCGAGTGGCAGAAACTCCTCCGCGAGGCGTATTTCGTACCCGAATCGCGTATGCTCGACGACCTCCTCGAGGACTTCCGCCGTAAGAAGATTCACATAGCCATCGTCATCGACGAGTACGGCGGTACGCAAGGTATCGTGACCCTTGAGGATGTCATCGAGGAAATTGTCGGCGACATCGATGACGAGTATGATGATGCCTCGTCGATGTACAAGAAGGTCGGCAACGGTCAGTACATCTTTGAGGCAAAGATACCTGTCACCGACTTTTGCCGCGTGATGGGCATCGACGAGGAGCAATTGGGCGATATAGGTGATGCCGAGACACTCGCCGGCCTCGTCTTGGAACTCAAAGGGGATTTCCCTCAGATTAATGAGAAGTTCACAGCCGGTCCCGTCACCCTGCGCGTTCTCAAGATGGAACGTCACCGCATCGTCAAGATAAAGGCAGAACTCAACGAAAATGAAGAATGATATGGAGGAACAGGATTTCATATACTGGCGTCACCCGAGTATCCCGGGTATCAAGGTCGAGGAGATAACCGGTGGCGAGACCAAAGACCCCAAACTATGGATGGAGATGGCACGCCAACTCTACGGTGAGAACGGTCGTGACTCGTACCGCGAGATCGGACATTACCGCAACGGCGCTCCGTTCCTTCATGGTGATGATTCTCGCATCTCGGTATCCCATACCGGCGGCATATTGGTGGTAGCCACTCTGCCCCGTACCCCCGAGGTAGAGTTAGGACAGTTTAATGAACGCGCCGCCATGGGTGTCGATGTGGAGCGCTGCGACCGCGAGCAGGTTCTCAAGGTGCGTGAACGTTATCTTACCCCCGCCGAGCTCGCCCTCATCCCCGCCGGCGACCTGCAGGCAAACCTGTTGGCATGGACGGCAAAAGAGGCGGTTTATAAGGCGCTGCTCGGAATCGGTGTCAATGACTATCAGCATGATATGGTCATAGACCGTCTTCCCAAGATCGGCCCGGCAACCGTAGTACCCGGTGCTCCCGAGTTTCCGGCAGCCGACCTCGGCGAAGCCCATGCGGTAATCGACGGCAAGACTTTTAACTTTGTGTTGTATTCGTATCTGAGCGACGATTACCTTATCACTCTCGCCTACTCGCCCAAGTGCGCCAAATTTGCCAAAAAAGCTCGCTGATAAGTTAATTTTTTAACTTAATTTGTCAGTTTGATTTAAAAATATTTTCTTTGCATTTAAGCCTCACGGCGTTACCCCTGTGAACCGTGCAAGGCATTAAATCGAGATAATACTTTAAATAGATAATATTTAAATAGAGATATTAATAATATACTTTAATAGTTAACCGGTAGAGATTGCCACGGGCGTCAAATCACCGATGCGATGGCATCCACTCTCTCCATAATACACAACCCATGAAACAATCCTTACTAATTTTGGCGTTGGCAGGCGTTGCCGCCGGCGCGACCGCTCAGGTTCATGAACCCGAACCGGGCCGTTATTACCGCATCCAGCACGCTTCGGGCGGTTATCTTACCGACAACGGTTTTAATGCCGAGGTGCTCCCCATGGTCGAGGACAACTCGCAGATCGTACGCTTTATCCCCGTCGAGGGCAAAGCCAACACCTACAACATCGAGCGCGTTAAGCGTCATCAGTTCTACGGCTCTGACGGAAGCTGGAGCACTGCCATCATTTCACGCAATATCCCTCTGTCTCAGTTTGTCGTTGAGCCGGTCGATAGCCGTAGCCCCTGGGTGATGATCAAGAATGTCGGTCACTCCAACGAGAATAAGAAGGCTCTCGGTATGGATGCCAATGACACTAAGGTATATACTGACAAGAGCGGTACTGACGCCCTCCTCCACCAGTGGCAGATCGTCGAGGCTGAGCTTTACCCCGAGACTGAAACTCCCGATGACGTTTATCCCGACAACAATATACCCGACACCGATCCCCGTGCAAACGTATATCCCGGTTACAAGTTGGTGTTTGCCGAGGAGTTCAGCGGCGAGGGTAAACCCAGTGCCGATATCTGGAACTTCGAGACCGGCTTCATGCGTAATCAGGAGCACCAGTATTATTATGGCAACAAGAATACCTACATCCAGGACGGTGTTCTCGTTATCGAGGCCCGCGATGTCCTTGACCGCCAGCTCAAGAACCCCAAATACACTCCCGGCAACAACTCATGGCCCTCTAATATCGGCAAATACATCCACTGGACTTCAGGCTCTATGACTACCAAGGGTGGCTGGAACAGCGGTTACACCTGGAAATACGGTATCTACGAGGTACGTGCCAAGGTTCCGCAGATCAACGGCTGCTGGCCTGCTATCTGGTCTACCGGCAAGCAGTATGAGTGGCCCTACGGCGGTGAGATCGACATCCTTGAGTATTACGGCAACTGCATCCACGGTAATGTGGCTTGGGGTAACGGTGCCCGCTGGGGTGCCAAGTGGAACTCCAAGACTGTTCACGACAACGTGCTGGGTCCCGGCTGGGGTGATGAGTACCACATCTGGCGTATGTACTGGGACTATGACCACATGGAGCTCTGGTGCGACGACATCCTCGTAAACAACATTGACCTCAACTCCACTGTCAATGCCGTTCCCGCCGACAGCTTCGACCACGGTAACGGAGCCAATCCCTTCCGCGATGTTCGTCAGATGCTCTGGCTCAACCTCGCCATCGGTGGTCAGAACGGTGGTGATCCAACCAATCCTCCCTATCCCTGCCGCTTCATCGTCGATTACGCACGCGTTTATCAGCAGTACGGCACTGACGGCAAGGCTACCTACCACGTAGATTCTGAGGTTTCCGAGCCTACTTTCTCGTATGCTGACGGTCAGATCAACCCCGACAATAGCGCCGTTGAGACCATCGGTGCCGACGACGAGGAGTTCCTTCCCATCGCCTACTACAACCTCCAGGGTCTCCGCATCGAGACTCCCGCCAAGGGTCAGCTCGTCATCGCCCGCCAGGGCACCAAGAGCGCCAAGCTCATCTACAACGACTGATCCCACCACCTGGCAAAAGTATAAGACTTATAAGATTTATATGACTTATATGACTTTATAAGATTTATAAAGATTTATAAGATTTATAAGATTTATAAGATTTATAAGATTTATAAGATTTAT
>CAZAWP010000097.1:0-8299 GCA_964488855.1 uncultured Sangeribacter sp.
ATTAAACACTAACGGCGGCACAACCTGCGGATTGGACGGAGTCGAGGCGTTGGGGAACGTCACGATGTTGGTCTGCGAACCCAATCCGATCGGATACGACGGCTTGGTGTCGAAATCGAAGGTTGTCCAACCGCCGAATGTCCCCGTGGCGAAGTCATTGTAATCCTCAAACGAATCCTCAAAGCCGAGATGCTGGTTCCATTTAATCACCGCCTCATGACCGTCATCGCCCGAGGTCACATCCGCCGTGATGTTAAAGGGGGTCACCAATGTCTCATTAAGCATGAAGGCATGCGCGTGATTGGCAGTGACATTGATCGTCATGTTGAGCACATCATAGTGAGGAGCCGATACCGTTACAGCGTACTCACCGACCGGCAGTGACGCTATCGTAAGCGAACCGTCGGTAATGGTCAGATTATAAGTGTCGTCATCACCGCCGCCGGCAAGGACAAGAGAGGCTTCCGCCGGTATCTCGTTATTGTTGGTGAGGATGGCGAAACTCTGCTGCTTGTAACGGTCTGCATCTATCGAGACACCGGTCTCCGTAACATCGGATTCGCTGTGGAGATAGCATGCCTTTACACCTACCGTATGATTGGTGGCGCTGACCTCCGGAATCAAGAAAGAGTAGTCGGTAGTCTCGCCGACCTTGTTGCCGTCAAGAAGAATCTCGAAGCGCTCGTTGGGGTTCTGAGCCGACCGGGCGGCAACGCGGCGCGACGCGTTGCGTCCCGAGGGCTGCAGACGGCCTACAAAGAAATCATCGACCATCGAGATAAACGAGCCGCTGAGCGACGTACAGTGTATTCCGATCTTGACCGGTACACCCGCATACTCATCAATGGGAATAATTATCTCCTTCCAGTCGAGGTAATCACACAGGATGTCGTTACCGTCCGAGATGATGGTAAAGTCGGCAGCCGTTGGATACTCCGCCGTGGTGATGCCCACCTCAAAGCGGGCCGGCTGTGCATCAGAACCTTTGGCGTAGAAGCGCACTACATTCTCCTCGCCCGGGGTGATCGTGGGCGAAATCAGCCAGTCGTCGAGCTTCGCACCCGAGGCTGTCTGGATAAAGCCCGCATATTGGCGACCCGAACGCGGAGCGAGGGTGAAGTAGTTATTTAAATCCCATGCAGGCTCCACAGCCCACGGGTTGATGATCTGCACATAGTTGGGGAGTCCCGAATTGGCATACGTACCCGTGAGGACAGCCGGGGCGGTCTGATCCCCGTCGATACCTGTCCACGGGGTGGGGTCTATGGTAAAAGGACGATATGACTCGAAGTCATCGAAAAATACAGCCTCCTCGGTGTTCCACTCAACCATGATGTCGTTTCTGCCGGTCACTACGTCATGCTGCAGCTCTGCCTTGAGTCCGTAGGGAGTCTTAACATCCTCGCTCAGATTTACAGTCACGGTCTCGTCATTGTCTACGGTAAACTCCGTAACCGATGTCTTCATCCCCTCAGCTTCGATGGTGAGGCGGTGACCGCCGCCGTAAACCGGGAGTGTGGCGACATAGTTCTCACCGCTGCGGGTGAAGCTCAGGGGTGAGTAACTCAGCTCGTAGAGTGTCGAGAAGAGTGACCCGATCGGCACCTTGTCGGTACCGGTCACCTCTACGGTAAGGGTGAAATCCTTGTACTCGCTGTACTGGGGCACTATGTTACGGGGAGCCTGGCGTGATACAGTGGGCTCGATGGGAGCATTGGCGCTCGTCAGTAGGGTAGCCTGCTGCGTCACGGCTGTCGCAAGAAGGGCGCCCGTGGCAGCTGTAGCTATGATTGTAAATAAAGAAGTACGTTTCATGTTGTTATATTACCCGCTATCGCTGCGGGGTGAATACTTGGTTCTGCAAGGGCGGTTCAGTGCCCTTGCAGATATTTGATTACAGATTAACTGTCAAATCCTCTTGTCGTTAAGTTCTCTTGCATTTCAGCAAGTCACTTGACATTTCAGAGTCTGCTCTTACTTCTTGATGAAGCGGAGAGCCTTGTTGCCCTGCTCAGTCTCGACGCTAACGATGTAAACCCCGGCAGAGAGGTTGGAAACATTCATCACGTTACCGCGACCCTTGGCAACCACCGAACCGTCGGCAGCCACAACCACAACAGCGGGATTGTAGCAACCCTCGATCTCGATGCGGTCAGTCACGAGACCCGAAGCGAGGCGTACACCGTTGAGTGCGCTGATCTCCTCGACACCGGTCTTGACAGGCTCAAGGGTTACGTCGCATACTACATTGGCGTCAAAGGTGATGCCCTCCTCAGTGTAAGTCTGATAATCGTCAGCCTCAACTGTGAGTGTGTAGGTGCGCTCGGGCTGGAACACCTCCATCGAGTATGCACCAGAAGCATCAGTTACTGTAGTATAGAGTACATCATCGGCAGTGATGGTCACTGTCGCGTCAGCTACCGGAACGCTCTCGGCATCGGCAGTGTTTGAAGCGCCGCTGATTACACCCGAGATGGTCATTGCCTCCTTGGCGATCTGGAGAAGCATTACCGGCGAACCGTTTCCGGATGTACTCCAGCTTTGAGTAACGAAGGTGTCGTGGTTGTCATTGGCATGGTAGAGAACATTATTATGCAGCTCGTTACAAACCGGGAAGTTTATGGCAGCGTAAGCTTCAGCCTCACTCATGGTCGCCATGAAGAGGTTTCCACCGGTATACTCAAACGGCTCAGCAAGCTGACACTCCATGATGAATGTGCAGGGATCACTATAAGTACCTGTTATCTCATAAGTGAAGTTATCATCAACATATACCGGTGTGATCGTTGAGAGATCTATGGCATCTTCAGGCGTGAGAGCGTACAGCTCGTTGTTTGTCTCCTCGTTTTGGAGCCAGATTTGGATTTTAGCCGGCCATGTTTTAGTTGAAGTACTTGTTCCTTCGAAGGTGATGCCTGAAATCATCATACCCTCGCCAAGTCCGTATCTTGCAAGATACTCCTGAGGATATCTGGTCTCTGATGCAGAGTTATTCCAGTTCGTACGGAAAGGAGCCATCGTATTTGTACCTGTCTGGGTACCGATAGTGAGATCCATTGAAGATGTCTCGGCATTTACCTTGACTGTCTGGGTCGGACTGCTTACAGAGCCTTCGCCGAAGCTGATACGGATTTCTACGGTGTAGTCACCGGCGAAGTTGGGAGTAAACGAGGTCTCGAATGTCAGGGTTGAGCCTGCCTCCCATTCGGGTGCCTCAAGTGTCTTGACAGCCTCGCCGTTTACCACGAGCTCGACTGTATAAGTATCTGCACCCTCGGCTACGCCGTTGAGATTCTTGAAGGTCTCTGACACATTAATCGGATTGTTGGCAGTTCCTTTCGAAGGAATTGAACCCTGAATAAACATTACATCATGCTCCACATTAGCAAGCTGACCGCCAAAGACGTTGTTGAGCAGAATGTATTTACCCTTGAAGCCGATATACCATTCGCCCTCGGGGAGAGTGACGTTGTATGAACCCATGACATTTGCCGACGAGGGGAATGAAAGCTGACCGTCGGTGCCGTTGGGGACGATAGTGCAGAGGGGTGTCCAGTTGGCGCGGTCGGGTGAATACATCACCTCAAGACGGGAGTCGTATGAGCGTCTTGCAGCTTCAAACATGAGTGCACCGCCGTCCTCAAAGCTCAGCTTGGGTGTGATGGCGAGCGATACGCCGCTGTCCATTGACGAACTGTGCTGCAGGTAATATTTGGTATCACCCGAGCCACCCGAATTGTAGAAACCGCTCCAGTTGGAACCAAGGATCCAGCCGGTGGGGACATAAGTCGATGTATTTTCGCCCTCACCGGGGGTGAAGTCCTCGTAATAGTCGTTCTCACCGATCATGGCACCCTGGATTGTATAGCTCTTTGAGTCGGCTCCCTCCACCTCTAAGGTGATGGCGCCGGCATAGCTGCCCGATTTCGAGGGGTCAAATGTGATCTCGAGATTGACGAAGTGGCTGGCATCGCTCTGAAGCATGCCGGGTACGGTAAACGGAGCAGCGGGGCTTACACTGAAACCCTCGGGGACGGTGATGGATGTAACGTTTACATCAGCTGCACCCTGGGCGCGTACGCGATAGGTAAGCGTCGTTGCCTCCTCAACGAAACCGAAGTTGATGGTAGCATTTACCTCAGTACCGGTATACTCCGGACATAAGATATAATTGACTATGTAGGGATAGACGTCACGCCACGGCATGACATTTTTTGTAGAGCCGGTGGTGTTTTCCCGTACTCCGAGACAACTCCAGTATTTTGAATCACCACTTGCGGCGTAGGCGTCGATCAGCGGCTGGATTGAGAATGTGGGCCATGCCATCTCTACTGTCATCGAGCTGCCCGGGGCAAGTGTCTCGGTAAGCTCTACGGTAGCAAGGTTTACATTCTTGGTGGTCTGGAAAAGGGTGACCGAGTAATTCTCGTCGCCGGGTACCAAATCCTCGTCGCCGGCATTCTTTAGGGTAAGTGAGTACACAAGACCGGAGATCATCTGATCGGCGTCGGCGTAGAGGTCACCGGACTCCGGGGTGACACATGTGGCACTCTCGATAGTGAGCTTGCCGGCGGCGGATGCCGTCAGTCCACTCGCTGCCAGAGCACTCACGCACAGTGCGGTAAATAATTTCTGCATGTGATGTGGGTTTAAGTTATTGTTGATAGATTATTGATTCGATGGCGTTTGTCGGTCCGAATATGGATGGTCGGCACCGATATTCCAAATATCGAATATAAGGATAGGCGACCCACCCCGCTGCGGGGGTGAGTCGTCAGTGGAATGTTATTTCTTGATGAAACGTAAGGTCTTGTTAGCGTTGTCGGTGGCGACTGTCACTACATATACTCCGGGAGCAAGGTGTGATACCTCAAGGCTGCTGCCGTTGCCGGCTGCCATCTTCGCTCCGGTGGTCGAGTAAACTGTCAGGCGCGCGTTTTCAACACCGCTTACCTCCAGGGTCGCACCCACAGGGTTGCTGACGAGCTTGATGTCGTCGCTGCCGTTCTCTACGCTCTCGATGCCTGATGTATCGAACTCGGTGAAGTGGTGGAAGAGAAGGTCGTCGTAGAAGTATGCCAGACCGTCGGTCACCGAGTGACGGATAGCGACATGGATCTTCTGACCGGCATATTTGCTGAGGTCGGTGACGAACTGACCGTACTCATCTTTCTCCGGATAGGGGAGGGTGTAGCTTGCCACTGTCTCGTAGGCGTTGAGGTTGGATGCGTCGGCGGCGGTCGATACCATCACGTCTGCGTTGCCGGCACCGAATACCTCGCCGTAGCCGAGATTGTCCTTATGCTCGTAGTTACGCGCGTAGAACTCAAACTTGGAGTTGGCTGTAGCGCGCATGCCGGGCGATACGATCCAGTCCTCGGTTGTGCCGCTGTCGTAGGCACCGAAGGTTACGAGGCACTGCTTGCCGGTGTTGGGATACGGGTTGGGCCAGTCATTCTTCTCATAGTTGATGACCATGAATGCCATCTTGTCACCCTGGTGAGGATAAGTCACCATAGCCAACTCGATAGTGTTCTTTCGGTCCATATCAAAGAATGCAAGATCCTCAACCTCAAGGCTGCCGTTCTGCTCATTCTCGAAACCATAGTAACGCATGTCAGAACCAAGAATCTCGACGCTTACGGGGAACTCTGCCACCGTGCCGGCGCTTGTAGTCACCTTCATGGCATCGTTGAGGGCTGCGTTTGCGTCATTGCCGCTGACCTGGATCTGGAATGAGCGTGAGCCGCCCGACGGAATCTTGTCACCTGCCTTTAATGACGACATGAAGTTGCCGTTGGCAAACTCTACCTTGGCGATGGTGGCATCGTTGCTGCCGTCGTTCATGATGGTGAACACATCCTGACTAAGGATAGCCTGGTCGTGGTTGAGCTTGCCGATGTTCCAGCCATCGACGTTAAACGAGAGTTTCTCGCCTGACTGCGACTCGATGCTGACGCGGTCGATGCAGGCACCCACGGCACGTGAGAAGTTGTACCAGGTGTAAACCCAGCGGAAGGCAACTCGTTTGCCGGCGTAGGGTGCGAGGTCGATGCGCTCGCGGATCCAGTTGGGGTTGGTCTTGTCGGAGAGAAGTGCCAGACGCTCCCACTTGCCGTCGTTGTAGATCTCGAAGCTTACGTCAGAGATGCCGTCAGAACCCTTGGTGGCATTCTGAGCATAACCCTCGGGAGGTGTCTGCAGTGTGATGGCAACGCCGTCACCCCAGAAGAATGTCATGTAAGCCGCTGCCGAGGGGAGCACGAAGTCGGGTGTCTCCATCGTACAGCTGTTACCGTCGTAACGCGGGTTAGCCATAGCTGAGGCTGTGCCGTCGTAGGGGCTGATGTTGTTGGCGCTCCATTTGCTTGAACCCTCACCGTAGAGGTTCCATCCCTTGGGCGGGAATGTGCCGTCGAAGCCCTCCTGCCAGGGCAGTGCGCTGATGGTCGGGTCTGCAAGTGTTGTGAATGACCATACCGGTACATTCTCTGCCACGCCGCGACCGTTGTAAGGCTCGACTTTCCAGTAGTAACGGGTATTGTAACCTAAGGTGGGCAGCTCGAAGCTCTGCTCTGCACCCAGGTCTTGGCCGTTGATGAGTGATGTGCACGCTGCGTCCGTACCTACATAGAGCTTGTAGCCGTTGGCAAACTGTGCCGGCTCCCACTGGAGTACCACACCGCGGTTGAAGACATCCTTGGCGTTGTTGGCGGGATTGATGGGAGTGCTCTCACCCGGTTTGCCGTTGGCTCCGTAAACGTTGTTGAGCACTACGGCATCGAGGTAGAAGAGAGCTGCCTCTGCACCATACTCGCTGTCATAATAGGTAAGCTCCCACTCGAACTTCCAGTAACAGTTGTCCGAGTTGGCTGTGCGGCTGTAAGACTTGGTGATGATTTCGTTATAAGTGTCCTCCCAGTTGAAGACATCCACGGTCTCCCATGAGTTTCCACCGTCTTTAGAGAAGAGCAGGCGCACCTCGGTGTCGGCACCTTCCTCCTCTCCGTTATAGATGTCGGCGTAGCGGAACTCTATTGTTGCCGGTGATGACGACGCGTCGATACGGGGGGAGATAAGGTAGTTCTCCTCCTGATAGTAGGCGTTGGGGGCTGCTGCATATTCGCCCTCGATGCCTGCCTGAGAAGCACGCCATTTCTTGTTCTGCCAGCCTGCCGGCGGGAATGTCGGACCCTCGAAGCCCTCGAAGAGACCTCCGTCGGGTACCGCCTTCTTGGTGGCCTGTACGGCGAGTGTCACGTCCGGGCAGTTACCCTTGAAGGTGATCACACCGCTTGCGGGCGAAGTGAGCGTAGGAGCGTAGATAACCTGAATCTTTGCAGTAGCGTTCTTCTTCAGGTTGGCGGTGGCGAGGTCGATGTCGCTGATAACCGAGAAGCCGGCGGGAGCCTCGATAGAGGTGATGTTAAGACCCGCTGTGCCGGTGTTGGTGAGCGTGATGACATCAGATGCCATCTTGGCACCAACATACACGTTGCCGAAGTTCCACGCTGTGCGCGACAACACTGCCACGGGTGTCTCGGGGGCGTTTGCCTCCTCTACCTTGACATTGTCGAGCTTGATACAGTTGGCCTGGGCACCGTTGGCACGGTAACAGAAAGCCACGCGTACCTTCTTGCCCTGCCAGGGCTTGAGGTTGATCTTTGAGGTATACCACTGCCAGCCTACCCAGGGCACTGAGTAGAAATCGTAGTTGGTCGGCTGTACACCGCTCTCGAGGAGCTGATCAGGATTTAGGAAATCCCAGATAACCTCTGCGTCCTTGAGGTCCTGACCCTCCTCGACCACACGTATCTGGAAATCGTAGGGATGATTTGAGTTCATTGCAGCGCCCGATGACTGCCACTGATATGAGAGCTCGTATGAGCCGTCCAAATCGAGCGTCGGGGTGTAGAGTTCACCGCTCCAGGGTAACTGAGTATCGAACTGATAACTACGGTCGATGAACGCCACATTATTGCGGTCATCCTTGGTGCCATCGGCATATACACACCAGATCTCGGGGATGCTGCGCGTTGATGACGATGAGACCTCCCAGCCTTGGACCATCGGACCGTAATTCTCGCCGTCGGCTACTACCGCCGAAGTGAACTTCTCGTCGAGAAGCACCTTCTTCTGCGCAGTGGCACCGGCGAATACGCCGCTGATCAATGCTAATGAGATAAGTAATTTCTTCATAGGCTGAAGTTGTTAAAGTGAATATTATTTTTGAGGTTGGGGGGTAATCTGTCTGTATGTTACACAGGGTTGTTGCCTAATCGTTGAATTAATTATTTTA
>CAZAWP010000098.1:0-4471 GCA_964488855.1 uncultured Sangeribacter sp.
TGCCGAGAACAAACTTTTCGCCACCCTCGACACTACTGTCCGTAAGGTCATCATCGACAACCTCCCCTTCCTTCTGTCGGACACCGTCGGCTTTATACGTAAGCTCCCCACCCATCTCGTGGATTCGTTTAAATCCACCCTCGACGAGGTGCGCGAGGCTGATGTATTAGTGCACGTGGTCGATGTGAGCCATCCTCAGTTTGAGGAACAGATTGAGGTCGTAAACAAGACCCTTCAGGAGGTCTGCGGCGCTTCGCAGAAACCGATGATATTGGTATTCAACAAAATTGATGCCTTTACCTATACCCCCAAGGATCCCGACGATCTCACCCCGCGCACCAATGCCAATATACCTCTGGAGGAGTTCAAGCAGACCTGGATGTCAAAGATGAATAACAACTGCGTATTTATCTCCGCTAAAGAGAAAATCAATATCGACGAACTCAAGGATCTCCTTTATCAGAAAGCCAAGGAGATACACACCGAGCGATTCCCCTATAATGATTTCCTCTTCCAGAAATATGACGATATCACCGACACTGAATATACCGATCTAAGCGACGAAGCACAACCATGTTAGAACAGCAATCGATCATACAACTGCAAAATCAAGGATGTCGGTGCGATGACTGGGATAAAGTCACCATCGCGCCGTACACTGATCTGTCACGGATAATCCGCGTGAATTTAAGCGGTGACGTCACTATCGGTAAACTCACAGCCGCCGGCGGGGGTATGATCGAGGATGCGTCGCTTAAAAATTGCGTAATCGGCGACGAGGTCTTTATCCATAATATCGGCGAGGCTCTTATCAACTGTAATATAGAGGAACGCGCGCGCATAGAGAACTGCGGGCGTATACTCTTCCACACCGATGCTCCCTGCGGCAACGGTTTTACCATTGACGTGCTCGACGAATCCGGCTCACGTCCCGTTACGGTCTTCCCCGGACTCTCTGCCCAACTCGCACTGCTCATGGCGCGGATGCCCCGCTGGACAAATCAGCACCTGCGCGAGATTCTCCGGACATATATCGACAATAACCCTATACCTCACATTATCGGTAAAGGGGCAAAGATACGCAACTGCCGCCTGCTGCAGGATGTCTCGGTATCCCCCTACTCGGTTGTGGAGGGTTGCCAGCGCCTCATCAATGGTGCCATTATAAATAATGTCGGCGATACCGCAGGCATTGCATACTGTGGTTATGGTGTTGATGCCGAGAATTTCATCATTGAGGACGGCCATGTTGATTCGGGGTGCATATTGAGGAATGTCTATGTCGGACAGGGTACAAAGTTGGAGAAAGGATTCTCTGCGCATGATTCTCTCTTTTTTGCCAACTGCGCGCTGGAGAACGGCGAGGCATGTGCTCTCTTTGCCGGTCCCTATACCGTCAGCATGCACAAATCCACCCTGCTTATAGGGTGTCAGACTTCGTTTATGAACGCCGGCAGCGGTTCAAACCAATCCAACCACATGTATAAGATGGGTCCCGTGCACTGGGGTATCCTCGAAAGGGGTGTCAAGACTTCATCGGACTCCTACCTCATGCTCGGAGCAAAAATAGGAGCTTTCTCTCTGCTGATGGGTCAGCACAAGACACATCCCGATTCCTCGCAGTTCCCATTCTCTTATCTCTTCGGCGACGACCGCGGAGCTACCGTCGTCGTTCCCGCCGTCATGCTCAGAAGCTGTGGCTTACTGCGCGATGAGAAGAAATGGCCTGTACGTGACCACCGCACATCGTTGCCCAAACCTTATAACGACCGGATTATCTTTGATGTCCTCAATCCCCTTACCGTCGATACGATGCTGTCGGCGCTCGATGTCATTGACAAGCTCCTGGAGCGTCCTGCCGATGATGACCGCTATTTGCGTTACCGAGGCATGAAGTTCACCCGGGCATCGCTCGAACGTGCCAAACAGATATACAAGCTCGCCATCTATAAGTATCTCGACATTCATACCCGCCGGAACGGTTTCCCGGTCACCGAACCCGGTCGCACTCCCGCCGAATGGCTCGACCTGGCTGGTCTGCTGCTGCCGCGCAATCTCCTCGACCATGCCCTCCGACAGGAAAGCATCAAGGCAATCGAGGGAGCTCTTGACAAGGCTTTCCGTCACTACCGCAACCTTGAGCGTGCATGGATAGCCACTCGGTTCAACGCCAAATGGAGGAAGCCGGCGGAGGTTATCCGCGCATACGCAGAGGAATTTGACGAGATGGTCGACCAGGACCGCAAGCAGTATCTCGATGAACTGGCTGCCGAAAACGACATGCTCAAACTTTGAAAATTGTCACTCCGGGTTGGGGAGTTTGCCAATAAATATTATATTTGTAACTGATGAGATTTGACTCGGTAATTAAGAGATTACAGGTGTAAGCAATGAGGGAATCGGTTCAATATAATTTTGGCGCAATCGTCATGACGGTATTAGGGAGTATCATAATGTTGGCGTTCCCCTTTATACCCATAGCCAATCTGGCGACTTTGCTTACATTGTCCTTTGTTTGGCTCGCGGTGCTGATAACAACTTTGGTTCTTGCACCTCTAACTGTCAGCGTCACCGGCAAGGAGTTAGTGGTAAGCAGCCTGATGCGCCGCCACTGCTTCAGGATTGAGGATATCGAATCAATCCGCAAATATCCGACAGTAAGCAATGAGATGTCGCTGATTTTCAGCTACGGCTTTTTCGGTTACTGGGGCTGGAGACGTGAGGAACATTTCGGACGCTATTTCTCATATTATGGCAAAGGGTGCGATACATTCCTCGTTGTCATGCGCAACGGCCGGAGCTACCGTATCGGTTGCCGCAACATAGAAAAAATCTACGATCATATCTCCTCCCGGATCGACTTTTACCGTAAGGGATAGTTGCTTGATAGACGGGCATAATCATTACGTACACAGTCATATTCATTACGGATACATAATCTTTACAACGAAAATACCTTTAAAACAACAATACCAAGAATGACACATTACACTACCTCCCCAACCGAAATGCCAAAGATTTCGGAGCGCGGTATAAAGATGCCCGCCTCCCCTATCCGCCGCCTCGTACCATACGCCGATGCTGCCGAGCAACGCGGTGTGCGCGTATATAAGTTAAACATCGGGCAGCCCGATGTACATACTCCCGAGCAAGCCATCGAAGCTCTTCATCATGTAGACCGCAAAGTGCTGGAATATTCCCCCTCAAACGGACTGCTGTCACTTCGTAAGAAATTGGCTGAATATTATCAGCGTCTCGATTTAAACATCAGTCACGAGGATATAATCGTCACCACCGGCGGTTCGGAGGCTGTATTATACTCTTTCCTCGCCACTCTCGATCCGGGCGATGAGATAATCATCCCCGAACCGGCTTACGCGAATTATACTGCCTTTGCGGTGAGTGCAGGAGCTGTCGTGAAACCTGTCACCTCTACCATCGATACCGGCTTCGCGCTTCCTCCCGTCGAGGAGTTCGAGAAACTCATCACACCCCGCACACGCGCCATTCTTATCTGTAATCCAAACAATCCGACCGGTTATATCTATACCCGCGAGGAACTGGAGAAAATAGCGGCGATTGTCAAGAAATACAATCTCTTCCTCTTCTCCGACGAAGTCTATCGTGAGTTCTGCTATACCGATACTCCCTTCATGTCGGCGATGAGCCTCAAGGGTATCGAGAACAATGTAGTCCTCCTCGACTCAGTATCCAAGCGTTATAACGAGTGCGGTATCCGCATCGGCTGCCTTGTCACCCATAACAAGGAGTTGCAGAAGGTTATCATGAAGTTCTGTCAGGCACGTCTCTCTCCCCCGTTGTTGGGTCAGATCGTTGCCGAGGCTTCTGTAGATACCCCCGAGCCCTATTTCGAGGAGGTCTTCGACCAGTATCTCAACCGTCGGAACTTCCTCATCAACCGCATCAACGAGATACCCGGATGTTACTCGCCGATGCCGCAGGGTGCTTTCTATACCGTAGCTTCGTTGCCGGTCGATGATGCCGATAAGTTCTGCATCTGGTGTCTGGAGGAGTTCGAGCATAAGGGTGCCACTATCTTCATGGCTCCCGCATCGGGCTTCTACACCACTCCCGGTTTGGGCAGGAATGAGGTGCGCATCGCCTACGTGCATGACATCGAGGAACTGGCAGCTGCCATGGATGTCCTTGAGGCAGCCCTCCTCGCCTACCCGGGCAAAACATTCTAAAAGTTAAGCAATAGATGATTTCTACCGAACCCATACATAATGAGCCGACAGACTTTCCGAAAATTTCGGAGAGTCTGTTGGCGTCACACAAGATAATCGCCGGTCCGTGCAGTGCCGAGACGCGTGAGCAGTTACTCGCCACCGCCTCCGAACTGAGCAGTGCCGGAGTTCCCTTGCTACGTGCCGGTCTATGGAAGCCGCGCACGTCAGCCGGTAAATTCGAGGGTGTGGGTGAAGTAGGAATCCCCTGGATGACCGAGGCC
>CAZAWP010000098.1:4571-8190 GCA_964488855.1 uncultured Sangeribacter sp.
GCCGAACTTGTTTCGTCGGTAGCGCAATATGCCCTTGACCTGCAGTTTGACGGTCTGATAGTGGAATCCCACATTTGTCCGGCAGACGCTTGGAGTGATGCGTCGCAGCAGCTTACCCCGCGTCAATTGGTCGATATGCTCAATAACCTGCGTGTTAGCATAAGTCCGGATATTCATCCCGACATACCCTCGATTCGCAGCCGTATCGACCGTATCGACCAGCAGCTCATCCACCTTCTGAGCGAACGGATGGAACTTTGCCGCGAAATCGGTGAAGTGAAGAGGTCGGTAGATACAGGCGTCCTTCAGAAAGAGAGATTTAATGAAATCCTCAACAATTGGATCGTACAGGGCAATAAATATGGGTTGGATTCCGATTTTGTAAAGGATATCATCAACAAAATCCACATGCACAGCATCGATATCCAGATCAACCAACGCTAAATCACTAAATCACTGATTGCTCCGTAAGCCTCCGACTTGTTCCATTATCAGGAGTTTACAAATTCCTTAATAAGGACAAGAGATATATTAGGATAAAATATAATTCCTTGACAAGATTAGACAGTGACATAAAAGTTTGGCTACTGTTCAGTGCCGTTATCCTGCTGCTGGGTTTCTCAGCGGTATGGGCGTGGCATACCTTTATGTCTACGCCTCCCTACGTGGATAGCGAGCGCTACCCCATCCGCGGCATCGACGTTTCGTCACACAACGGCATGATGAACCTTGACGCGGCTGCCGAGGACGGGATAAAGTTCGTCTTCATCAAGGCGACCGAGGGGGAGACATTCCGCGACGAAAACTTCAAGCTAAATTATGCCAAGGCGGGTCATGCCGGTCTCAAACGCGGGGTCTACCATTTCTTCCGCTTCGACAAGGACGGTGTGCTGCAGGCAATCAACCTCCTCGATGCCGTCAAGGGACTCGAACCTGAATTAGGACTTGTTATTGATGTCGAGGATGCCGCCAATCCCAAGGTGTCGAGCGACACTGTCATCACTCGCCTCATGCAGATGACCGATTACCTTATATTAAAGGGGCACAGGGTGATGTTTTACACCAATATCCGCGGTTATGAAAAATATCTGATGGAGGAATTTCCCGGCTACCTACTGTGGATATGCAGTTTCTCGGAAAACCCCATCAACGCCGACTGGACCTTCTGGCAGCATAATCACCGGGGACATGTCAAGGGCATCAAAGGTAATGTAGACCTCAACGTCTTTGCCGGCGACGAAAAAGAATGGGAGAAATATCTCAATTATTGAGGTGGAAATTAACCAAGTACCGATATTTTTTTGTATCTTTGCGTGCTAAGTATGTACATACGTGACACCCATAGGGCAGTATGACTTACTTAAATCAGGAGATTCAATAATTTAGTCATTGACATAAGATATGTTTAGGACCAAGACATGTGGCGAACTTCGTATCGGTGATGCCGGTAAGGAAGTTACATTGGCGGGATGGGTACAGCGTACCCGCAAAATGGGCGGCATGACGTTTGTAGATGTTCGCGACCGTTATGGTATTACTCAGGTTGTATTTAACAACGAGATAAACAAGGAGCTTACTGACAAGGCTAACGCCTTAGGACGCGAGTTCGTGGTCAGGGTAAAAGGCAAGGTTGCCGAGCGCAGCTCCAAAAACCCCAATATCCCGACGGGTGATATAGAGGTTATCGCTGACGACATAGAGGTAATCACACGCAGCGAGACTCCTCCGTTCACTATCGAGGACAACACCGACGGTGGCGATGACCTCCGTATGAAATACCGCTATCTCGACTTACGCCGTCCCTGCGTACGCAAGAATCTTGAACTGCGTCATCGTATGGCATTCGAGATCCGCCGCTATCTCGACTCCAAGGGTTTCCTTGAGATCGAGACCCCTATCCTGGTCAAGTCTACCCCCGAGGGGGCACGCGACTTCGTAGTGCCTTCGCGCATGAATCCGGGTGAGTTCTACGCTCTCCCCCAGTCTCCCCAGCTTTTCAAACAGCTCCTTATGGTCAGCGGTTATGACCGCTATTTCCAGATCGCCAAATGTTTCCGCGATGAGGACCTCCGCGCTGACCGTCAGCCCGAGTTCACTCAGATCGACTGCGAGATGAGCTTCGTGGAGCAGGAGGATGTAATCGAGATGTTCGAGGGATTAGTAAAACATATCTTCAAATATGTCAAGGACATTGACTTCACCGAGCCTTTCCCCCGCATGACATGGCACGATGCCATGCGTCTCTACGGCTCCGACAAACCCGATATCCGTTTCGGTATGCCGTTTGTCGAGCTGACAGACCTTGCCAAAGGCAAGGGATTCGGTGTCATTGATAACGCTGCCCTGACGGTAGGTATCGTCGCTCCCGGCTGTGCTTCATATTCACGCAAGCAGATCGACGAACTCACCGAGTTTGTAAAGCGTCCGCAGGTTGGTGCCCAGGGCCTCATCTGGGTCAAGTTCGAGCCGGACGGATCCATCAAGAGCTCAGTAGGTAAGTTCTATACAAACGAAGAGTTGGCTGAGTGGGGCAAGAAAGCCGATGCCAAGCCGGGTGATCTCCTGTTGGTGATGACGGGCGAGGCTATGAAGACCCGCAAACAACTGTGCGAGCTGCGTCTTGAGATGGGTAACCGTTTGGGATTGCGCGACAAGAACGTATTCGCGCCTCTCTGGGTTATCGACTTCCCCCTCTTCGAGTGGGACGAGGAGACACAGCGCTATTACGCTATGCACCATCCCTTCACTTCACCCAACCCCGAGGATATTCCCTTGCTTCATACCGACACCGGTAATGTACGCGCCACTGCATACGACATCGTGGTGAACGGTACGGAGTTGGGCGGTGGTTCAATCCGTATCCATGACGCACAGCTTCAGGATACTATGTTCGAGCTTTTGGGCTTCACTCCCGAGCGTGCTCACGAGCAGTTCGGCTTCCTGATGAACGCCTTCAAGTATGGAGCTCCTCCTCACGGTGGTCTTGCCCTCGGTTTCGACCGCTTTGTGTCTATCCTCGCAGGTCTCGACACTATCCGTGACGTCATCGCCTTCCCGAAGAATAATTCAGGTCGCGATGTCATGAACGAGTCTCCCTCGCCTATCGACGATGCACAGCTCGACGAACTCAAACTTACCATTGTCAAAGATAATTGATAAGATATAAGTAACTTAAATGCCGACAGTAAGAGATATTGCGGAAATAATCGAGAGATTTGCACCCAAGTCGCTTCAGGAATCGTACGACAATACCGGTCTGCAGATAGGTGATCCCCTCAGTGAGGTCACCGCTGTATTGGTATGTCTCGACGTGACTGAGGATATTTTGGCTGAAGCCATAGAGCGCGACTGCAACATGATTATTTCGCATCATCCGCTGCTTTTCAAAGGGCTTAAGAATATCACCGGGGCTACCACCACACAGCGTATGGTCATCACTGCGCTGCGCAACAACATCGCCATATATTCGGCTCACACCAATCTCGACAGTACGTTAGACGGTGTCAGCTACGAGATGGCATCACAGTTGCGCGTACGCGACCTGCGCACTCTTGCACCGCATCACGACAACCCGTCTGCCGGATTAGGTGTGATCGGTCACATCCCTCCCACCCCCTGT
>CAZAWP010000099.1:0-1473 GCA_964488855.1 uncultured Sangeribacter sp.
GCGCGAATTCATGTTCCGATATTAGCTTTTCAGTTTAATTTCTCTCCGTTACACTGTTTTTATTATTGCGGAATCCTCTATAACCGGTGATTATTGCGGATTTGCCACGCCGAGCCTTACCTTGAGGTGCGGTCGCTCGTTGCTGTAGACACCTATGCGAAGGTTGCGCGTGGTATCAAGAAGGATGTCGGAGTGCTCTCCCAAGTCGAGGATGCGGATGCCGAGGTCTTTCTTGAACGGACCGAAGTCGAGCTTGCGCTCCACCAATATATCGCGGGGATTATGGCGGCTCTGCACTACAAGCCAGGCCTCGCCTCCCAAAGGAACTATCATGGTGGTGTCGCACTCCTCCGGCAGCCGGGCGGCACTCTCGGGGAGGAGCTTCATATCCGGCTTGGAGGGGTCGGTCAGGCGCTCCACTCCCTCATAGCTGCGGCGCATGCCAAGATCTTCACGATAGTTGTCGGCGAAGAGCAGGTCGGGTATGTAGACCCGTCCGTCTGCCGAATCGTGGTAACGCTCCTGAATGAGGGTGTATTTGAGATTGTGTTTCTCCATCGCAGCGAAAGCGTCAGATGCACAGATTATTGCCACCCACAGCGCTGCCAGTGCCACGATCACGCTCATGCGTCGCCATGCCCGCTGCCATACGCGCAGCGTAAGGATCAGGAGCGCCATGAGTGCCGGGGTAACCATACGTACACCCGACCCCAAACCGAGTCCGGTTGCCATGATGATATTTACTACGGCGATGATCAGGAGCATCATCACCCATCCACTCAGCGGCGCTTTATCAGCGGCGTGCCCATTTTTACGGGCACGGTGCCGCCGCACGAAATAGAGGATAGCGGTGGTGCCGATGATAAACACTATCGGGATAAGGGGGAAGAGTAACTGGAAGGTATGGAAGATGGTGACGTTGCCGTTGAGGCGTGTGAAATTGCCGGGAGCAACGCAGAGGAGTATGGTGCCTAAGCCGTAGGCGATACCTCCGGCGAACTGTGACCGCAACAGGTGCCAGCGGTATCGGAAGGCGTAGACGACAAGGGCGACAGAGACGGGTATGGAGAAGGATTCGCTTCCCCAGCCACACACGAACGCATAGAGCACAAAGAGGGGTAGCCATAAACCGCTGCGGGGTCGTCCTCCTATAAAGAAACGTAGGAATATAAGGTTTGCCGTACCTGCCCAGATATAGGTTATCTGCACCGGGGGCTCGAAATCGTAGCTACCGAATGCTATGACGCAGAGTATGGCGCTGAGTGCCATATATACCGGTCGGCGGTCACCGTAATGTCTGCCCGGGGTGTACAGTGCGCCGCGACCGATGGCGATAATCATTATGAACCACACAATCCCGTTGAGGATACCGCGCACCGGGGCACTGACAAACGAGCATACCGCCTGCTCGACGATGTGGACGAACACCCTGCCATTGGAGTAGAGGTATTCGCGCGGCTGGGAGATGAGGAT
>CAZAWP010000099.1:1573-5514 GCA_964488855.1 uncultured Sangeribacter sp.
CCCTCGCGTTGGCCCGTTGTCAAGCCGGGGTGACGACAGATTACTAACGGTTCGTAGAGTACTTTACCACCGCAGTTTATGATGTCGTCGAGAAAGAGATCTTCCTCGCCGGCGATAAAGATTCCGGAGGGGGCTCCTACGCCGAAGCGTGTGTCGAAGGTAATGTGATTCTTACGGATATAATCGAGGCGGAAAGCTATCTCGAAACTCGTAAGGTAATGATGCCCTCGCGGGGGATTGCGCCAGTCAAACGGTGTCGGGTAATAATCGAGGTCTGTGGCGGAGGTGGTGTAGCGGAATGTTATGGCAGCCGCCTCGGGGTGCTGATGAAAAGTGGTGATTACATCATTGAGACCCTGCGAAGTATAGTCGAGGTCGTCGTCAGAGATGAGGCACAGCGGCAGTACGGCGCGTTGGAGAAGCAGATTGCGGTTTACCGACAGACCCCGGGTATCGGAGGTAAAGACGGTGAAATCCGGACGCTTTAGTTCGTCGGGGAGTGCCCCCTCCGGCTTCTGCCAGCTGACGAGGTATCGTACACCGGGCACTTCGGGATGCCGTCCGGCGGCGACGCGCTCGATGCCCTCCGCACCGTAGGTGGCTATCAAGACTTCCAACCGGTCATCGGGTGCCGGGGGGAGTCCGCTCCATATCGTCGATGTGGAGATAGCCGCACCGGGGGTGCCCGATGTTAAGCTGCCCGATGTATTATGGACAGATCTCAGGATGCTCATGATTTCTGCGATAATATTTTATTCCAATGCTGCTCGAAGCGGTCGGTGACAATTCTGACATCGTTATTGAGTTCGACGAGGCGACGTGCAGAGCGCGACATCTCCTTGATTCTGCCCGAATCGCAGGCGAGTGCTTCGAGTTTCTCCTCAAGACGTGTGTCGGTGGGATCGAGGCAGAAGATGGGTTGGTCATCCTTATCCTGACCTATATATTCGTAAAATTCAGGTTGGGCACCCGTGCCTGCCACCGGACCGAGTGCCATCGCCTGAAAGCCGTTGGTGCCGGGGGAGTACGAATACAATTGGTCGAGGACTATGTGCGCCCGGCTCATCTCCTTGAGGTACTGCGTCAGAGGGAGGTTCGTAACCTTCTTGACCACTATCTTGCCGGGATGCCGTCCGGCGATGCGTTGCGCCATCTCATAGAGCAGCTGCGTGCCTTTCTGAACCTCCATACCGCCACGCATGCCGATGAAGATTGTTATGGGTCCCGAAGTGTCCGGCTCGTGCCAATCGAGGTTGCCGATCTCCACGGGGATATTGGTGAATGCCAATCGCTCGCCGAGGAGCGGACGCGCCGCCATATCGTACTCCGGCAGGACGGACATGGCGCCGTCGATGTTGGCATACACGTAGTCGCCAAATTCCTTGACCATCGGCGATGACCATTGGGCGGCACGGTGCGTGCGTCGCTCGAAGGGGGTCTGAGTGTCTCCGACCTTGAACTCCGAGAAGCGGAACAGGTCGGTGTTAAGGCAAGCGTTGGCGAAATTTGCATCATCGCCGGCGAGGGTCAGGAAGATGCTGCGGTTCTGACGCTTGAGGATGTCGAAGACATATTTGATTTTGCCCGGCTTGAGGTTGAGGAAGTGGGGGTTTATAAGCTGCACCACGTCATAGCCGCTGAGCGTCGGCAGGAGGCTGAAGATGCGGTAGAGATACTTCACCGTTCCCCACGGTCCGGGGGCACGGTCGAGCAGTATGTCACGTCCGGTGTCCATATACTTGCCGCCGTCAGAGATGACCGTCACCTCATGACCGCGTCGCTTCAGCTCCGCCGCTATGCAGGCGTGGAGGTTGGAGTAGTCGCCGAAGAAAAGTATACGCATGGCTCAGTGGTTTGCTTTGTTTATTTGGCTGCCGGAACGGGATTTTTGAAATATTTGCCTTTGACCATCAGCTCCGAGAGATCCCAGGCTTTGCTTGAGGGATATGACTCGGGGAGGGTGGCGCCGACTGCCGGATCGGGGTCGAAATAGCCGGGGTTGCGCAGTACGGACTTGCCGAAGCCGCGCCAATAGTAGTCGTTGCCGCCGATGAGGTCGAGCATGGTGGGGTAGAGGTCGATCTGAGCCACCTGCTTCTCCGACGTAAGGCTCACACCCGAATTGAGGATGAGGAACGGTATATCCTTCGAGGCGAACCGCTCGGAGTTGAGCGAGCGCTCCAAGGCGTTATGGTCGGAGGCAATGACGATGATGGAGTTATCCCAGAGACTGTCTTTCTTGAGGGCGGTGACGAGCATCCGCAACGCCTCGTCAGTGTGGCGGTTCTTCTCCAAGTACACCTTTTCGGTGGCGCTGAGGGAGTTGTCGGCGCTGATGTCGGAGGTGGTGCCGTCAAGGATGGTGTAGGGGTCGTGACCGTCGATGGTGAAGAATGCCGCGAAGAAGGGTTGCTTGAGTTTGGGGAGTTCGCGGATCATGGTGAGCATGCCGATCGAGTCACCGTTTTCGGTTGCCCCGCGGTTGAGCGCAAGGTCGGCGAAAAATTCTGTAAATCCCTGGCTCTTGGTGACGCGGACATGGTTCCATACCTTCTGGCTGCTGGGGAGGAACTTGGCGGCGTCACGGAAGTGCGCGTTCTTGGCGATCGAGGGGTAGTCGGCATCGGGGAATTTCTCCACGACGGGGTTGTAGAGCTGAGGCAGGATGCCGCAGAGGTACATGAAGGCGGCATCAGACGAGCGACCGAGACCTACCTTGGGTTGCATGGCGGGGAAATAGATGACTCCCTCGCTGCGGCGCAGGCTGTCGAGCAGCGGCATGATGGGTTTGCCATTGACGGTAGTCTCCAGTACCTGACTGTTAAGTGACTCCATGACTACCAAAATGAGGTTTTTGCCGCTGTTGTCGGGGAGGGAGTCGATCATCAGCGCTGCATTGCCCGACTCCTTGATGGCGAGTTCGATTTCGGCGCGTTCCTCGGCGCTGAGCTTGTAGGCGGGACGGAAGTTGAGCCATAACTCGTCGATGGCATACCAGGCGAAGGGTACCAAGGCGGCTTTTTCGGTGCGTGCTGCCCGCGGGAAGGATTCGTTGAGGATGCGGCGATGCTCGGCAAGTGTCCAGTGGTCTGTGCGCTTGAGGGAATCGAAGATTATCATCTGGTATTTGAGGACTGCGCACCATGTCAGTGCTATGACCGCGGCGAGCCACCACAGTTTATACCGGAGGGAGAACCCGGGGACTCGCATCTTCTTGATATATATGCCAAAGAAGGTCAGTGAGGCGATGAGTGGTAACCCTATCCAGAGGTCGGCTGCCTGTATCGAGGCGATGGCGGAGCGGACCACGAGGTCGTTGGCGTTACCCACCTGAAAGAAGCCCGATATTGCCACCAATTCGCCGACGTTGCGGTGATAGAGGAGGTTTATATAAAGGAAGACCGGAACGGCGATAAGGGGTATGATGACCGTGGGGCGCCATGTGCGTTTGATCCACAGGTAAGGCGAGAGGATAATCAGGGAGTCTACGAGTGCCAGGAAGATTGTGGTGACAACGGAGTAGTGACCGATGCCGCTCATGTAGCGGAAGGCGCAGAACTCTATGGTCATCAGTGCCCAGATGATGTAGAAGAAAATCATCGCCTGACTTTTGATAAAGGGATGACCGGTATTGGGGTTGCTTGTTTTCATGCGTGACTTGTTTGCTGCTGTCAGATTATTTCCTGACACCACAGTTATATTATTTCTTACAGCTCAGTTTGTATTAATTTATAATGCTGTTACAAAAATATAAAAAATATATATAAATTTGTAGTTATGAGTGCAAAACCCGTAGACAAACTACAAGAGACTCCGATATTTTTAGGGGTGGTGATACCGGTCTATAACCGGGCACCATTGGTGTGCCGTGCACTCAACAGTCTCATTTCGCAGACACGTCTCCCGGACTGCATAGTGGTCGTGGACAACAATTCGACCGA
>CAZAWP010000099.1:5614-8188 GCA_964488855.1 uncultured Sangeribacter sp.
GGTATTAATCCGAATGAGCGGGTGATAGCCTTTCTCGACTCGGATGATATCTGGAGCGACGGTTACGCGGAGTTTATATCCAAGACCTTCGGCGCTGATACGTCACTCGACCTTCTGGTGACGCGCCTTGCCCTCGACAAGGGGGGTGCTGTCACACATCCGCATTTCGACGCGCGCAACCCGATGCGGTGCCATTTGATACACGGTATGGTGAACACAGGCGCGATGGTGGCGCGGGCACCTTTCTTCGAACGGATAGGGGGTTGGAACCGTGAGCTTCGGATATGGGATGACTGGGAACTCGGTGTGCGGATGCTTTTGGCACAGCCCAATGTGCGCTACGTTGCCGACAGCTATTACAAGGCGTCGTTTACTCCCGAGTCCCTTACCGGGATGGAATACAGTTCGCGGGCGGGTCGTTATGAGGTGGCGATAGATGCCATCGAATCGCAGTTTGACAGTCGCGAAGACATTGCTCCGGGGATCCGCCGTCTGATACCTTACCGTCGTGCCATCCTTGCCGCCCACTATGCGCGCGAGGGACACCGTGATCTGGCGCTAAAGCTGTTAGACCGCGCGCTGGCTGACCCCCGTCTGTCCGCTCTCTATCGAATGGAATTGCGTCTGCTATATCATTATACCGTCGCCGGCGGCCGCGGAGCCTCCCTCCTCTGGCACTAAAACACAAAAATTAAGAACAAAAATATGAAGACCATCACCGTCCTAATCCCCTGCCATAACGAATCGGCGAATATAGCCACTACCTATAATGCGCTCGTGGAAATGAGTGGCATTAGGGAAACGGCTCCCGACGGCACGACGATAGATATGACCAATTTCAAATGGGAATACCTCTTTATCGACGACGGTAGTACGGATGATACTGCCCGGTTGCTGGAGGAGTTGCGTGCCGCCGACCCCGAGCAGGTGTCGGTGATACTTTTCTCGCGTAATTTCGGCAAGGAGGCGGCTCTTCTTGCGGGCATGGACTACGCCCGTGGCGAGGCTGTCGTGATTATGGATGCGGACCTGCAGGATCCGCCGGCGGTGGTGCCGGAGATGGTGTACTGGTGGCAGCAGGGTTATGATGATGTCTACGGCAAACGTATCAGCCGCGGCAAGGAACCCGTGTGGCGCCGGGTGCTGACGGCCTCTTTTTATTCGTTGCTGAGCAAGCTCGCCAATATCGACATGATGCCCAATGTGGGCGATTTCAGGTTGCTCGACCGTAGGGCAATAAAGGCACTAATCTCGATGCGTGAGTCGCAAAGATACACCAAGGGTCTGTACAGCTGGATCGGGTATCGCAAGAAACCGGTGGAGTTCTACCGTGGCGACCGCACGGCGGGCAAGTCATCGTTTGGGATGCGGGCGCTGATGAGCCTGGCGATAGATGGACTGACGGGTTACAGCACCAAGCCGCTGCGCGTGTCGGCGGTGGTGGGTGTGCTTATCTCGTTGCTTGCCTTTATCTACCTAATCTTTATAGTCGTTAAGACGCTGCTGTACGGCGAACCGGTTCAGGGTTTCCCTACCCTTATCTGCGTCATCCTGATCTTGGGCGGTTTCCAACTCATCGCCCTCGGCATCATCGGCGAATATATAGGACGCATCTTCACCGAGGTCAAAGGGCGCCCTCTCTACATCGTCCGCTCCTACAACGGTCGGGAATAACGGTCGGGAATAACAAATAAAAGGCTATGCCGTCAATGATGGGAGACGACATAGCCGATTATTTTAATCGTTATGGTTTGCAGGAGGGAGATGTAGCCCTCCCGGCGGTAAACCGTCGGGGAATGGGGATACCCACCTGATAATCTTCCAGTGAGATGGATGATTACTGTTTCTCTACGATGTTGAGCTCCAAACCGAGCACGTTGAGGATTTTGCGAAGTGTACCGATAGAGGGGTTGGCATAACCGCCTTCGATAGCTTTAATCATACGTACACTTACTCCTGACATATCAGCTAAAGCCTGCTGAGTAGTGCGAAGACTCTGACGTCTTGTTTTTAAGATGGGTCCGATTTCCATGATTTTGATTGTGCGTTGTGTGAATGGGATTGCTTTTGTTATTAAATTATTGTGATCTGTTCTTATTACAATGATGAATAAGGATCAAATCAAAAGGAAAGCCATTAATATGACAAATACCAACAGAAAAGGTTTAAGTCCACTTAATAAATCTTTGGATTAAGTGTAATAATCTGCCTGTGTGGTGTTGTAATTGTGACCATCGCTGGCACCGGGTGACTATCAATATTTTTGCGGGATTTATAAGTCCGCGGGACTTGATAACTGACCCTCGTTGCGATAAATCAAAATTACGTACAAATATATATAATTTTTGGTATATGAGAAATAATTTATCCAAAAAATTAAGCTGTCTATCAAAGAATTTCTTGCAAATTTTAATTAATATGCAGTATATGGTATAAAATTTATAAATTTATCTCATCCTTTTAAAATACGTGGTGTATAACCATATCCGCGATTTCTGCCTGGATAATTTTTAGTATTTACAAATATTAACATTAGTCCGCCTATAATTGGCAGTGTATGGCTTTACCTTTGCA
>CAZAWP010000100.1:0-4045 GCA_964488855.1 uncultured Sangeribacter sp.
TTATAAATCTTATAAATCTTATAAATCTTATAAATCTTTTAAGTCATATAAACTTTATAAATCTTATAAGACTTATAAAAATTATAAAAGGAGAGAAGTATCCCGGGATTACGGGGATACTTCTCTCCTTTACAAAATACTGTTATTTTACAACGACCTTAGTGGTTGTGCCTTGGCAGATAACCATGTAGATGCCGGGTCCTGCGGCGATGGTATGGGTATCCGAAGTGCACATCTCTGAGGCTACTATAACACCCGAAGTGCTGATGACGGTAATCTCGCTACCGTTGAATCCGCGTGCAGTTATCACACCCTTACCGGCAGTTACGGATGCTGTACTCTCCATGCCGGCAACTCCGGACGGGGTGATGATTGCTACCTCGGGCTGAGACTCACCGCGGTTGTAGACTGCCGAAACGTTGTAGGTGTGTTCACCCTCGGGTACGTTGATGTCCACAAATGCCTTATCGGTGAGGGGTACGATGTTACGCTTCACACCATCGCGATAGACATTGTAGCCGACAAGCTGCAGGCCGGCGTAAGGATGTGCCGGGATGAATGTCAGATCATCCACGAGGAGAGCAAATGCCTGATTGGATACGCAACGGATGGCGAAGTAACGGGTACCCTCGGGGAGTGCCACGCTATACTCGGTCCAGCTGTCAGGGGTCTCGGCAACTGAGAGGACACGCGAGAATGAGGTTATGCGTGTATCAGTCTGCGAGGCGAACACCTCAAATGACTCGGCTCCGTAAGCTAAAGTCACGCTGCGGGCGAAGAACTTTATGGTCTGTGCCTCGCCGCTGAGCAGGGGTGAGATCATCCAGTCATCGTTGGTGCTGTATTGCGAAGCGAAGCTTACAAACGAGTTGTTACCGCTGTGTGCATCCCAACCGGGAGTGCCGAAACCATCGGAGGGAATTACGAGGAAGCTCACGGGGCGCTGACCGTTAGGATAGGTGATAGCCTCGCCCCCTACGGTAATGTCGAACGGTGTGGAGCCGTCGTTGTCGTACATGATCCAATCCCCGATATAATCGTCAAATACCTCGGTGTTGGCGAGTCCTGACGAGAAGGGGGTATAGTCCTCGGCACCGTCGGTTACTGCCTCCATCGGAGTGACGGTGAGGTCGGGCTCGCTCCACTGGAGTTCGATGTTGTTCTCGACCTTTTTGCCGGCTACGCTCTGCGGTTTGGGAGCCTCGGGAGCTACGACCTTAACCACGTATGCCTGTGAGAGGTTATTGGCTTCATCCTCGTCGCCGGTAAAGTTGATCTGAGCCTTGTAGGTCAAGGATTCTCCGGCAGTGACGGGTGTGTTGCGCTCGAAGTAAACGTAGGTAGCCTCACCGGGCTCAAGAGCCTCACCGGGATATGAACCGATGACCTTGTCGTTCTCCAAGAGAGCTACGGAATAGCTCTCCGCTTTCTCCAGACCCTTGTTCTCGTAAACTACTACAACATAATAGTCGGTGCCGGGAGCGACACGGCCGGGGAGAGAGACGGTGCGGATGCTGAGATCCTTGTTCACACGGTTCTCGATACGGATGTTGTCGATCATCACGACAGTAGATGATACTACGGTTGCCTTGAAGAATATCTGGATGGATTTGCCCTTATATGCGGAGAGGTCAGCTGTAACCGTGCTCCAACCCTCGCCGGTCGGTGTATTGATGGTGACGGTCTTAAGCTCTGTTACATCGTAAGTGCCGGTTTCGGCTACACCGATTTCGAGGGTGTTGCGCGAATCGTAGTGGTAATATGCCACGCTGAGAACGGGAGTGCCTTCGGTCGGGATAGCTATAGCACCGGAGTACAGGGTAGCCCACGAACCGGCGGTCATTCCCTGCATTATGGCGAAGCCGTTATCGAAGTCTTCGGCGGAAACACCGTCGACCGATCCGTCCTGTGCCAAAAGCCATCCTGCGGCAGGGTTGCTGCTGTCAAGTCCCCATTCGACTGATATACGTCCGTTCTTGAACGACTCACAGAAGGGTAGGGAGTGAGGCTTGCCTAACGGGATGAGGTCACTCTCGGCGGCTGTAGATTCGCCACCCGAGGTCACGGCAGTCACCGTATAGCTTATAAACTCCTGAGGATCATCGGCAAGCAGGGCGGCATCAGTTATGGAGGTTGCAGTCACGTTTGAAGCAACCGGTGTGGCTACGTCACCCTGATTGCGCACGATGTTGTATTTGATGGCAGATGCTGTGAGGGGGGTGTCGTGCATGTCGGTAGCAGGGGCGGTCCAGCTGATGATCGCTTCGCCGCTGTCGGCACCTACACATACCTTCAAGTCGTTCACAGGCCTGGGAACATCATAGCCGATGAATGCCGAGGCAGTGATGGGAGCACCGGCACCGGCTGCGTTGTAGGCAGTCGCGCTGTAAGTCACATAGCGTGCGGGAGCCTCGTTGTCGATGTAGCTGAGTGAGGCACCCGGAGCGGGGTTGTCAAAGACTTTGATGACTTCATTGCCTCGGGACAGCTCGATTTTGGTTAATGAGCTGAGCGGTTCACCGGTGCCATCGACTGTTGGAGCCTTGAATGATACGGTTGCTCCCAAAGCGCCGTCAGCCGCCGGGGTAACGGTGAAGTCGGTGACAGTGCCGGGGGTTGCAGCAGCTGCTCCGGCGCTGATTTTGATAGCCGTCACGTAGAGATAATATGTATTCTTGGGACTCATGCCATGGACACCGAGGCGGTAGCGCTTGGTCTCGGAGGGCGTGAAGGTACCGCTTAGTGTCACGAACTCCTGGCTTACAATTTCAGTCGGTTGAATGATATAATCGACAATGCTTGCTACTGTCGTACCGGTGCTGACGGCTGCCTCGACTATCTCATGGTCTGTATTGTTATGTGCCCGGGCATCAAAAGAGAAAGTATAGGTATAACCGGCTTCTAACTCGAACTGAGGTGTGAAGAACCAATCGTCCATGGCTAACGAGCTGTTGTACTGCACGCGCATAGCCTTTGACCCTGAATTGTATGTCCATTTCTTGCCATCTTTATTGGCATCGAGAACTGTATATCCTGTAATGTCAGCCGATGACTCAAGGTTGTTTTCGTAGGGAGGTAGGAGATAACCGATTGACTTCTTGGAGGTAGTAACCGACTCACCTGCGAGTTCACCGATGTATGGGGTGATAATATACTGGTACGAGATGAGAGCGCCGCGCGGTTCCTCGATGGGGTCAGTGAGGGTAGTGGCGGTGATGTGATCTGCAACTTTGACATTATCGGGAGTTCGTACTACGTCATAACGCAAGTCGGCTGCATTAACCGGTCCTCCGTTGGCACCCTCGGTGGGCGCGGTCCATGTCACTGTGAAAGCACCGTTGCTATAAGCTGCGCTCGCACCGGTCACTGCGGAGGGAACATCGACACCGATAAACCCTGACACACGGGCAGCCGGGCCGCTGCCGGTGCTGTTATGCATCGTGATGACAAAGGTATGGTTGCCCGATGCTGTGAAGCTGACGGGTACGCGGCACTGTGCACCCCAGATGGCGTTGCCGGTAATCGGTGCCTCTTCGTCGATGACAACCGAGTAGGTCAGGTCGCCGGTACCTTCTGAACAGTCGTAGAATGTTGTCGGGGCGGTAAAGGTGACGAAACCTTCGAGTGAACCCTCGGCGAAATCGAGGGCGGCATCTGTCGCGGCTCCCGGTACAGTGGCGGGAGTATTATCCTCGGCTACGTAGAGACCGATAACCTCTTCGCTGTTGTTGAAATCGTAAAGTTTGGTGGCAACCGCTGTCTCAAGGTCGACGGCATACATTGCAGATGCGTGTTCTCCGCAATCGATATAATACATAATGTTGTTCTCGGAGTCGATGGCCGCACTCGTACGCCAATAACTCCTTAACCCGGTATTTCCCACGACCTTGATATTCTTGCCGGTCTGAGTATTGATTTGTACGAGCTGACCGGTGGCATCGATACCGTAGAGGGTGCCGTCTGTAGTAGCAGCCATGGCAGTGAGACGTTCGGGAACAGTGCTGAGGCCTATAAGCTGACCGGACTCGACGTCGAAGCAGCCGAA
>CAZAWP010000100.1:4145-8158 GCA_964488855.1 uncultured Sangeribacter sp.
AGTTTCTCGTCAAGCTTGACGGGAGTATATGTAGCATCACCGGGGGTGATGGAGAACTCGTAGAGACCGTGCTGGGGAGTGCTTACCCACCACTCGCTGTTGTCGATGAGGGCACCGCGCAGTCTCTTTCCGGAGGCTGCCACACGTGCGCGGAGCGCCTGACGCTCGGGTGTGTTCATCTCGGGCATCCGGTTAGACTGACGGGTAAACTGTGCACTGCCTTGACGGTTTATGTGGCCGGCGAAGTTCTCCGTGGAGAGCTGACCGATAGCCATCGTAGCCTGAGTGGAGGAGGGACGCAGTTCGCGGATACCGGCACCTGCCATGACCGCGAGCGATACCGCTGCGCCACCCGACACCATCATTAATTGTCTGAGTGAATATTTTCTCATATAGTTAGGTTAAGTGTGAATAATCGGTGTTATAAATAATTATATAGATGAATTATTGAATTTAGAGTATCTGGCGCACTAATAGTACTCTATATCTGAATAAATACTATGCCAATTCTTTGGCGTAAGTATTTATCCTCCTAATATATACAAATTATTTAAATAATGCAAATATTGGGATAAAATGTAAATATAATATAAGAAAAAATCTTATATTTCCAACGAATTGATACGTATTAAATTATCAATTATCTTTTATAAGTATATGTTCGTTGCTATCTATAATTTTAATAATTTTAAGATTGGGTAACATTTTGTTATTCTTAATAAAATCTGTATGAGTTACACGTGTAGCTGTGTCGGAATATACAAAACCATGGAGTTCGATTTCCTCAACCTTCTCATAGACTGTTTCTAAATCAATTTGATCCAACCGATATAGATCGTTTAAATTTCGATGGAGTTTCAAAATTTTTATTTCGGGATCTATGCGGAATAGGCTTAGACAAATTTTGGAGTCACCATTTTTATCTTCACTTATTCCCATTATTGAATAAACATTAAACTTCTTATCCATAAACTTATTTTGATAATATCCAAATTGTAGGAGTGTGTGTTTGTCCCAGAATTTGGATGCTCCTTTGATGATATGGGCATTATCCCAATTGAGTGTCACAATAGGAGCAATATCAGAAACAAAGTCTGGAATTTCAACTACGTGCGAAAGTTGTTTAGGGTAATCCCAAACAAGTCTATAAGGAAGAAAGGATTTGTGATCAATTTCGTATAGGGATTCATTTATTACACGATATACACAATCTTGGTTTGATGTGATTGTTTCGAGTGCTATAAATTTTGATAGACCACTATAATTATCTATGTATTGAAGCACTCTATTAAGAATTAATTTTTTAAGGCTAACATTAATAGACTCACATGATACTTTGTATGCTATATAAATCTTTCCTTCTACAATAATGGCATCGGGTAAAGAAGCTGTTTCGATTAATGGGTCTATATTAATAACAGTAGCATAACCGTTATCCATTTTTCTTGAGTTATCATATAGCAGAAATTTAATCCCTTTATATGACGCATGTATTTCATCCTCTTTATCGGCTTTTACTATTTCAATACCAGAAAGGGAAGTAATGTATTTAATAACCTTATTTAAGTTGTTACTTTCCCAATTATTTATAGAGTCATACTTTTCATTTATAATAGGATTTAGGATTAATCTAACTTTTATACCGATGGGTATTCTATTTAATATTTGTCTCTCCATATAAAACTAAGTCATTATAATAAATTCCTGATTTCTATTTATGTATTGCATATAGTAGATGCAATACAAAAATAATTAATTATTTCCATTATTATTGCGCCGATGTATCTTTATAGAAAATTGCATTCTCTCTTGGGTGAAAATTAATTAAATTGAAATGCCATAAACGATAATCTATTTTATATAGTACCCCATTTTATCTAAAAATACAATTGACGCAAAAATATTGAGTCGACTTTGCTTATTTTTGCAATCAGTAGACTTTTACCATAACCAATTATGGTTAAGAGGTAGTAAAAGGAAGTAGGTTAGATAATTTAAATTTAATATCATGGCACATATCAAGAAGTCAGAAATACGATATCGAGTAATTGATAACTGTCTTCATCTTGGAGCTGTCCAGCGACAGGAAAGAGGGTATAGTACTGTTACCACTAAATTTATCTTCGATAAAGTCAATGAAAAATTACGTAATGAAAAGTATTCTGAAGTAAAATCATACAATACTATTCGAAATGATATGTTATCCATGGAACTTGCCAACCCGGCAATTGAAATTGTTAGAGATGATGATATGCGCTATGGTGGGTATGGCTATGCGGATTCTAAAGTATCTTTTTATTCCATACCTCTTAGAGAAGAAGAATTAACTATGCTGACCCAAACGGTAAATTTATTGTCTCGATTCGAGGGATTGCCTCAGACGGAATGGCTGTCTGAATTATCTATGAGACTTAAACTTACTCTGGATATTAATACTGATTTCAATAAAGTAGTTGGGTTTGATCAGAATATTTATGTAAAAGGATTAGAGTACTTTAAAATTCTCCTTCACGCTATCACACATAAAGAGGTAGTAGAACTAACATATAGAAGTTTCCGCCATAAGAATGAGACAACGGTTACCATTCATCCTTACTATCTTAAGAAATATAATAATCGGTGGTTTTTGTTAGCGAAAGAAAACACTCGTGAAGGTATAACTATTTATGCTCTTGATCGGATGATACAGGTTGGAATATGCAAGAATCGCAAAATTGATTTCTATGAACATGACCTGGATTTTAACGATGACTATTTTAGCGAAATTGTTGGTGTAAGCAAGCCTACAGGATCCACGGTTGAAGAAGTCAGACTATGGTTCTCTAATAAAATTGTTCCCTATATCCAAACCAAACCGATACATGGGTCTCAACGATTGAAAATTCAACCGGATGGTTCTGCCATAGTTATACTAAATATAATTATTAATTATGAAATAGAGCAACTTATCTTATCTTATTGCGATGATGTCAAAGTCATCTATCCAGTTCATTTGTCTGATAGGATAAGTAAAAGACTTAAAAGAGCTATCTGCCATTACACATTAGATAAATAAAATTATAAATCATATACCCGAAATCCTCAATACTATGATTAACTCAATAATTCCCACATATAATGAGCTTGTAGCCTTTTTTAAAACATATTGTGAGGAGACCGAGCGTGATGAAAAAGAAAAAAGTAAATCAGTTAATTCAGTTATAGTCTCACCCCTTTTCGATTCGGTGTCCAAGATGAAAAAAGGAATGGAAATATTAAGTGGATTGACCGGTATGGATAATATTAAAGAAAAGATTGAAAGTGAGATAAACTATTATAAAATAATGAACATGCGTAAAAAAGCGGGTCATAAGATCCCCAAACGATTACCTCATCTGCTTCTAACGGGGAATCCCGGAACAGGAAAAAGTACTGTTGCACGGTTGATTGCGCAAATATACAAGGAAGAAGGAATCCTCAAAAAGGGTCAAATTATTGAAACCTGTAGAGCACAGATAGTTGGGAGATGGATTGGAGAAACTGAACAACGAATGACAGATCTTATTCAAGCGGCTAATGGCGGAATATTGTTTATCGATGAGATTTATAGTTTGATTGAGAATGATATTGATTCTCCATTCAGCAACAAAGATTTCGGAATAAAAGCGATAGATACACTCATGCCTATACTTTCAGATCCATACTCCGGGGTAATGGTTATTGGAGCTGGTTATTCTGAATCTATTTCTAATTTTATCGCTGCAAATCCCGGATTGGCTTCTAGATTTCCAAATGTATGGCATTTCAATGATTTTTCATTTGATCAGATGCTACAAATTGCTATTACAGAATTAACTAAAATTGACTTTTCTCTTAGTGAAAAAGCAATGAGCAATCTAAAAGAATTAATTCGCGGTGCTATGCGATATAAGCATCATGGTAATGCGCGTCTGATCAATAATATAATACATAATCATGTATTACCCAGTCTGTGCAACCGTCTGTATAAATCACAAGAATTTAAATCAATAGAT
>CAZAWP010000101.1:0-7710 GCA_964488855.1 uncultured Sangeribacter sp.
GTCCGCTCTCGTTGCGACTATGGCATTGTCGTTATTTCTTCTTAGCGAGCCATTCATCTCGTTTCTTTCTGCACTCTTTCAATGTTGGCGCTACAACTGAAAACAATTCGCCTTCATCTGTGCGATAGTCGTACATTACTCTCTGAACCTTACGACCTCGGTTTAAGGAGTAGAATGTTTTATAAAACTTGATTAGGACTCGGAGCGTTATTATTATGAGGTGCCGATTATAAAGTAAGGATAAATGAGTCACTTTATCGGCGAGACTATTATGATTAACTGAGTTATGAAAGAGAAAGAGTTTTTACCATTTATTGAGACGAAGTTGGGGATCAGTGAACTCAACGAGATGCAGCGGAAGATGATGGCGACGGCGACGGAGGGACGCGATATTATTCTCCTATCGCCTACGGGATCGGGTAAGACGCTGGCGTTTATTCTGCCGATGCTCAAAATGCTCAAACCCTCAACGGGGCGCGTGCAGGCGGTCGTCATTGCACCGTCGCGCGAGCTTGTTATCCAGATTACCGGCATCATCAATTCTATCGCCGTGGGGTTCAAGGTCACCCCTCTCTACGGCGGTCATAAGGTTGAGGATGAGGTCAATTCGTTGGCGGCTACCACCGACATCGTGGTGGCGACCCCGGGACGTCTGCTCGACCATATCGAACGGCGCAATGTCGACCTACTCCCCTGCCGTATCCTTGTGCTCGACGAATTTGACAAGTCGCTCGAACTCGGCTTTGATAAGGAGATGAAGAAAATCATCGCCCGACTTAAGAATGTCAGCCGCGTAATCCTGACCTCAGCGACCAATGCCGATGTCCTCCCCGACTTCCTTAAACTCAATAATCCTATCACTCTTAATTTCATCTCCGACAAGACGGATGTGCGTTCGCGTCTGCGCATGCATCAGATAAACAGCGACGGTAAGGATAAGCTCAAGACTCTGCGCAACCTCCTCAATCAGTTGGCAGCCGACACCGGAGCCCACGAACGAAGCATTATCTTCGTCAATCACCGCGAGAGTGCGGAGCGAGTAGCCCAATACCTGCGCTCCGAGGGGATTCCGGCGGTGCTCTATCACGGTGCCCTTGACCAGCGCGACCGTGAGACAGCCGTAGCACTCTTCAACAACGGTTCTCGTCCCGTACTCGTGGCAACCGACTTGGCAGCCCGCGGTCTTGATATAAAGAATGTGAAGTCAATTATCCATTATCACCAGGCACTGACTCCCGAGACGCACACACACCGCAACGGTCGAACGGCCCGTGTCGATAATTCGGGTGATGTTTACGTTCTCATCGGTCCCGACGAAGACATCAAGCCGTTTATCGAATTTGATGACACTGTCTGGACGGACGATTCCGTACCTGCTATCAAAGGAAGTTACCCCGAGACCCTTTATTTCTCAGCCGGCAAGAAGGAGAAACTGTCAAAGGGAGACATCGTCGGCTTTTTAATTAAGGAGGGTGGTCTCGATGCGTCGCAGATAGGCACCATCGAGGTTTACGACCACTATGCACTCGTAGCTGTCAATGTACCCGACCCCAAGAAACTTATCGAGACACTCCGCAGCAAGAAAATCAAGGGTGAAAAGCGTCTGATTTCCCTTGTGAAGTAATTTACGATTAAGTGTTTACACTTAAGTAACTATTGAAAATTAATTTATACTAAGCAACCAAGACCCATGAATGCTAAAACTTGTTCTTTTTGGCTACTTTCCGCTTATCCCTCAGTCACATAGCCCGCTATGCTCCTTCGGTCTGCACGGAAATTATCCCAAAAATAACTAAGTTTTATCTATTCATTAATTCTCAATAGTTACTTATTCCAAAAATCTTGCACTTATTCAAAAATAAGGAGGCATTTTATATACATAATATGGTAAAGATGATGTATCTTTGCAAGTAATAGCCGGTATCACTTCATGTCGGCTAATTACCTATATGTCTATGGATAGCTTTAGAGCTATCTACTATATATGGCGAATAACAGCTAAGAATAACTGACTAACCTCATACATGAAATTTAACTCATTTGTAAAGAGTGGCTGCGGTGCATTGATGCTTGCAGCTCTCGCCATGCCTGTTTCAGCACAGGTTCAATTCAATCTCGATGCCGGCAGACGCGGCACGAAGATCGGTAATCTTCATTACGGTATCTTCTTCGAAGAAATCAACCATGCCGGCGACGGCGGTCTCTACGCCGAACTCGTCCGAAACCGTTCGTTTGAGGATGCCTCAACACCCCAGAGTTGGTCGAAAACCGGTGAGACAACGTGGAAAATCGTTACCGACGGTCTCCTGAATGACGCTCAGCAGCGTGCCCTTGAGGTAAATTTTAAAACTGCCGGCGATGCTATCATCAACACCGGTTTCTGGGGTATGAATGCCACTGCGGGCAAAACCTACTCTTTCTCTCTTTGGCTCAAATCGGCAACCGGATATAACGGCAAACTCCATGTTTCACTAATTGACAAGGATGGCAAGGAAGTGGGTGGCACTGACCTCACGGTAAACGCCTCGAAGGACTGGAAACAGTTCAAGACCACTTTTGTGCCTACCGCAGACTGTCCGGACGCTCGACTAAAGATTACGGCTGACAAGGCGGCTACGCTGACCATGGATGTTGTGAGCCTCTTCCCGCCGACATACAAGGACCGTCCCAACGGCTGCCGCATAGACTTGGCTGAGATGCTTGAGGCAATGAAACCATCTTTCGTGCGGTTTCCCGGAGGCTGCTTCATCGAAGGTACGTATCAGAACGGCAGTCAGAACCGCTTCGAGTGGAAGAAGACCATCGGACCGATCGAGACCCGGCCAGGTCATCTTAATGTGAACTGGAATTACCGTGTATCGGATGGCTTGGGCTTCCACGAACTCCTACAGCTCACCGAAGACCTTGGCGCCGAACCTCTCTATGTGGTGAATATCGGACTCGGACACGGGTGGAGTCAGAGTTACACCGACCTTGACGCATACGTGCAGGAAGCTCTCGATGCCATCGAATACTGCAATGGCGATGTAACCACAAAATGGGGTGCCGAGCGCGCCAAGAACGGTCATCCCGAACCTTTCAACCTCCGTCTTATAGAGATCGGTAACGAGAACTATCAGGCAAATGCCTCCGAACAGAGCGACCATTACGCCGAGCGCTACCGCACGTTCTACGACGCCATCAAGGCGCAGTATCCCGACATGCTCATCATCGGAAACGTGGAGGCCTGGGGTACTGACAATCCGTCGTGGCGCAACAATCATCCCGTCGATGCCGTCGATGAACATTATTACCGTAATCCGACATGGTTCGGCGCAACATACTCCAAGTACGATTTTTACGACCGCAAGGGACCGAAGGTCTATGCCGGCGAATATGCCGTGACCAGTGATTTCGGTACCACCGGTTCGCTGCGTGCTGCCTTGGGCGAGGCTATCTACATGCTCGGAATGGAGCGTAACTCCGACATCTGCGTGATGAACAGCTACGCACCTATCTTTGTCAATGAGAACGACCAGCGTTGGATGCCCGATATGATTCGTTTCAACACTTCATATTCTTACGGCACTCCCTCCTACTACGTTCAGCAACTTTTCCCCAACTACACCGGTAAGGAAAACATACGTTGGACAGAGGCCGGCAACTCACTCTCGAACGGTCACAAGATAGCCTTCTCGACATGGAACACCGCAGCCAATTTTGATAATGTCAAAGTAACCGATGCTCAGGGTAATACCATTCTCTCCGAGACTTTCAGCAGCCGACCGAGCGGCTGGACATTCGGCGACGGCTGGTCAGTAAACGGCGGCGCACTTACACAGACCAATTCGTCGGTATCGGGAGTCATGGCTGTATGCGGTCAGGACATGCCCGACAACTATGTATTTGAGTTTGATGGAGTAAAGACCGGAGGTGCCGAGGGCTTCCTCGTGGCATTTAACTACGACAATGACCAAAATTATATGTGGTGGAACATTGCCGGATGGAACAATACGCAGCACGCTCTCGAGATATGCACCAACGGCACCAAGACACAGTACGACATCAAGAGCGGGTCTATCGAGACCGGGCGCACTTACCACGGTAAGATTGTCGTAGACGGGCAAAATGTGAAATGTTACCTCGACGGAGAACTTATCCATGACATCACCCTTCCCGTGAGCCGCAAGCTCTACATGTCGGCTAATATAGACGATGCTACGGGCACTCTTTATTGCAAGATCGTAAATATGACTCCCGATGCTGAGGAGGCTGTCATCTCTCTTGCCAATGCTAAATTTGTCAGCGGTGAGTCAATCCTTCTGACCGGCAATGACTCGGAAGCGGAGAACACCTCAGACAACCGTTACAACGTTAGTCCAAAGGCAGGAAATATCACCGTCGATGCTAACGAGGCAACTTTCACCGCCCCCGCAAACTCGGTGACAATACTGAAATTTAACGTATCTGACATTGTTAAGCAATCCGGAAAATCCCTGTCGGCAGCCGAACTCGCGGTAATCAAGGAGTCGCTTAACAGTCTCGGCAATCGCCTGGCGCACCTCCACGCATACGCACCTCTCCCCTTGTCGCTCTCGGACGGCACTTCAATCGAGTGGTCCCTCGCTCCGGGTGCCTCTTCAGCTATAGCTCTCAACAAATCGGAGTGGTCTGCACGTCTTGACGTGACTGCTCAGGAGAAAGGGAACAAGGCGGTGAACGCCGGTAATCTTATCGCCAATATCACTGATGCCGAGGGGAATACCGGAACTATAACTTTCCCCGTAACCTTGGCACCCTCCGATGACCGTTACGGTTACCTCTATTGCTACATGAACAGCGGTAAGGAGATCACCAACTATGCCCTCGGCAGCAAGGAGGATAAGGGTAAACGCTTCAATCAGCTCATCAACGGTAACGAGATATTCAACACCGCCGAATTGGCAGGTATCGAACACGGAACGCGCGACGCTTATTTGAGCCGCGGCGAACGTGATAATGAATATTTCATGGTCACCACCGATATGTGCAACGCCACGAGCAAGAACTGGTTCAACTACGGTATCGACCTGCTCCGCTCAACCGACCTTATCCACTGGGAGAGCACCGTCTTTGATTTCCGTAACGGTAAATCAATCTTCTCGGATCCCGAGGCAGTTACCGACCTTTATAAGACAGATGCCGAATACGCAGCCATCAACCGCGTGTGGGCACCGCAGTTCATCTGGGACGCTACGGCTTTTGAGGGCAAAGGTGGCTATCTCGTGTATTACTCGGTACTTTCGACAAATGCCGGTGATACCCACGACCGCATCGTCTATTCGTATGCCGACAAGGACTTCAAGACCCTCACACAGCCCCGTCTGCTTTATGACCCCGGTTATGCCGTGATTGATGCCGACATTGTCTACAACGAGACTGACGGTCTCTATCACTTCTGGGTAAAACATGAGAATGCCGGCGGAAACGACCGCGGTCCCTGGCAGCTCGTTGCACCGACACTCACCGGTTCGGCATGGGAGGAGATCGGTCACGTAACCAACGAGGGTTCGGAACTCGTGGAGGGTTCGTCGACCGTACGTCGTATCGACGAGGATGACTGGAACCTCTATTACATGCGTTACAGCGGTGGCTCGGCGTACAAGGTATGTGACACTGACCACGAGGGTAAGAACGTATCCGGTTCGATGAACCTTGAAGGAAACGGCAAGTTCCAGCACGGTTCGGTGATTACAGTCACAGAGGATGAGTACAAGATGCTCGAAAGTTGGGACAAACTTTTAGCTATGCTTGAGAGAGCACGTGCCACAGGCTCGGCAACCTTTACCGAGGCGATCAACTTTGCGGAGAAAGCCCTTGAGAAGCGCACGGTCACCGACCTTCTGGAATCCATCGATCAGGCTATCGACAAACTCAATGCAGCGAATGCAGTCTATGTAACGCAGTTGGCAGAGCAGTCGCAGGATGGTGATATAACCTCCCTCATCGTCAATCCGGACTTCAACGGAAATAACGGCAACGGCTGGCAAGGCACTGCATTTACCGCAACCTCTGCAGGTGTAGCCGAGCAGTGGAACAAGACCTTTGAGACCTATCAGGAACTTGAGGGTATGCCCGCAGGTACCTACACGCTGACATGCTCGGGCTTCTACCGCAACGGCGGCAAGGAGGCTGTCAATCTTCACGCAGAGGGTACCGAGCGTCTGCTCGCCTATCTCTATGCCGGCGAAGCGGAGACACCCATAATGTCGCTCTACGATGATTCGGCAGAATATACTGCCAATCCATACACCTATCCCGACAATGTGACGCAGGCAAACAAGGCGTTTAATACCAACGCTTTTTACGGGAACAACCGTGTAAGATTCGCTCTCACCGACGGTGGTACACTACGTATAGGTATCCGTAAATCGGAGTCGAAAGATGCCGACTGGACATGCTTCGACAATTTCCATCTCTATTATACACCCGAGATACTTGCAACTCCCGTTATAGTCAATGATGACGAACCGGTCAATGTGGTGTCAATCACCGGTCAGGTAATCAAGCGTAACGTCAGGAGAGGCGAAGCTGTCGACGACCTTGCTCCGGGTGTATATATAGTCGGCAATACAAAAGTTATTGTCAAGTAATGAATCTGAAGTTTTTATTAAGTAATTGCTGAATTTCTTGTCAGTTGGCAAAACTAAAGTTATTGTCAAATAAGAGTATGCACGGTTATAAAAATTTTTGTATCTTTGCAAAGAAGCATATCAGGGATTACCGTGACATATATTGCAGTATCCCGGCTAAACGACATTTCATAGCTTTAGACAAACGAAAATTCAATAACAACAATAATTTATTATCAAAACCACTATGAGCAAAACAAAGAAATTTCTGACGTGCGACGGCAACCAGGCCGCAGCCCACATCAGCTATATGTTTAGCGAAGTGGCCGCCATCTACCCTATCACTCCGTCATCGACCATGGCAGAGTATGTAGACGACTGGGCAGCCGCCGGCAGAAAGAATATTTTCGGCGAGACAGTATTGGTACAGGAGATGCAGAGTGAGGCAGGTGCCGCCGGTGCCGTTCACGGTTCTCTTCAGGCAGGCGCACTGACTTCTACTTACACTGCATCGCAGGGTCTGCTCCTCATGATCCCCAACATGTACAAGATCGCCGGTGAGTTGCTCCCCTGCGTGTTCCACGTATCGGCACGTACGCTTGCTTCACATGCCCTCAGCATCTTCGGTGACCATCAGGATGTGATGTCTACCCGTCAGACCGGTTTCGCCCTCTTCTGCGAGGGTTCGGTACAGGAGGTTATGGATCTCGCAGCAGTTCCCCACCTTGCAACCATCAAGAGCCGCGTCCCCTTCATCAACTTCTTCGACGGCTTCCGTACCTCTCATGAGATCCAGAAAATCGAGGCTCTCAGCGAGGAGGATCTCGCTCCGCTGATCGATCAGGATGCTCTCGCTGACTTCCGTCGCCGCGCTCTCAACCCCGATGCTCCCGTAGCTCGCGGTATGGCTGAGAACCCCGACGTATTCTTCCAGCATCGTGAGGCTTCAAACAACTACTACTCTGCTGTTCCCGAGATCGTAGAGAACTATATCAAGGAGATCAACAAGATCACAGGTCGCAACTACGGTCTGTTTGATTACTACGGTGATCCCGAGGCTGAGAACGTTATCATCGCCATGGGTTCGGTTACCGAGTGTATCAAGGAGACTATCGACCAC
>CAZAWP010000102.1:0-1994 GCA_964488855.1 uncultured Sangeribacter sp.
GGGCGGCGGCGCAGTTCTTGGCGGAGTCGTCGAGCATAAGGGTCTCGGCGGGATCCAGGTTATAACGGCGCGCCACTCGGGCGAAAATCTCCGGATCCGGCTTGCAGATACCCTCATCGTACGATTTGACGATGCCGTCGAAGTAGTCATTGACACGCAGGTCCTCCTGCGTGAAGGCATCGCGGATCCAGCTGTTAAACATTATGGCATTGGTGTTGGAGAGGACGTAAAGACGGTAACCTGCCTCGCGCAACTTGCGGAGCATCTGCAGTCGCTCCACCGGTATGCGTATAAGGAAGCGGTTGAGGGCATCCTGAATCTGCACGTCGGTCACGTCGGGAGAGGTGCGGCGGCGTATCTCGTCGAAGAAATCGGCAGCCGTCGCCTTACCCTCCTCCAGGGCAAGGAAAATCCCCTTCTGTCCGTAGAGGCCCAGCATATCGTCGGCATCGGCGAGACCCAATTCGTTGAGAGCTTTGACGGCTTCCTCGCGTTTGAGGTCTATTATCACGCCACCCAAGTCAAATATTATATTTTTTACCGGTTTATTATTCATATCTGTATATCGTTTTGTATATTTTTTGAAAAATAGTCTGAAGTTTAGTAACTTCTGATTTAATTTTTTTATATTTGTGAATCTAAAGTGACACTACCTGAGATAATCCCGATTATCCTGAAGTTTCAGGATACCGGATTAGGTTTCCGCAGCGAGTACGGAGCCATGTCGGTTGCAAATTTACAAGAAAGCGATGTAAAAACAAAGAGGCAACCGTATGTCACGTCGGATATGGTGCTTTTCGGACACTCAGACATAATATCTAATACTAATAATATAACACCTGAAAATATGAGCAAGATTAAATCAGTAGGTATATTGACCTCAGGCGGCGATGCGCCGGGAATGAATGCGGCGATCCGCGCCGTGACACGTGCGGCAATCTACGCCGGTTTTAAAGTGTATGGTATCTACCGTGGCTATCACGGACTTATCAACGACGAAATCGAGGAGTTCTCCACCCAGAACGTTTCCAATATCATCCAGCGCGGAGGTACCATCCTCAAGACCGCACGCTGCAAGGAGTTCCAGACCCCCGAAGGTCGTCAGTGCGCCTACGATGTGCTCAAACGTCATGAGATCGATTCGCTTGTAGTCATAGGCGGTGACGGTTCGCTGACCGGTGCCCGCATCTTCGGCAACGAGTTCTCGATTCCCATCGTGGGTCTCCCCGGCACAATCGACAATGACCTTTACGGCACCGACTCGACCATCGGTTACGATACCGCCCTCAACACCATCATGGAGTGCGTCGACAAGATCCGCGACACCGCGACCTCTCACGAGCGCCTCTTCTTTATCGAGGTAATGGGTCGCAACGCCGGCTTCCTCGCCCTCAACGGTGCCATCGCATCGGGTGCCGAGGCTGCCATCATCCCCGAGATCTCGACTCAGGTAGACCAGTTGTCGGAGCTTATCCAGAACGGTTTCCGCAAATCCAAGAACTCCTCGATCGTGCTCGTGGCGGAGTCTCCCATTACCGGCGGTGCCATGGGCCTGGCGCAGCGTGTCAAGGAGGAGTATCCCGGTTACGACGTGCGTGTGACCATCCTCGGTCACCTGCAGCGAGGCGGTTCGCCGACAGCCTGCGACCGTATCCTTGCCTCGCGCATGGGTGCCGCCGCCGTCGATGCCCTCCTCGACGACCAGCGTAACGTCATGATCGGTATCAAGAACGACGAGATCTGCTACGTACCCTTCACCAAGGCTATCAAGAACGAGAAACCCATCAACCAGGAACTCGTCTCCACACTCCGCCGCCTCAGTATCTAACCTTACCGAGCCTATGAAACGATATGCCGCCATACCGGCGCTTCTGCTCTGTGCGTTTACTGATGCCAACGGTGCCGGACTGAGCAAGACCGTCGGTGACAATACCGTCGATATAACATTCTATACACCCGCCATAGTGCGTGTGACCCGCTATCCGGCTGCGACA
>CAZAWP010000102.1:2094-7620 GCA_964488855.1 uncultured Sangeribacter sp.
CAGGTGATGGACGGCAAATTTAACCGCCGCAACTCCAAGCATCATCTGCAGAACGAGAACATGTTCACCTACTCGGCATATTTCATGTCGCCCGTGCAGGGTTACGGTGTCTATCTCGACAACTATTCCATCTCCGATTTCAGCGATGAGGATAATGTACTCGACTTCTCGCAGCTCGGTGACCGGTCGGATTATTATTTCATCTACGGCGGCGATGCCGACGGGATCATCAGCGGCGTACGTCACCTTACCGGAAAGGCCCCGATGCTACCCCTCTGGGCATACGGTTTCTTCCAGAGCAAGGAGCGTTACATGAATCAGCAGGAGAGCCTCGACGTGCTTCACCGCTACCGTGACAGCCGGATACCTATCGACTGCATCATCCAGGACTGGAGATACTGGCCGCAGTACAACGGCACCGACAGTCTCTGGAATGGTCAGCGCTTCGATGCCGACCGCTTCCCTGACCCCAAGAAATGGGCGCAGGAGATACATGACAACAACGCTCACCTGATGATTGTATCCTGGCCCGGTTTCGGTCCCAAGACACCTCAGTATCAGGAGCAAAATGCCAAAGGACATATCATGCATTTCAAGACATGGCCGCCGCAGAGCGGTGCCGAGCCTTACGATGTGTACAGTTCCGAGGCTCGCGATATTTACTGGCGTTATCTCAACGACGGCATCTTCAGTTATATCGACAACGACGGTTGGTGGCTGGACTCCACCGAGCCTGACCATATCGAGCGCAAGGAGAGCGACTACGACGTGATGACAGCCGTCGGCCCATACCGCTTCGTGAAGAATGCGTATTCACTTATGCACAATGCCGGCATCGCCGAGCATCAGAAGGCGCAGAACCGTGACAAGCGCGTGGTCATCCTCACCCGTTCGGGTCATATCGGTCAGCAGCGACTCGGCTCCATCACATGGAGCGGCGATGTGCCCTCTACGTGGGAGGCTCTCCGCAACCAGATACCGGCAGCCCTCAATTTCACCCTCATGGGTATCCCCAATTGGAACAGTGACATCGGCGGCTTCTTCGCCGGCAGATGGAACGCCGGGGGAGGTGCCCGCAATCCCGAGTATCAGGAGCTGTACACACGCTGGATGCAGTTTGGCGCTTTCTCGCCGATGATGCGCTCGCACGGCACGGAGGTGCCGCGTGAGATCTGGCAGTTCGGCGAACCCGGTGAGGTCTGGTATGATGCCATTGCCGACATGATACGTCTCCGTTACCGACTGCTGCCGTATATCTACAGCACGTCAGCCGATGTGTCTGCCAACGATGGCACGTTCATGCGCGCCATGGTGATGGATTTCCCCGCGGATACCGTCACCTATGACTTGGGCAACCAGTACATGTTCGGGCGCAATATCCTCGTGGCTCCGGTCACCGAGCCGGGTGTCACCTCGCGTCGCCTCTACCTCCCCGCCGGCAAGGACTGGTGGGATTTCCACACCGGTGAGAGCGTCAAGGGCGGTCAGTGGATCGACCGTGCGGTCACCCCCTCGCTTATACCTCTCTATGTACCTGCCGGCACAATCATGCCGTTTGGTCCGGAAGTCCAGTACTCCACCGAGAAGCCATGGGATGACCTTGAGATCTGTGTCTATCCCGGTGCTGACGGTGAGTTCGTACTCTACGAGGATGAGTTTGACAACTACAACTATGAGGACGGCGCTTCGCAGCGCATCACCTTCAAGTGGGACGACAAGGCGCGTCAGCTTAGCATCTCGGCACCCGAGGGTACATACAAGGGAGCGATAACTGACCGCGTCTTCCGCGTCGTTACCCCCGGTAACGACACTCCGGTTAAAGTGGAATATAGCGGAAAACCGGTTCAGGTAAAGATATGATAACGGATAATCGGTTGAAATTAAATCAACCGATTATCCTGAAACCTACCTTTCCCGTCGGCAATGCCGGCACCATATAAGTACAAACCAATACTTTTTAATATGAAGCATTATTTACAAGTAGCCTTAGCTGTTGCATCGTTCAATGCGTTGGCAGCAACCGCGGCTATCCCGAGCGGTTACACAGTAACGCCGGGCAACAACGCCACAGTACAAACGCTTTCCGTAATCACCATTGCAAAAAGTAATTCTTTTTACCACGAAGTTTACGTTACACCTCGTTCGATTACAGTAAACGGGGAGGAGATTGCAGTTACTCAGAAAGCTATAAATGGTGACCGTGCCGTGGAGATTACATTATCCAGACCGGTTGATCAGTCAGGCACCTATCTCGTCGAGGTTCCGGCACGTATGTTTACATGGGACATGTCAGGTGATCAAGATAACCCCGCCATGTCGTGGACTGTTATCGTAGATAACCCTGACAAACCTATTATCCCCGACGTTCCCGAAATTGAAGTTACTGCTTCTCCCGAATCGGGTGCTACCGTGCCGTCGCTCGACATGGTGACCGTAACCTTCGGCGGTGCCGATGCCGTTGCGCTCTCAGACGCCTGTGAATGTGTCGCTACTGTTTCGTTCAGCGGTGTGGTGATGGATAATGCTATCACATTCTCCAACCCCGTCGGTGCCTCTATCGACATGACCGTGGCAACACCTCTCACCGAGAGCGGTGCATACACATTCACCATTCCTGCCGGCATGATGTCACTCACCATCGGAGACAAGACAGTCGAGTCTCCCGAGGTTAAGCTTCACTATACCGTCAAGGCTCCCCTCAAGGACGGTGACTTCTTCACCGTAGACAAACTCCGCTACAAGATCATCTCTGTAGAGGAGGGTACGGTTGCACTTACTTTCCCCGACTTCAAGAACGGTGGCAGCGAGGCTGACTATGCACACCTGACCACTATCGAGACAAGCGTGACTTTCGAGGGAGTTGATTATACAGTGACCGAGATCGGTGACCTTGCCCTCTCTGAGGTAAACGGCATCAAAGATTTCGTAGTTCCTGAGGGTATCGTACGCATCGGTATGGCTGCATTCTGGGACAGCTCATTGGAGACTATCAGCATACCGGCATCTGTTACCGAGATCGGCGAGAGCTGTTTCGAGGAGTGTGAGCAGCTTAAGGAGTTCACTCTTCCCGCCACTGTTACCACTATCGGCAGCGACATGTTCTACGGTTGCGTACAGATGAAGACTATCTCGCTTCCCGAGGGCATGACAGAGATTCCCGGCAGATTCCTCGAGGGTTGTGCAGCGCTGACTTCAGTAACCATCCCCTCTACCGTAACCAAGATTGGTGAGTTTGCCCTCTCGGAGTGTGAATTGCTTTCGGAGACAGCTCTCCCCGAGGGTGTTACCTATATTGATAAATTTGCATTCGCATACACCCCCGCACTTCAGACACTGCCCATCCCCGAGGGTGTGACTTTCATGGGCCACGGTGTATTCTATCAGAGCGGTCTGATTGAGTCTTCACTCCCCGAGGCACTCACAGTTATCCCCGACGGTACTTACCAGTGCTGTGTTAATCTGCAGGAGTTTGTCGTAGGTAACAATGTCGTTGAAATCGAGAAAGAGGCATTCTTCTGGTGCTTCGGTCTGAAGAGCATTACCTTCGGCGAGAAAGTGGCTACTTTCGGTACAAATGTATTCCTCAAGGACGAGGCAATCGAGACAGTCACCTGTCTTAACCCGGTACCTGCCACCGGAGTAACTTTCGAGCAGACAGTTTATGACAATGCCACCCTCACCGTTCCCAACGGATGCATCGAGGCTTACAAGGCAGCTGACGGCTGGAAAGAGTTCAAGAACATCAAGGCAGCCGATGGTTCAGGTGTAGAGGATATGGCAGCAGAGGCATCTTACACAGTAGCGGGCAACACCATAACCCTCAACGCCCCCGGCGTAGTCATCGACGCAGCCGGTAAGGTCGTTCTTAAGGGAACCGGTTCCGTAACCCTCGACGGCGGCGTCTACATCATCAAGACTCCCGCCAAGACCGCCAAGCTCCGCCTTTAATCCCCTCCTGTTACCATAGTAATCGCACACCCCAACAGGGTGTCTCCAAAAACGCGCGGCCCGATTTACATCGAGCCGCGTGTTTTTGTATATCGGTGTTTATATATGTCTATTACTGATCAATTACGATTTTAAACAAGCTTGAGTCCTGCTTCTTGCCGTCCAGATAGAACTGACGGTCTACGTTCAGGCCGTTTACTTTCGATGTGAAGGATAGGTCGTAAGTATGTGTCCCTAATACGAGGAGCACATGAGCGGTGCCGCTTCCTCCACCGTTAAATTCACCAATGGCGATTGCCGGTTCATTTGTCTGATACGCCAATATTATGCGTGCGCCATACCATTTTGGAAAGTATGCGCGGGTGACTACTTGATATTGTGAATTATCGGGATTCCATTCCGAGATTGTATAGCGTCGATTGTCACAATAAATATAATTATCCCATTCAAGAATATTACCGGGAGTGGCAGGGTTGAGGAGATTCTCGCCGTTCGGATTAAGTACCTCTACAATTAGATTTACCGGAGAGTAATCGATAATCAGATCGTCATCATTATTGTCATCCTTACAGGACACAAACGCACAGAGGACTAAAGAGAGAGATAAGTATTTTATGATAGTTGTCAATTTCATAATTCCATTAGTTTAATATTCAAGAATTTAATATTAAGGATAAGGGAGAAATTAAATTTCAAATTACGTATCGTCAGTTGTTTTGAACGATGGTAATAAAGACAAACTCATAGGCAGAAGCCGTGATACGTACCAATATTTCTCTTGCTTTACCGGAATTGTTTTTATCCATATCAACAATTAGTGTAGGTTTGGAATTAACATCTTTCATAATCATGTTACCCCAACTCCATTTTAATGGTTTATTATCCGTTTGGGGATTAAAATTAGAGGAATTGGTGTCATCGGTCCAGAAATTCTCGGAATTGTTGATGTATCCCAGTCCGAAACCTATAGACCAAGAATCAAGATACTCGTGTATAGGGGTACGTGGCAAGACATGCTGGTATATGGCATCACCTATAAAATCCTCACGGTCGATGCTCCACTGCACATAATAAACATCATCGGCGGGATTGAGATTATAATCATTTTGTACATCCCATGCTTGGATGTAAATGGGTTGCGTGGAATTACGCAGGTCATTTTCAAATTCCCCTACGAGATAAATCTCGGTAGCGTCAGAGTCTACCGTTCCTGTCAAATATAATTTATTCTTTTTGACAGCGTGCAGGCTAACTTGTGAGGATTCAACCGTAAGGGGTTTTAAAGAACTTTCCTTTGCAATATCATCTTTCTCACATCCCACGACTATGCACCCCAATAAGACAATAATTATAAAAGCAAATCTATTCATAATGTATCAGTATTAGATATTTGCAATAATAGTGTATTTTACGATAACATGCAAGAAAGGTTGAAAAAATATTTAAAATAAATAAGATATAACATTGGAATGTATTTGGATAAGTTCACGGGCTTTGGCATAATCGTTACTATCAGAGGTGTCGGTTACAAAAGTTAGAGGTATCCGGTTACAAAGGTCAGAGTTATAAGGTTACAAA